>CAMBPV010000099.1 GCA_945869695.1 Prosthecobacter debontii
AGTGAGCAGATTCGAGGTTGGGCTCTCTGGTACATACGAGAGGATACACTTGAAAAGGGTCAGTTCTCAAGTCCCAAGAAAATTGAGTTACTGAAAGTCGGCCAGTTCTCAGAATAAGTTCACCCGACTTGTTAAGGACACATGCGAGCTCATTCTGTTTAGAAAAACGGTCTGCATGTTTTCAGCTACGCACAAAAAAGCCGCACTCCATTTCTGGAAGTGCGGCTCAATCAATTCAACAAAGACTACGGGCTCGCCGGAGGAGGGTTTACGACGATGATGGGACGGTTCCCATTCGCATTACCGTTCGCATTGCCATTTCCGTTACCATTCGCATTACCGTTCGCATTGCCATTCTGCCCATCCTGAGTCGCTTGATTCAAACTCCCGCCACCACCCGCGTATCCGCCGCTTCCAAGACCACCGATCGCAAATGGAGAGAGTCCCACGGTGTAAGGACCCGATGATCCACCAGCGCCACCACCACCACCCTGATCTTGATTGTTGCCGGAGCCCCCAGCATTTCCGCCCCCACCCCCGTTTCCGCCCACGCCATTGTACCGAGGACTCGAAAAACCCGCACCGCTTATAATCGGACCACTCACAGAGAAGGCAGGTGGATTAAAGTCAGGCTCCCACCGGAGAGCCACGTAGCGGGCTTTCACTGGTTTTTGGGCCTTCACCTTGATGTAACCCAAGCCTTGAGCATCTTCCTTGGAGACCACTGGCTGGGTGCTCTCAAAAACCGAGGAGTCGAATGAAAGCCTTCCTCTCCAATCTTCCTTTTCCGGGAGTTGATCAAAGGCAAAAACCTCCAAGCGAACCGGACGAGGGGAATGAACGGAACCAAACTCAGAGAGGGTGCGGGTTTCACCCAGGTCATAAATCACTGTGCGGTACTTCTCATTTGACTCTGGGAAATCGAATTTGGACTGTCCCTTCGCTAGACCCGAGACCTCTGAATCTCTGTTCGAGGAGGGATGGATATAGATCACACGGGACCCCCCCATACCACCTGCCATATTGACCGTATTGCCACCTTGTCCGGATGGATCTTGGCTGATGCTGTAGTCACGGTCGGAGTCCCCTCCAAAAACTTGGAAGTTTTTCAGCGTTCCACCCTTGGACAGCTCGAGATTCAATTTAATGTAGCGAATCTGCGCACCCGCGAAGGCAACCGTGATACTCTGATCAGCCGGTGTGAAGAGACTGTGCCCGAGGTGGGTCCAAGTTTTGTTGTCCGAGCTACCTGAAATTGTTGCCTTGCCTCCGATCGCGTCATTCATGAAAGCAACCGTGTCAACCAAACGCTGTCCTTGAAGTTGGATCACCGCCTCACTCACACCAACAGAAACCGTAACACCTTCCGTTGGATCATCCGAAAGGAGGGCATCTGCGTTACCGATACCCTTGCTGGAGGTGATCTTTGTCCCCGGGATCGAAGCGACTGCAATATCTAAACTGCGCTTCTCAACGGCTGGAACCTTCTGCCATGCTCCCCTCGCGGAGGGCAACGCAGCGATGAGAATTAAGAACGTGGTGGCGAGGGTTGGCTTCATATTCAGGGTAGAGAGTTGTTGGTTCTGTCTTTTGACGGTCGCTTATTTTTTTCGCTCAAAATCAATGACAATTAAATCAATATGACCATTTGAACCATAAACCAACAGAAGAGTAAACAGTTTTCGTTCCTAATGTGTTACTTTTTTGTTGAAATTCAGTTCGATTTGCCATATATTCCATAATAATGAAGTGCCCGCGCTGCCATTCCCAGGTCCAGCCGAACGCCGAACACTGTGAGTTCTGCGGGTTCAACTCCAGTGTATTATGCTCAAAACTGGGAGATCACTGGGTCAGGTTGGATCGGCTGACGGATCCGGCGAACTGCCTGCGGCTTGGTGAAAGGCGCATACTGGAGTCCTCCCTCGACGAATTTGAACGGCGCTTCCCCCAAGTCTTTTTTGCCGTTTATTTCGGAGTTCTACCCCAGAGCTTCTCCAGTTCAGAGGTGGCTTTCTGGCTGCTGAATCACGCCGCCTTCGGAACTCAGGAGATCACGAAAAGGAACGAGTATGGCGTCGTTCTCGTCGTGGACCCATCTGCTTCGACCGCATCCTTCGGGCTTGGCTATGCCATCGAAATGATGGCATCAGAAATCGAAGCTGAGAGAATACTCAGGTTAATGTCACCTCACCTTTTGAAGGGTGACTATGGTCGGGCTGTCCAAACTGCAATCAATCAACTCGACAAAGCACTCCGAAAGATCGGCAAATCAAGCCTTCGCGATCCGAGGGTCTCGTCCACCCATGCGTTGGCCACAGACTTGGGTCTTACGCCATTGAGAACCCCTGCCCGCACTGCATTAGTCGATCAGGAACCTTCGAATTATCGCCTCGACTGATGTCAATGAACCGCTCCAGTTTCAGGGTCTTTTTCAAAGCAACGTTCGCTTTGACCTTTACCTATGGACTCATCTTGGGCTCTGAGATCGACAGAGTTCTACCCTTACCTGAATGGCAGGCACCTGAAGTT
Organism: Prosthecobacter debontii; assembly: GCA_945869695.1. Classification (GTDB taxonomy): domain Bacteria; phylum Verrucomicrobiota; class Verrucomicrobiia; order Verrucomicrobiales; family Verrucomicrobiaceae; genus JAIBCL01. The sequence continues at coordinate 2,530 of CAMBPV010000099.1, forward strand.
GGCGTGAATCCTATTTCCGCTCGTGCTCCGATTCTGAACGGAACGCCACTCATTCCAAGCGCCCTCCTGACAGCTGAGGATCTCCAAGACCTGCCCCCGATGCTCCCGGCAGAGCCCCCCTCCCTCAATGCACAAATCGATGAAGAGAGAGATTTCGACCTCTCGCTCTTTTTGCCAGACTCTTTATTGGGTAAACCGCTCCACATTGAGGAGCAAGTTCTGCCGACTCCCGCCGGCGAGTTTCGGGCTTTGGATGACTCATTTATCCACACCTGCCGTCTCAGCCCGCCAGACTGTTACCTCATAGATCCAGATACTCACGTATCCGAAACTCAAAGAGAAGACTTGAGTCGGTTCCTAGAGTTTCACAATCGGGACGCCAAGATATCAGCCTATGTCGTAGTGACCGACCGAGATCAAACCATTCCGGAGGGGGTGGATCTCTCCCAGATAGGTTCAGGTATCTTGACGTCGCGTGATTCATGTCTCGTTGTTTATCCTCTCGGCGAGCCATGGAGGGCACGAGTTTTTCTGAGTAACTCAGTGCATCGAAAAGCAGATGCGGGGTACCTCAAGAGCTTGATCGACGACTGCGCCACTGACGCAAAAGAGGTCACCGATCCATTGGAACAGATGCACCGCTTTACCGTGCGTCTTTCGATACGACTCTTCTGGTTGGAGAAAGTAACCCACGCCGAAAATCCAAGTCTAGCTGAGGCTTCGATGCCGACTCTGGGACCGGTTGACACGGAAAATCGAGAAGCCGCCCTTACAGCCTCGATGGTAAGAGAGAGTCAGGTCGAGAATTCGAATCCGAAAAAGTGGATCATTGGAATGTGCGTTCTCCTATCACTCATCGCATTGGTCGCGAGCGTCTGGGCTTGGGTGGCGATTCATCACAAGCGCCTTCGGACTCACGTTTGGATGTTGCCAGAGGTTGAAGCCGCCCCTCGGCTAGGAGGGGTTTTCTCAGGAGGAGGCGGAGCTTCGATCCATTACCGATAATGAAGCGCGTGACCTGACGAGTCCTAAGTTACAGCAGGTTCGGCCTCCGAAGATTCAGCCACGTCAATGGTTTCAGCCTCAGGAGCCAATGTCTGCTCTTGGGGCACCGCCTCTTCTTGCGGGGCCATCCGCACACCGATCGGTTTACTCACACCGAACTCCTGCATCGTGACACCGTAAATCACATCCGCCCTGCTCATCGTCCTCTTATTATGTGTGACGATGATGAACTGACTTTGCGCAATGAATCGATCCAGCATGTTCAGGAACCGACCAATGTTCGATTCGTCCAACGGAGCATCGAGCTCATCCAGAATACAAAAAGGCGAAGGCTTCACCATGTAGATCGAAAAGAGCAGAGCCACGGCTGTCATGGAGCGCTCACCGCCCGACAAAAGTGAAATGGTTTGCAGCTTCTTACCTGGTGGTTTTGCGATGATTTCAATCCCGCTTTCAAGCGGATCAGCTTCATCCACGAGGAGCAAATCTGCTTTTGCTGTGGCCCCGAATAGCTCTCTGAAATTGTCATGGAAATGTCCGCGCACGAGATTGAACGTCTCCGAAAACATGACCTTGGTCGTTTCGTTGATCTTGGCGATCACTTGAAGGAGTTCCTCCTTGGATCTCACGAGATCATTGTGCTGGGTGTCCAAGAAGAGATGTCGCTCTTCCAGTTCTGCAAACTCCTGGATCGCCTCCAAATTCACGGGACCGATACCATCGAGCTTCTGACGCAGTTCAGTCACGGCTTCAGCCACGAAATCCCAATCGGGCTCACCTTCCGATAAGACCTCGGCGATGTCCGCCGCTTCCTTGTCGTTCTCAGTTTCACCGGAATTCGTTCCTTCATCCGAACCCTCTGAATCGGCATCTCCATTCAACTTCCGTTTCCCGCCTCGCTCCCGACTCTTCTTTTGAGCCGAGATGGCCATGAGCAATGAATGAGGATCCGGCTCAAAAGATTCCAAATTAAGCTGATAACGCTCCACCAACTGATTGTTCAGATTTTCCAATCTTAGATCCACCCGGGTCAATTGCACTTCAGCCCGATTGCGTGAATCGCTCATTTCCGAAGCTTGGTGGCGCAGCCCCGTCAATCTCGTTTCGAGTTCGGTCACCTTCTCAAACGCCGCGGCGCGATCCTCAGAGCGAATCTGCAAGTCTTCCTCGATTCGAGACACGGCAGATCTCTGTTCCTCGATTTGCTCTGCCAGTCTTGCATTCTCAGCCTCACTGGCTTGAACACGCTGTTGCCAGTTTTGGATCTCCTGTTCGAAACGCTGAATGGAGCTCTGCAGTTCCACCATGCGGTTTGCGAGCGGTGCTTTCTGGCGCTCAACAGACTGGAGCGAGCCTTGAGCCAAGGCCAAGGCCGTCCTCAATTCATTGAGCCTCTCTTGGGACTCCATTTCACGACGCGAAATGCCTTCGATTTCGACCTCCAATTCACTCTCGCGTGCGCGGAAAACTTGAACCTGCTCCAGGCTCGAAGCACCGGCTTCACGGTGGGCAGCAGCCTGCGCTTCCGCCTCTGCGATCCGACCTGAGATTTGTTCCTGCTCCCAATCAAAACTATCCAGTTTAGCTGAAGCCTGCTGGAGTGCCCGTTGCACCACGGTGATCTGGCCTTGGATCTGGGAAAACTCCTCCCTGGCTCGCTGACTCTGATCACGGAGCGCCACTTCCTCCTGCTGTTGCTCCTCCAATTGAGCACGCAGCGTCGCCACATTTTCCTCACGTTCCATGAGTTGAAGCTCGAGCCCTTCAACTTCCAGACGTAGGGAACGCACTTCGGATTCCCGCCGCAGAGTCGAGATCGCTTCTTCTTTTCCTGCTCCGCCAAAAATCACACCATCCGTGGAGACTAACTCACCGTTCATGGTGCAGATGGCCAGATCTGGATGCTGGCGCTTGAGTCGTAGCGCCGCATTGAGGTCCTCCGCGATCAAAACATTGCAAAGGAGGTGGTCCAATAGCGCCTGCACCGTCGGAGAGGCCTTCACTTTATCAATCGCCCACGCTACAGCGCCACTCGGGAGCAATTGACGGTCTTGTGCCGGGCGGAGCGTGGCGAAATCCTGGGGCAGCAGCACGGCCTTACCCATCTTCTGCCCCGTGAGTCGATCCATGATCTGAGAGGCCAAATCCGCATCCGCGAGCATCACAGCTTGCAGATTTTCACGCAGCGCCGCTTCGATGGCTGCGATGTAGGTCGGCTCAACCTCGAAAGCCGATGCTAAAAGGCCCCGCACCCCCGTGCTGTAAACTTCCGGATTATCAAGGCCTCGCAGCACATGCTGCGTGCCCTGCTCGAGCCCCTCGCCTTTTTGCAAAAGCTGCTGGAGCGCCTCAAAGCGTGACTTCCGCTGGGTCACCGTCCGTTGCACCTCGTGAAGCTCTTCAGTCAGTGCATCCCTCTGCCTCCGACGCTCGACGATCTCTCTCGCACAATCCTTCAGCTTGGTGTCCAATTCCGTGCGGCGATGATCCAATTCCTGAATCATCTCCTGTAGCTTATCATGCTCCACTTGGCTGGTCTCTTTCGCTTGAGCAGCGGCTTGGCGATCCTTTTGAAGCGACTCATGGCGCTGCCGGTCCGCTGAAATCTGACTTGTCAAACTTTGCGCCTTTGCTTCCGATGTCGCGATCTGGCCCTCAAAACGCAAGATCTGCTCTCTCACGCTGCGCCGCTCACCCTCGACCCTGACCCTCTCTGGAATAATCGATTGATGGCCACCTTGATGCTCCGATAGCAATGCCTGCCGCGATTCGATGTTCGCAAACAACTGCTGAATCTGCTCATCAGCGCTCGAGAGTTCTCTCTGCTGTTCCTCCAAAAGAGCCCGACTCGAAGAAATGTCATCATTGTTCTGCTGGATGCGGGTATGCAGCTCCTCAGATCTCTCCTGATTAAATCCCATCCGGCCTTCCGCACTCTGCACTTGGGAGCGCAACATTTGAGACTGGCCTCTCAACTGATTGATGGTGGACTCCACAGCGTGGTAAGCCTCACGCGTCTCCGCCGTTTCCGTTTCCGTGCTTTGAAGACGACGTTGCAATTGATCGAGCTGCAGAGCGAGTGTGCGAATGTGAGTCTCTGCCTCTGATTTTTCCGCGTTGAACTCGGTGTAGTGCTTGTATCCCAAGTGCGTATCCAGGGTGCGCAAATCCGACATGAACGCCTGGTAACGCCTTGCCTTTGCCGCCTGACGTTGCAGAGATCCCATTTGCCTCTTCACCTCGGCCACGATATCGGCTACACGCAGTAGATTGGCCTCCGTGTAGTCCAATTTCCGAAGCGCCTCTTTTTTCTGCCCTTTAAATTTCGTGATCCCCGCAGCCTCTTCGAACACCGTTCGCCGATCCTCCGGTTTCGAACTCAGCAGCATGTCGATCTGCCCCTGAGCCATGATCGAATAAGCCGTCCGTCCGATCCCGGTGCCCGAGAGCAGGTCTTGGAGATCCTTCAAACGGCAGACCGTATTGTTTAGCCGATACTCAGAACGCCCATCGCGGAAAACGCGGCGGCAGATCGCTACCTCATTGTAATCGACCCCCAGCGCCTTCTCACAATCCCCAAACACCAAGACCACCTCAGCCATGCCCACAGGCTTGCGTTTGTCGGTGCCGTTGAAGATAACGTCTGCCATTTCATCTCCTCGAAGTGCCTTGGCAGAAGTCTCCCCCAGCACCCAACGGACAGCATCGACGACATTTGATTTACCACAGCCATTTGGCCCCACGATCCCTGTAACGCCAGGATGGAACTCAAAATGGGTCTTGTCGGCAAAGGATTTGAAGCCGTGGATGGTGAGAGTCTTGAGGTACATGGTGTGAAAGAGAAAGCGAAGTCTGATTTAACCATACCGAACTCGGAACAGCCAAACGAAAAGTGCAAAAACCGCAAAATATTGTGCTCACCGAGGGTGTGAACAACTACATATTGTGGTTTTCGAGTCTCCACAGCTCTCCAAAATGTGAATAAGTTCCCTCAACGAAAGGATCTTTCCTCTCCGCCGTAACTCTCAACCACCCATGAGCCCCACCACGATTACCAACCTCTCGGCCGTTATCCTCCTCGCAACCGCGTCCCTCACCCCGATGATTGCGCAGGATCTGCAATCACCCACAGGCTTGAAGCCCCTTTTTAATGCGAAGGACCTCACCGGGTGGCACGGCCTTAATCCTCACTCGGTGGCGAAGCTCGAAGGAGAGAAAAAGGAAGCGGCCCTCCAAAAAATGCGCGCCGAATTTTCTCAGCACTGGCATGTAGAAAATGGCGAGCTTGTGAATGTGGGAACAGGCCCGTATGCAACGACCGACAAGGAGTTTGGAGACATGGAGTTCCAAGTCGAATATCGAACCGTCGCAGGCGCGGATAGCGGTATTTACCTGCGCGGCGTCCCTCAGGTTCAGATCTGGGACAAAAACCAGATTTTTGACCCGAAAAAGCCTGATCGAAAACCCCACTTGGGCTCTGGCGGGCTTTTCAATAACACACCAAACACCCCGGGACGAGATCCCAAAGTTCTCGCCGATAAACCTTTCGGGGAGTGGAATGCCTTTCGCATTCGGATGATCGGCGCCCGCACCTGGGTGTGGCTAAATGATCAACTCGTAGTCGATGGTGCCCCGCTCGAAAACTATCCTGACAAATCGGTTCCCCTGCCCGCCAAAGGACCGATCATGCTTCAAACTCACGGTGGGGAAATCCGCTGGAGAAACATTATGGTTCGCGAGATCGGCGCCGAGGAAGCCAAGAAGCTCCTGAACTCACCCTAGTTAACACCATAAGCCTAGCGTTCCCCCTCACGAAAGTGGGGTCACGAACAAGCTGAAACCTTCATTCAGGTGACGTTCATAACATCATGACCCGGTCTGTTCTGATTCCCCTCCTCTTCAGTGCTCTTGCCTCTGCTCAAAATGACAGCGGTGGAAACGATGTGACTGACAAGCCCATCGCCCCTCCGGTCATGCAATGGCGTTTTGATGACGCAAAAGAAATCGGCCCACGCGCGCCAACTTACCCGACATTCCCAAAAGAGAACACCGCCATGCGCTTCAAGGGTGACGGCAAAAAAGAGTCGATCATGGTCGCGGATCGCGAGGAGCTGCGGTTTGGCCTGAATGAAACCTTAACGCTCGAAGCATGGGTCAAGACAGCTGATTTGAAGGGCACGCCCTACATCATCGGGAAAGGGCGCCTCGGCACGAACGAATTCGGAGTCAATAACCAGAACTACGCCATGCGTCTCCAGACGGCGAAAGGCGGTGCCCAAATTGGATTTCTGTTTCGCAGTGCTGATGTGCCCGGTAAAAAAGGCGACTGGCACCGGTGGTGGTCAAAGGAAACGCTACCCACCCTCGGCTGGCACCACATTGCCATTACTTACACCTTTGGAAAACCAAAGAGCATCAAGGGCTATATTGATGGGCGAGAAACGGACGGGATGTGGGACATGGGCGGAGCCACGGATCGCGCTCCGGTCGCTGACGGAGATTCGCTGATGCTCGGGACGGGCTCCACACGCGAATCCTCCCACTCCTTCAATGGGTGGCTGGATGAGGTGGCCATTTATCGCGGTCCGATCGATGTCGGTGCGCTCAAAGCTCGCTATCAATTTGTCCCGCCACCTCCACCCATCGCCAAGAAGCAGGTTCCGGAAGGTCGCGTGCTCGTTCAAATCGCGGAAGAAGGAATGCCAGACGCTAATGCATGGCCAAGTGAGCCGCCTAAGGTGGGGGAAACCTACACGGAAGACGCCTTTGGTTTTTTTGAGGTTCCGCAAAAATACGTCGATACGGGGGTGCGCGGAGATCGTCACGTTCCCTTTTTATTGAGAGCCGCAGCGAACATCAATCTGCCCAAAGGAAAGCATCGACTTCTGCTTCGAGCCCGCGGTGCCACGAATCTATACATCGATAACAAAACCGTTCTCACCACTCCCTTTCCGCCGAGTGACTCAGATGGCCATCATCTCGTCGCTGAACAAAAGGAACATCTCAACCTAGGCTCAGACTTCCGTTTCGTGCCACCCGGAAATCGCGAGTCATGGTGCGAGTTCACCAGCACCGGAAAACCCATATTCATCGTCCTTGAGACCTTGGTCGGTAGTTACACCGGCAAAAGCATCCGCAGGCCTGAACTCGGAGAGACTGTTGTGGCGTGGTCGAAAGAGGGGACCGATTCTTGGAGTCTCATCACCCCGAATAAGCGCGAAGTCCCCTACAATGACTCCGGGTGGGCAACTTATGAGGCCGAGCGAGCGCAGCACTACGCTGCGATGAATGCTAAAAAACGTTCCGAGCTCAGAGCGAACTCAGAGAGCTATTGGGCGCGACGTCGCCAAATAGCCGCATCTTGGCTGACAAAGGCCACTGCCATAAAGGTGCCCGACCTGCCCAAAGGTTTTCCTGCTAACAATGAAATTGATCATTTTATCGCTGCTCGCATCGACGGGGTAAAAGAGCAAGACTCACACAAGGGCAGCATCGACTTTTTCAAGGATATCCAGCCGATACTCGAAGCCAAATGCAACGAGTGTCATCGGGGCACAAAAGCCAAGGGTGGACTACATCTCGATTCGCTCGCCACCGCACTCAACGGAGGCAAATCCGAAGGAGCAGCTGTCGAACCTGGTAACCCTGAACACAGTTCACTCATCGCACGGATCACGACGACGGACGAAGACGAGATCATGCCGCCCAAAGGAAAACCACTAACCCAAGCTGAAGTGTTCACCCTCACCACCTGGATTAAAGAAGGTGCCCACTGGCCAGACATTCGTGCGGATCATCTGACTCTTTCACCTTTGACCGACGACCTCACCTTCCTTCGACGCATTTACTTGGATACGGTCGGCGTTCCTCCGACCCTCGAAGAAATACGATCCTTCGAAAAGAATCCTGACCGCAAAACAGTCATCGACACTCTCCTCAATGACAATCGGTGGGCAGACAACTGGATGGGCTATTGGCAGGATGTGTTAGCCGAAAATCCCAACATCCTCAATCCGACGCTTAACAACACCGGCCCCTTCCGCTGGTGGCTTTATGAGTCTCTCCAGGACAACAAGCCGATGGATCTCTTCGTGACCGAACTTCTCCGAATGAGAGGCAGCGAGCGTCTCGGCGGGCCGGCAGGCTTTGGAACCGCATCTCAAAACGACGTGCCCATGGCAGCAAAGGGCACCATTGTGAGCACCGCTTTTCTTGGAGTCGAAATGAAGTGCGCGCGCTGCCACGACTCGCCCACAGGAAAATCCTTGCAACAGGATCTCTTCGAGTTGGCAGCCATGCTCGGGACACGGGAAATCGAAGTGCCTAAGACCAGCAGCGTGCCCATGGATAAACTCCATGCTGGAGGGCGCAAACCGCTCATTCAAGTCACTCTCAAGCCTGGAACGAAGGTGCAACCCAAGTGGCCCTTCGCTGAGTTTTGTGATCCGTCGGCTGCTGAATTGGCGGAGGATACCCAAGACACGCGCGATACCCTCGCCGCCATGATCACGGCTCCGCAGAATGAACGCTTCGCCCAAGTCACAGCCAATCGCATCTGGTCACGTTTAATGGGGCGCGGCATTGTCGAACCCGTCGAAGACTGGGAAAAAGGTCAGCCCACCCACCCCGATCTCATCAGATGGCTAGGCCGCGAGTTTGCACGCGGAGGTTATGATGTGAAGAACCTCTCTCGACTCATTTTTAACAGTCACGCCTACCAGCGTGCCACCGACGCCAGCCTGAAGCAAACGAGTCCCCTTTATACAAGTCCTGCTCCTCGTCGACTGATGGCTGAACAGATCGTTGATAGCCTTTTTGCTGCTGCGGGTAAGCCATTCCGGACGGAGGAAGTCTGCCTCGACATCGATAACCAACGAGACCTGAAGAATGCCATTCATCTCGGCAAACCGCATCGCTCCTGGATGCTCACCAGCACCAGCAATGAGCGCGACCGCCCAAGCCTCGCTCTTCCCCGTATTCAAGCGGTGGCAGATGTTCTCACTTCATTCGGCTGGAGAGGCTCTCGTCAGGACCCCATCAGTAAACGTGACGCGGAGCCCAATACGCTCCAACCGGCCATCCTCAGCAACGGCACACTTGGCATCTGGCTCACCCGCCTCAGTGATGACCACGGCGTCACCGCGCTCGCTCTTGAAAATGAAACACTCGATCACTTCATTGATCGTCTTTTCCTCAAACTTCTCACCCGCAAACCGAGCGCCGAGGAGCGCAAGTCGTACACCGAATACCTGACGGAGGGGTTCGAAAACCGCATTGCAAAACGGGAAGACTCAAACTCGAAATCCAAAATCACCCGCACCCGGACACCCTATGTAAGCTGGTCCAATCACCTCGACGGGGAGGCGACCAATGTGAGAATGGAACAAGAGAAGGCCGCACGTCGCGGTGACCCACCCTCCGATAAACTGGATGTCAAATGGCGCAGTCGAATGGAAGACGTTCTCTGGGCTTTGATGAATGCCCCTGAGTGGGCTTACAGTCCGTAGTTTTTGCTCAGGTCAACCCTTTAATCGGTGATCCCATGTAAAGCGTATGCGGCCTGCCCGTGAAGTCGTGCCACATGAGGTCTCGTGGGAGCCCGAGTGCTTCGTAAATCGTGGCCGCCAGGTTTTCGGGAGTCTGTGCATCACTCATTGGATACCCTCCAATCTTGTCGGTTTCGCCAATGACACGCCCCCCTTTGATGCCACCGCCCGCCAATAATACGCTCTGAGCATGTCCCCAGTGATCGCGACCTGGCAGTGCAGTGGATGTGATGCTTTTGATCTTCGGCGTGCGACCAAACTCGCCCCCCATAATGATCAGTGTGTCGTCGAGCTGTCCACTTGCGTCCAGATCTTCAATCAAAGCACTCACCGCCTGATCCATCGGCGGCAGGAGGAAGTTTTTGAGATTACCCCAAGCAGCCTGATGCGTGTCCCAAGTCTCATTGTTGCCCAGATTCACCTGAACAAGATTCACCCCGCTCGAGATCAGCTTTCTCGCCATGAGCAAGGACCATCCGAAACTGTGGCGTCCGTAGCGATCTAGCATTTTGGGATCCACTTTTTCCAAGCTGAAGGCATCATGAACCTTTCGATTACCCAAGAGACCGATGGCAGCCTGCCGGGTGGAATCAAAGCTCTCATCGCCCGCCAAAGCCGTGAGGTCATCCGTCTGATTCTCCAAAGCGGTTCGCAATGACACGCGATCCATCACTCGGTCCAGAGTCAGCCCCTGAGGCAATGAAAGGTGAGGTGCCTGAAACCGCAACGAAGGCTCCGTCTCGAACCCTCTTTCATGATGAAAAAGATACTTGGGAAAGGCACCGTAGTGCTTCGGGTGGTAGGGTGCCATTTCCAAAAACCAAGGATCGAACTGGGAACCCAGCATCCCGCCGAACTGGCCTGCGAGCGTGCGGCCTTCGCGGTGCACCAATCGATCCGGAAGCACGATGGCAGGCGGAAGATTGTCTTTTCGTTTCGGCAAAAGGGCCGTCGCTAAAGCTGCGATGCTCGGATGATCCGATTTTTGCGGTTTTGCAGGACTAAAACCCAAGGGAGCCTCACTTCTGCCCGTCAACATGATGTGATGGGCAAGCGAGTGATCGCTGCTCGCGTGAGTCAGTGATCTCACGAGTGACCACTTCTCGGAGATGCGTGCGAGGTTCGGAAGATGCTCGCAGATATGCGTGCCAGGAGTCTGGGTGCGGATCGGCTTGAAGTCGCCTCGAATCTCCATCGGAGCATTCGGCTTCATGTCGAAACTCTCATGCTGGGCCAGCCCACCTGAGAGGAAGATGTAAATGACTGACTTCGCCCTCGGAGGCCTCGCGTCGGGTGAACCCAATGCTTGCAGAGCAGTGAGGTGATTCATCCCCAATCCCAAAATTCCCACCGCTCCCGCTTGGATCATTTCCCTTCGCGTGATCGGATGCTGTGGGCCGGGTAAGTTCATGAATCGGACGTACGCCATTGAACCCATCACCTTTTCAAACCAGCCCCAGAAAACTGACTCATCAGTTCAAAATCAACCCTTTTTAGAGAGATTGACCTTCCGTCGTCGATGAGAATTGATAAAACTTGGCAAAAAAGGCCTTGATTTCAGAAGGCAACCCGGCATGTTCCTCCTCCCCCTAACCATCCTTTTACCCCAGAGAAACAGATTACCATGGCCGTAGCTATCAGACTTCGTCAAATTGGCACCCACAATCACCCGGTTTACCGCGTTGTGGCTGTTGATCAACGCAAAAAGCGTGATGGTGGTTTCCTCGATCAGCTCGGCACCTACGATCCTCAGAAGGAAAAGGATAATTTCACCGTGGATTCCGCGAAGGTCGAAGCTTGGATCGCCAAAGGTGCACAGCCTAGCGACACCGTTCGCCAATTGATCAAGCGGACTCAGGTTGCATCGAAGTAGTCAGCCAGGAGAAACGGCTCTCCGCTTTGCAGGGCACCTAATCTTTGGGTGCCCTTTCTTTTTTAAACTCACTTTCGAATTCATGGACGCTCCCGAAGCCCTGCTCGAATTCCTCTCCTATGTGGTGGCGAATCTAATCGACCATCCACAGCAGGCATCGATCGCCATCGGACACACTTCGGGCGGCACGGTGAGTTACCGGGTTCAACTCGCCCCAGAGGACGTCAAGCGTGTCATCGGAAAGAATGGACTCACGGTGAGTTCGATTCGCTCTCTCCTCAACGTCGCCGCAGCAAGGCATGACTTGCGCGTCTCACTCAAAGTCGGCGCAGCACGTGATCTCGATGGAGAAGAATCGGCTGATGAGGAAGCCAAGCGCGAGGCGGAACAGGCCGTGAAGGCCGAAGAGTAGCCTGAGCTAAGGATGAATACGCTCGGTCTTCGGGAATCCCGGAGTCGATTGCACCCCTTCCTCTGTCACAACTCTCGCATCATACCCGGGCACCGCCTTCAAGATATTCAGGCCTTTCTCCGCCCCGAGAACACAAATGGCCGTAGCCAATGCATCGCTTATCGTCGCATTGGGAGCTATCACCGAACAGGCAATTCCACTGGTAAGGCCAATACCCGTTTTCGGATTGATGATGTGCGCATATCGCTTGCCTTGGATCTCGACATATTGGTGGAGATCTCCCGAAGTTGAAACTCCACAATTCCTCAAGCTGAGCCCCACATTTTCAGCCTTATCCGATTCCGAAGTTTTAAGCTGAACCGCCCATCCCTTTCGATTGGGAGGAGAGTCGCCAATCGCCATATCACCACCCGCAATCACCATAGCTCGCGGCATCCCTTGTTCGATCAGCACCTTCAAGGCCTCGTCAGCCGCCCGTCCTTTGGCAATGCCGCCTAAATCCAGCAAAAGTTCGGGCTTAGCCAAGGTAACTTCGCTCCGGAGCGGGTCTAGTTTCACCCACTGCCAGTTGGTTTTTGCAAGAGCTTCTGACAATCGACCCTCCGTAGGTAACGTCTTCTGCCTTTTCGTGCGGCGCCACAAATGGGTCAGGTGTCCCGAAGTGACATCAAAAGCACCTCCGCTGATGGAAGCGATCCGCTCAGCGCTTTCAAGGAGAGAAAACAAATCTGAACTCACCTTCACCGGCACGCCAGCAGGCGAAACACAAAGCTTCATGACCTCACTCTCCCTCAAGTAGTCGGAGTAAACCAGGTTTAGAACCCGAACCCGCGCGAATGCAAGATCCGCAGCCCGTTTGGCCTCCGCAGAATCAACCGCATAGACGGCGATCCGAAACCGAGTTCCCATCAGGGGCTCCTCGACGGCAAACAGTTCTGATTCAGTGCTTAGCCCCGAAAGAGTAAGCCCCAGAAGAATGATCACCGATAAGCTAAACCGGCTCACGACCCGTGGTCTCGATAAACTGCTGCTTCAGACTCTCGTAGGCCTGTTCCCACTGGTCCACGGTCCGCTGCAGTTCCATCACCTGCTTCTCCAGCAAGTTTGTGCGCTGTCTGAGTTGTGCATCTCCACCTTCGGAACGCGCAGCATCAGGCCACTGAGTGCCGACAAAGGAGTTCTCAGCGCCTCGCACTTGATGCGGGCTGAATTGATAAAAGGGTGCATCGGAAAGTCGACACTCCGTTCCCTCGAGGCAATTGATCACCATCACCGTGCCGTCGATCTCTCCGGTGGCCATGAACTCTTGGATGGTGCCAACATTGGTAGGGCCATACAAATAGTTGTCTGACATCTCAATCAGCCAGTCCATCTGCAATTCGGCAACCATCGGTGCCCTCACCCAACTCTGCTTGTCATCATTGGATAGCTTGTCGAGAGGGGAGATTTTCGCCTCGGATGCCCAACCGCGCAGGGTCTCCAAACTCGTGGGGCCAAACACTTCTTTGTCCGCCGACTTCAATACAAACCATTCAGATGCAGCCATGCTTCGATGAATACCCGATAACTCATGCTTTGGCCAAGCAAAAAATAAAACCTCAACCTGTCACCATTCAATACTCCCCATCAAAAAGAAGCCAACGGTCCGCCATTAAATCGGTGATCCAGACGCAATGATCCGACTGCGCCGAGGGCGGAAAAGCGACCCGCACAGTCACGGAGGTTTGGTTTCCAGGAGGACGAATCGCAATCGCTGGCGTTTCTGCGTCGGTCTTTTGAGGCATAGGCACGCCCACTAGATTAGCCAATGCCACGCGCAATTCACTCGCGCGAAGGCAGTATCCCGTCAAAGAATGGACGCCATCTGGGGAGCGCATCTTCACGGCTAGGTAACGCCAACGCTAAGGCGCAAACTCATAGTTGTAGTAATCATCCTCCGAAGCGACGGCCCGAATCAGGATCGGACGGGTCAGCCGCTTTTCTTTGATCTGTAGTCATGACTCTTCGCTGAAAGCTACCCAAGCATCCCAATCGAGAAGCCACTGCCCAGCCCTTGTCCTGTGAAAATGGGAACGCAAGCCAGGTACGACACGTTAAGAGCAACCCCAATACAGACTAACAACCGTAGACCCGCCACTCGTGATCTGGCTCGCGCCCATCAGTTTTCCTGGGACGGGCTCCTCCTCTTGACGCTGATCATAGTATTCCTTGAGCAAAGGCTCGACCCGCTCAGGTTAAAAAACATATGAGAGTTTTTCCTTCCATGCCCTGGTTTTGAGATAGTGAGCTTTCTTCGTTTTCGTGGACAGCAAAAGTTGGGTAACTCTACCCAAACTGACATGAACAATCCAACAACCTTAAAGCGCTCGTATGACGAGCAGTTCAAGCGCGACGCAGTGGCGCTTCTTGAGGGCG
>CAMBPV010000100.1 GCA_945869695.1 Prosthecobacter debontii
GACGAAGTCGCCGACCTCCTCGCCTACATCCTGTCCGGCGGCGATAAGCGCGGGAAGATGTTTCGGAAGTGAAGTGGCTCACTCGCCGACGGCTGCCAGCGCGGATTCTTTGAGCTCTTGGGAGAGATAGAGTTCGCCTCGTGACTCCACGAGGTCGATCAGTTCTCGCAAGGACGGGGAGCGGCCGGACATCTTCGCCCAGATGAGAAGCCCCAGCGTGCCTGTGACAGCGAGTCCGAGCTGCTTGGCCACATTGCGGCCTTTCAACTCGTCGATGAGCAACCATTCCGCCTTCAATTCCAAAGCGAGCGCGATGGCTTCGGACTCGCCCGCATCGAGTTTGGCCCGCAGGCGTGCCACTTCATCGGTCTGCAAGGCGTGGCGCACCTCCAGCCAGCCATCGGCTCGTGCCGCGTCGAGTCTTTGCAGCGCCGCAGTGTCACCCACATGCCGTGATTCATCCCAGACTGCCTGCGGCACGATCACCAGCGGCCAGCGTGCTCTGAGCAAGTGCATCAGGTCAGCCAGGGCAAGTGCGGTGAGCGGCGAGTTATCCGTGACGACGAGCAAAGGCCAAATCCTCCTCTAGCATCTCCTGGGTGTATTGACGGGGGATCTTGCGGCGGCCCAGCTCATGCCAGAAATCGGGCCGCGAAATCCCCAGCATGGCCGCCGCCTCGCCACTGGTCACGCGATGACGCGCATATAGACCACACACAGCCTCAACCAGCAGACCGCGCCCTTCGCTCGGCTCGTCCTGAGCCAGCAACTGGGCCAGGATGTCGGGGATTTGAAGTGTCAGATTCATCCCTTTAAGGTCACTCCGACAAAGAGGATGTCAAACACCTGCCCGAAGCCATCGCCTTGCCAAATCCGACACAGCTTTTGCTGGCAGGTTTCGTGAGACGGTCGCGTTTATGCACGCGACCAATCATGAAACGTCTCATCCTCCTCTCGCTCCTTGCTTTCTCTGCCGCTTCCGCGCAGGACGGTTTTAAATCCATTTTCAACGGCAAAGATCTCAGCGGCTGGGATGGCAATCCAGAGCTGTGGAAGGTCGAAAACGGCGAAATCGTCGGCAACACGACCGGACCGGAGCAACTCGCGTATAACCAGTTTCTCATCTGGCGCGGTGGGAAGGTCAAAAACTTCGAATTGAAGGCCAAAATCCGCCAGAAGGGCAACAACACAGGCATCCAATTCCGCAGCAGCGAGAACACCGACAAAAAATGGTCCATCCGCGGCTACCAGTGCGACATCCACCCGAACGCGCCCTATCGCGCGATGATGTATGAGGAAGGCGGACGCGGCATCGTCTCGCAAAACGGCCAGAGCGTCGTCATCGACCCCTCCGGCGTGAAATGGCTCGCGACCGAGCGTGACCCTGTCGAGGCCGATGTGGCCGAGTGGCACGAGTACACCCTCATCGCGAAGGGAAACCACCTCGTGCACCAGATCGACGGCAAAACGACCATGGAGCTCACCGACTTCGAAGAAGCCAAACGCTCCCTCGAAGGCCTCCTCGCCATCCAAATCCACCGCGGCCCCGCCATGGAGGTCCACATCAAGGACGTCATGCTCAAAGAACTGCCCGAGGGCGGTGTGATCGACTTCGCCACGCATCCGATTCCGAGTGACGCACAGATCATTGAGGCGAAGGCGCCGAAGAAGAAGGCGAAGGGGAAGTGATGCCGTATTCTCCTTCCACGGCGGAGACATCAATGCGCATTTCTCCTTTTCAGAAGGAGAAATTCACAAACAAAACCAAGGCAGCGCCGTGATCTGCGGGTGGAGCTGCATGGGATAGGCGCAGCGGCAGATGATGTAGCCGTGGGGAGCCTTTGTTCCTTGTTCTTTGAGGAAGGGCAGCAGGTGCCGCGCATCAGACAGCGTCGGGCGCTCGGTCCATTTCACCTCGATAGGGGTCACCACGCCGTTCTTTTCAATGATGAAGTCGATCTCCACGCCGTCTTTCGTGCGCAGAAAGCTCAATTGACCGTCTTGCAGGTATTGCAGGCGTTTCCAAAGCTCAATGCCCACCCATTGCTCGAAGACGGGTCCGGCATCAGCCAGCGCGGTATCGCGTGAAGGCGTGAGTCCGGCGGCGGCATGGCGCACGCCGAGGTCGATGAAGTAAAAGCGCGGCGTGGAGAGCAGCCCCTTCCGTGCGCTGCCAGAAAAGGGCGGCACACGAAAGCCGATAAACATGTCCTCCAGCAGCTCGTAGTGGCTCTTCACCGTGGGGTGGGACACGCCCGCTTGCTGGGCAATGTTCGAGTAGTTCACGACCTGCCCGCTTTCAAATGCAGCCAGCTTCAGAAAGCGTGAGAACGCAGCCCAGTCCTTCACCAGCGCCTCGCGCCGCACCTCCTCTGCCAGATAGACCATGCTGTAGGCACGCAGCAGATCGGCGCGGAGATTTTCCTCCACGCTCACGATGCCCGGCAGCTCGCCCCAGGCGAGGCGGGTGGGCAGATCCACGGCAGGCCAGGTCGGCAGACTCAGCGGGCTGGGAAGCACCGCCCACGGCAGCGGGGATGCAGGCGTGAAAGAAAGCGCCTGCGCTTCGATGCAGGGCCTCTCCGCTGTCGTCAGCGGATAAAGATGGCTGACCATGCAGCGCCCAGGCAGCAGGTTGGTGCCAAGCAGGCGCAGCTTCCGCGCCGAGCTGCCGCAGAGCACGAAGCGCCAGCGGTTCTTGTCGCCGTCGTAGAGATGCTGCACCGCATCAAAGATGGCCGGCACGTTCTGCGCCTCATCAATCACGACTACCGGCGGTCCCGCCATCTTTGGCATGGCCTTGCAGATGCCGATGAGCTGCTCCGGCTGGCTCAGGAAGCTCGACCGCTGCCCTGGGTCCGAAAAATCCAGCCGCAGCGCCGGATTCGGGATCAGCTCCTTGAGAAGCGTGGACTTCCCTGTCTGGCGTGCGCCAAACACGATCTGCACGAATGGCGTGGCCAGCTTTCGCTGCCACTCAGCCTCTGCCCGACGTTGAAACATGGCCAAAAGTGGCTCTAGGGCGATAAATCTGCAAGCTGACTTTCAATAAAGGCGATAAATTGAAAGTTCGGTTAGGGAATGGTGGCTACCGATTCTCGGTAATCCCCCAAAACCAATAGCAAACGAGTTCTCCAATTTGATTCGGCTGTGTCGGCATTGGAAACAATAACCATGCGGCCAATCTATCGCGCGTTTCAGACCTTGCTTGCTAGATCCGACACAGCTTTTGCTGGCATGTTTGGCGAGAGCGGTGCGTTTAACAACGAGACCAACCATGAAACGACTGCTTTTCACCTCCCTGCTGCTCTCCGCCCTGACTTTGCCGTGCTCTTTGATGGCGCAAGACGCCAAGGCGAAGGGAAAAGGCAAAGCCAAGGCCAAACGCCCCGACGCGGTCGGGCCGGCCATTGGCGCGAATGTGGCGACGCCGGTGTCGAACATCAAGACGCTGAAGGACTTCAAGGTGGAGCTCATTTACAGCGTGCCGGGCGGTGAGCAGGGCTCGTGGGTGAACCTCACGACGGATGACGCGGGCCGCATCTACGTGAGCGACCAGTATGGCATGCTCTACCGCTTCAAAGCGCCCGCCGCAGGCCAGACCCTGAGCCTGGGCGACATCGAAAAAGTGCCTGCGGACATCCGTGGCGTGAACGGCATGCTCTTTGCCTTCGGGGCGCTGTATGT
Organism: Prosthecobacter debontii; assembly: GCA_945869695.1. GTDB lineage: Bacteria > Verrucomicrobiota > Verrucomicrobiia > Verrucomicrobiales > Verrucomicrobiaceae > JAIBCL01. Next base: position 3,688 of record CAMBPV010000100.1, read on the forward strand.
CGGCGTGAATGATTACGAGAAAAAGATCCCCAGCGGCATCTACCGCATCTCCGACAGCAACAGCGACGACATGCCGGACAAAGTGGAGATGCTGCGTGAGTTCGACGCGGGCAGCGACCACGGTGTGCATGCCATTTTGAAGACGCCGGACGGCAAGGGCCTTTACCTCATCAGCGGCAACAACGCCGTGCTCAAAGAAGGCCCGAAGGCCGGCACGCCGGACAGCTCGCCCGTTGCCAAACTGTGGGGCGATGACCATCTGCTCCCGCGCATGCCGGACGGTCGCGGCCACAACCGCCACGTCATGGCACCCGGCGGCATCGTGTATCGCTTCACGCCGGATGGAAAGACCTTCGAGATCTTCGCCAGCGGCTTCCGCAACATCTACGACGGCGGCGTGAACCGTGACGGCGAGCTCTTCGTCTATGACGCGGACATGGAGTATGACTTCAACACGTCGTGGTATCGACCCACGCGCATCAACCACGTCGTCAGCGGCGCGGAGTTCGGCTGGCGCAACGGCGCGGGCAAGTATCCCGAGTTCTACATCGACAACCTGCCCGCCACGCTGAACATCGGCCCCGGCTCGCCCACCGGCTGCACCTTCGGCTACGGCGCGAAGTTCCCCGCGAAATACCAGGATGCCTTCTACGCGCTCGACTGGAGCTGGGGCAAAATCTACGCCGTGCATCTAACGCCCAACGGCAGCACTTACACCGCCACGAAGGAAGAATTCGTCACCGGCGGCCCACTGCCCGTCAGCGATGCCATCATCGGCCAAGACGGCGCGATGTATTTCACCATCGGCGGCCGCCGCGTGCAGAGCGGGCTGTATAGGGTGACTTACAAGGGTACAGAGAGCACTAAGCCGTCTGACAAGTCCGACCGGTCCGACGAGTCAGCCGAAGCGGTGGCGCTCCGCCGTTCCCTCGAAGCCTACCACGGCGACCCAGACCCCAAAGCCGTCGCCACCGCCTGGCCGCACCTCAGCAGCAAGGATCGCTACATCCGCGCCGCCGCCCGCACCGTGCTGGAGCACCAACCGCTCGCCGATTGGCAGGACAAAGCGCTCTCCGAAACCAACGTCACCGCGCAGCTCGAAGCCTTGCTCGCGCTCACACGCCGCACTGGCGTGTGCCAGACCCATCGAACCGATCCGTCTTATCAGCCCGATTCCAAATCCCGCGACGCCATCCTCGCCGCGCTGCTGAAGCACGACTTCGCCAAACTCACGAACGAGCAAAAACTCGGCTACGTGCGCCTCATCGAGATCGTGTTGCACCGCTTTGGCAATCCCGACGATGCCACCGTCGCCGCGATCATCGCAAAACTCGATCCCGAGTATCCCGCCGACAACTTCGAGCTCAACTGGCTGCTCACCGAGACGCTCGCCTACCTCCAGGCACCCAGCGCCGCCGCGAAAGGCATGGCCCTCATCGCCGCCGCGGAAAGCCAGGAGCCGCAGATGGAATACGCCCGCAGCCTGCGCTTCCTCAAAGCCGGTTGGACACCGGAACTCCGCACGCAGCAGCTCGAATGGTTCCTGAAGGCCGCGAACTACAAAGGCGGCTCCAGCTTCGACAAATTTATTGAGTTCATCCGCAACGACAGCCTCAGCACCTTCACCGACGCCGAGAAAACGCAGTTCACCGAGCTCATCGCGAAGAAACCCGAGCGCAAAACTGCCATCGAGAACGTCGGCGCGATGTTCGTGGGCCGCACGCCCACCATGTGGACGCTCGACGAGCTCAGCGCCGCCGCGAAGGACGGCATGAAAGGCCGCAGCTTTGACAACGGCCGGAAGATGTTCAGCGCTGCCGCCTGCTACACCTGCCACCGCTTTGGCAACGCCGGCGGCATGACCGGCCCCGACCTCACCGGCGCCGGCGGCCGCTACAGCCCGCATGACCTGCTCGATCAAATCATCAACCCCAGCAAAGAGATCAACGAACAGTTCGCCCCCATCGTCGTCACCAAAAACGACGGCACGATCATGAGCGGCGTCGTCGTCAACCTCAGCGGCGACGGTGTCACCCTCAACACCGACCTCACCGACCCGAATCAACGCGTGAACGTCGATCGCAAAGAAGTGAAGAGCATCGAACTCAGCAAAGTCTCCCCCATGCCCCCGATGCTCCTCGCCATGCTCAAGAAAGCCGAAATCCTCGACCTCCTCGCCTACGTCCTCAGCGGCGGAAACAAGGACCACGCGATGTTTGCGAAGTAGCGTCGATTGGCAAAACATTACCGCCTCGTTTGCCGCGAGAATCGGGAATGCGGAAGCGTTGCCATCCACCCATGAAACGCCTCTTCCTCCTCTTCGCCCTCTGTCCTTCGCTCTTCGCGGCAAATCCGAACGTGCTCGTCATCATCGCCGATGATCTCGGCTACGCGGACATTGGCGCGCATGGTGGAAAGGAAGTGCCGACGCCGAATATCGACGCGCTGGCGGCATCGGGCGTGCGCTGCACGAGCGGGTATGTCTCGGCGCCGTATTGCAGCCCGTCGCGGGCAGGCTTTTTGACCGGGAAGGCGGCGACGCGGTTCGGGCATGAGTTCAATCCGCATGTGGGTGACGAGGCCAAGCTCGGTCTGCCGCTGGATCAGCGCACGATCGCAAATGTGATGCACGACGCGGGCTATGCGACGGCTTTGGTCGGCAAATGGCATCAGGGCTTTGATGAGGCACATCATCCCCAGTCGCGCGGCTTTGACGACTACTTCGGCTTCCTCGTCGGCGGGCACAATTTCCTGCTGCACAAGGACGCCGAGCCGAAATTCGGCACCGCACACTCACATGACCTCATCTACCGCGGTCGCGAGGTGCAGCGGCTTGATGGTTACACGACCGATTTGTTCACCGATGAGGCGCTTGGCTTCATGAATCGCAATGCAGCGAAGCCGTGGTTTCTCTACGTGGCCTACAACGCCGTCCACACGCCGCTGGAGATCGTGGAGAAGCATCAAAGCCGCCTCCCGGCCGAGGTGAAGAACCCCGCGCGACGTGGTTACCTTTCGCTGCTGCTCGGACTCGATGACGCCATCGGCCGCCTGATGGCGGAAGTCAATGCGAAGCACCCGAACACACTCGTGTTCTTCTTCAGCGACAACGGCGGCAGCGGAAAGAAGCCGTTCTTTGCCACCAACACCGGCATCAACACGCCCCTGCGCGGCGACAAAGGCCAGACGCTCGAAGGCGGCATCCGCGTGCCGTTTTTCGTGAGCTGGACCGGTCAATTGCCCGCCGGAAAAGTCTATGACCAACCCGTGAGCGCACTCGACGTGCTGCCGACGGCAGCGAGTGTGGCAGGCACAAAAGCGCCTGAAGGAATCGAAGGCGTGAACCTGCTCCCGCACCTGAAAGGCGAAAAAACCGACGCACCGCACCCAGCGCTCGCGTGGCGCTTTGGGCCGCAAAAAGCGATCCGACGCGGAAAATGGAAACTCGTCGATTTTCGCGACTTCGAGGCCAAAACACAGTCCGGCTGGCAACTCTTCGATTTGGACTCCGACATTGGCGAAACGAAAAATCTTGCCGCCGAGAAGCCTGAACTCCTCGCGGAGCTTTCGAAGGCCTGGGACGACTGGAACGCCAAAAACATCGCCCCACTCTGGCCCGGCACGCCCAACGAGGACTCGAAACCGGCAGCCAGGAAATAGTCCCCATGATCCGACCTTTCTTAATCCTTGACGCTTGCTCAAGTTTGTCGGCTCGGACCTCCGTCGACACCGTCGGCGAAAATTTTCACATCAACGGCAAATGGAACACCGAGCGCAACGTCAGTGAATTCATCGCCGCCAAGCCTGAGTGGAAGGCGCACGGCCTGCTCGCCGTGACTGTGAACTTCCAGGGCGGCTCACCCGAGGGGTACTCAAAAACACAACCCTGGATCAACAGTACCTTTGAGCCCAATGGCTGCCTACGCCCTGCATTCACCGCCCACACGAAGCGCCATGGTGCAGCAGACCCGTGCCGTGCCCGGCTACAAAACCATGCCCATCCTTTTTTATGAAGATGATCACGAAAACTTCGACCGAACGCAGAACAACTTCGCCTCCGCCGTCGCCGAGCATGTCTCCCGGGGCTGGTTTGACTCTCGCCGAAAAGGTGAGGCTCTCGGAGAGGGCTACCAATCCCGCCTGTGAACTGGGGCCTCTCGTCCGCACGCAAAAAAGCATTCTTTAAATACCTCGCCGAGATCACAGGCTCCCGCTAACCGCCAGCAAATATCAGAATCCACCATGAAACACCTGATTCTCCTCCTCGCCCTTTACCCGACTCTCCTCTCTGCCAAACCGAATATCGTCATCATCCTCGCAGACGATCTCGGTTATGGCGACATGCAAGCGAACAACCCCGAGCGATCGAAAATCCCCACGCCGAGTATGGATCGGTTGGCGGCGGAGGGGATGCGGTTCACAGACGGGCATTCGAGTTCTGGGTGCTGCTCGCCTTCCCGCTACACGCTGCTCACGGGGCGTTATCATTGGCGAACGACGCTTCAAGCTGGCATCGTCGGTCTGTGGGGAAAGCCGCTCATCGCACCCGATCGGCTGACGATCGGCAAATTGGCGCAGCAGCATGGCTACCGCACAGCCTGCATCGGCAAATGGCATCTCGGCAGCGATTGGCCGATCACGCCGGAGCAAAGGAAACACTTCAGCGGCTTCGGTGGCAAAGCAGGCGGCGGTGGCGAGGTTTCGTCGACGATCACCGACGCGCATCGCGAGACCTGGAAGGCCGTGTTTTCGCAACGCATCTCCGGTGGACCGACGGAGCGCGGCTTTGACGAATACTTCGGCACCGACGTGCCCAACTGGCCTCCCTATTGTTTCATCGAAGGCGACCGCACGGTCGGCATCCCGAGCGAGTTGCTGCCCGCTTCGAAGCTGGTGAAGAACCAAGCGAGCCTGCAAGGCCCTGCGCTGCCAAATTGGCAGTTGGAGGGCATTCTGCCTGCATTGGCGGATCGGGCAGAAAAATTCATCCAAACGCAGTCGGCAGAGAAGAAGCCCTTTTTGCTATACCTGCCGCTCACCTCGCCGCACACGCCGCTCGCTGTGAATGCGGATTGGAAGGGCAAAAGCGGTCTCAACAATGACTTCGCCGATTTGGTAATGGAGACGGATGCGGTGATTGGTCGTGTGCTGGAGGCCTTGAAAGCCAGTGGCGTTGAAAAGGATACCTTCGTGCTCTTCACCAGCGACAACGGCTGCGCGTCCTACATCGGCGTGAAGGACATGGAAAAGCAGGGCCACTTCCCCAGCGGGCCGCTGCGTGACTACAAGACCTCCGTCTATGAAGGCGGACATCGTGTGCCCTTCGTCGTGAAATGGCCCGGAGTCGTCAAAGCAGGCACTGTCTGCAAACAACACGTCCTCCAAGCCGATACCATCGCCACCATGGCCGAGATCCTCGGCTTCAAACTTCCCGAAAACGCTGGCGAGGACAGTTTCAGCTTGATGCCGCTGCTTAAAGGCGAAGATCGCCCCATCCGCACGAATGCCGTGAACACCGCGTGCAGTGGCACACCGAGTTTTCGCGATGGTCCATGGAAATACATCGCTCACGCCGAGCCAGAGCTCTACAACCTCGACGAAGATCTCGCTGAGTCGATGAACGTGGCCCCGCTGCATCCCAAGCGAGTCAAAGCCATGCAGGCAGCCTTTGAAAAACTCATCTGCGCCGGTCGCAGCACGCCCGGAGCGGCGCAAAAGAACGACATCAAGGTCGTGCGCTATCCGAAGGATGCTTTGGTGAAAGCGAGGAAGAAGTAGCCTTTCAATGATTCACCGCTTTCTCATCCTCCTCGTCCTCAGCCCTTCGCTCTTCGCTGCGCAAACGAACATCCTTCACATCCTCGCCGATGACATGGGATGGAATGCACTGAGCTGTTACGGCAACAAAGACCTGCAAACACCGAACCTGGATCGTCTCGCGGCTCAAGGAATGCGTTTCACCCAAGCGTATGCCGATGCGCAATGCTCACCGACACGGGCCGCGTTTCTCTCCGGGCAGTATGGCGCTCGCACAGGTGTCTTCAAAGTCCTGAACGAGAAGGAGCCGTCTTTTGCGCCGATGCGTTCCGCCGAAGCAAAAGATGCGCTGGGACCGGAAACCGCCACGCTGGCGACCACCTTGCGCAAAGCGGGCTACAAGACGGGCATCAGCGGCAAGTGGCACATCGCGCACAACCACGCCGTGGCAGGCTTGCGGAGGCGTGAAGGCTATTTCGACTCCTACGGCTTCGACTTCGCAGGCCCGGCGAATAGCAACGAGCATCACGAGGACAAAACCGTCACCGCCATCACGGACGACATCATCGGTTTCATCGAATCGAATCGCAGCAAGCCCTGGTTTGCCTTCGCGGCTCATTTCAGCCCGCACACAAAGCTGGAGGCACCGGAGACCTTGATCGCGAAGCATGTCGCTCGCGGCTTCAAGCGGTCGGCGGACGATGAAGGTAAGTCCACCGAACGGCCCATCGCGAACTACCTCGCCATGCTGGAGCATCTCGACAACGAAGTGGGCCGCCTTTTGGCAAAACTCGACGCCCTCGGGCTCGCGGAGAACACGCTAGTGATCTTCACCAGCGACAACGGCGGCCTCTCCCGCGTGACAAACAACGCCCCGCTCCGCGAAGGCAAAGGCTCGCCCTACGAAGGCGGCATCCGCGTGCCATTGATCGTGCGTTGGCCAGTCAAAGTGAAGTCTGGCAGCGAGTGTGATGCGCCGGTGCATGCGGTGGATTTTTATCCGACGTTTGTGAGTGTGGCTGAGACCCAAGCCGCCGCCACTTTAGATGGCGAGAGCCTCCTGCCGCTGCTCACCCAAACCGGCACGCTCCAGCGCTCGGCGTTGTTCTGGCACATGCCGACCTACACCACGAACTACGGCCGCACGCCCTGCGCGGTCATTCGCGAGGGCGATTGGAAGCTCGTCCACTGGTTCGGCGACTACCTCGACACCACCGGTTTCACGCCCGACGACAAACCCTACGGCAAACTCGTCGTCGGCCCGCGCACCGAGGTCTTCAACCTCCGCGAAGACCCCTATGAAACGCGCAACGTCGCCACCGAACGCCCAAAGAAGACGACACACCTCACCAACGCCCTCAACGCCTGGCTCAAACGCACCAAGGCCAAGCTCCCCACACCGAATCCCAACTTCAATGAAAAGCGCTGGTGGACATCGGCAGTCGAACGCACGAAAAGCGAGAACTGATCTATGAATGTGAAACTTGAGCGACTCCAACCTCACCAACATGACGAACTCGCAAAGCTGCTGCACGCTTCGCTTGATGCCTGGCACCGCACGCGACTGAACGTGGATCGCTTTGGTGCCGAGTGGGAGCCGTTTCGGCTGACTGTGGAAGTTTACGAAGAACTCGATCCCGGTTGCTGCGTCGTGGCGATGGATGACTCCGGTGCGCTCATGGGCTCGGCCTTTTTTCATCCGCGCGAGACGCATGTCGGGGTGGGTGTCGTCACCGTCCATCCTGCTGCGTTTGGTCGCGGTGTCGGTCGTGCCTTGATGGAGGAAATCATTCGTGCCGCTGATGGCAAGCCGCTGCGTCTCGTCTCCAGCGCGATGAATCTCGATTCGTTCTCGCTCTACACCCGGCTAGGCTTCGTGCCGCAGATCATGCTACAATCCATGACGCTCAATGTTCCCTCGTCCGGCTTCGCTGGCGCGAGTGCTCGGATGAGGATGGCGACGATGGCTGATATGACCGCCATCGCCGACTTCGAGTTCCGCCTCAACGGCATCCGCAAAGAGAAGGACTACCGCTTCTTCGAGGAGAACCGCTCCGGCTGCTGGCGGCTCGCCCTCATCGAGAAGGCCGATGGCACCATCGCGGGCTTTCTCGCGGCATCTGCCTTCCCCACGGATAATCTGCTCGGCCAGGGCGTCGCCGAGGATGAGGCGACGATGCTGGAATTGATGCATGGAATGCTGACTCAGCATTTTTGCGGACAATCCGTGGCATTCATTCTTCCATCGAGATGTTCGACACTCGTGCGACAAGCCTATGCCTGGGGCGCGAGGAATCGCGAGACCAATCTCCTGAGCGTCCTCGGCGATGCTCCGCCGATTCTTGGCATCACGCTGCCGACTTTTCTCCCTGAGAGCGGTTAGTTTTCCGACACCAATATAAACTTGAAAACCTTGCTCCGCGTTCTCCTCATCGCACTCGGCTGCCAGCACGTCACAACGACCGTTGCCGCCGAGCGAAAGCCAAACGTCCTCTTCATCATCGTCGATGACCTCACGACGACATTGGGCTGCTATGGCAACCCGCACGTTCGCACGCCGGGCATGGATGCGCTGGCGGCAGGTGGGGTGCGGTTTGATCACGCCTACACGCAGTTCGCGCTCTGCAATCCCTCGCGGTGTTCGTTTCTCACGGGCTGCTATCCAGAGAAGACGGGCGTGATGGATCTCACGACGAGCTTGCGGAAGGCGCTGCCGGATGAGGTCACGCTGCCGCAGCACTTTAAAGACAACGGCTACGCCACGGGGCGTGTGGGAAAGGTCTTCCATGTGCCTGATCCGAAGACGAAGCTCGATGTCGAACTCGGCTCCGCGCTGCACCGGGACAACAAGATCCTCACCGAGGCCAAAACGGCGAACGATCCCGACGACAAACCTCGATCCAAAGCCAAGGGCGATGGCTACAACCGCACTTACGCCGCCTCATCGCGGCCAGCGGCCGATTTTACCGATTACGCGATCGCCGACGATGCCATCGCGACGCTGGAGCAGTTCAAAGCAAAGCCGTTTTTCCTCGCCGTGGGCTTCATCCGACCGCACACGCCATTCGTGGCCCCGAAGGCGTTCTTTGAGGCCATCGACACGAGGCAGATCACACTCCCGCCATTTTATAGCGAAGGTGGCGAAGACCTCACGCAACTGCCCAAAGCCTCACTGCGGCCCAACAACAACGTTTTCCGCTACGCGGCTCCCACTCGCGAGGAAGCTCGCGACGCAATGCAGGCCTACCTGGCCTCCACGAGCTTTGTGGACTCGCAAATCGCGCGCGTGCTCGAAAAGCTCCGCGAGCTGCAACTCGAGGAAAACACCATCATCGTGCTCACCGGCGATCACGGCTACCAACTCGGCGAACACGGCCTGTGGGCCAAACAAACACTCTTTGAAGGTGCGAATCATGTGCCACTGATCATCGCCGCGCCTGGCGTGCAGCCCGGGGCACGCAGCGGCCTGGCCGAGCAGGTGGACATCTATCCCACGCTCTGCGATCTCGCCGAGTTACCCAAGCCGAAGCACCTCCAAGGCCGAAGCCTCAAGCCCATGCTCGATGATCCTACCGCCAGAGGAAAGCAGGTCGCCGTCAGCACCATGATCGCCCCGCACACGAAACAACGCGGCCATAGCCTGCGCACCGACGCCTTCCGCTACATCACCTGGGAAGGCGGCGAAGAGTTGCTTTACGACCTAAGCACGGATGCGGATGAGCTTCACAACCTCGCGAAGCAACCCGCGCAGGCGGAGCGCCTGACGCGCATGCGTGAGCGGCTCGCGGCGCATTTGAAGAGTGTGGTTGAGAACTCTGGACTCAGGTGAATGCAAGGCGGTGATGGCCGCTGCGTTTGCTGTGAATCATGAAACTACTTTTGCTGCTCACTTGTCTCGTCACCCCGCTCTTGGCGGATGAACTTCCGGTCCTCGCGTCACCGGATTTTAAGTCGCCGCTGGATTCAGCGTGGAAGATCGCGCATGGCACGTATGAGCCGAAGGACGGGGTGCTGGTGTGTGCGGAAAAGGCGGAGAACAAGCATGTCGCGGTGCTTTGGCACCAGGTAGGCTGGAACACGGGCTTGATCGAGTGCGAGTTCCGCCTGGATGGCTCGAAGGTCTTCATTCTGGGCTGCGATGGCAACACGGCGGCCGGCTTGAAGCATGTGGGGCGATTCGTCGTCACGCCGAAGCAGATCAGCATCGCCGAGGATTCGGTGAAACCGAGTCACACGCTCGCGAAGCTGCCATCAGACCTAAAATCCGGCGTTTGGCACAAACTGCACCTGGAGTGGAAAGGCGACCAAATTGCCATCCAACTCGATGAACTGGCTTTGCAGGCCCAGCATGCGTTTCTCGCCACACCAAAGACGCGGAGTTGGATCGCCGTCGGTGGCCAGACGACTTCGATTCGTGCGCTGAAGATCAGCGGCAAGCCTTGAATCTATGAAACGCCTCCTCTTGGTTTTCCTCGCCCTCAGCGCTGCTTTGCAGGCCGCGCAGCCGAACTTTTTGATCATCTTGGCCGATGATCATGGCTATGCCGATGTGTCGGCCTATCACGAGTCAGATGTGCGGACGCCGAACATCGACCGCATTGGCAAAGAAGGCCTGCTTTTCACGGCGATGCGGGCGAACTGCACGGTGTGCTCGCCTTCGCGTGCGGCGCTGCTCACAGGGCGCTACGCGGATCGCGTGGGTGTGCCGGGGGTGATCCGCACAAAGCCGGAGAATTCGTGGGGCTACTTCAAGCCGGGCGTGCCGACGATTGCGGATGAACTCAAAAAAGTGGGCTATCACACCGGGATCATTGGGAAGTGGCATCTAGGGTTGGAATCGCCGAATACGCCGAATGAACGCGGCTTTGACCACTTTCACGGCTTCCTCGGCGACATGATGGACAGCTACACGACGCATCTGCGCCATGGGAACAACTACATGCGGCTCAATGCCGAAGTCATCGGCCCAACAGGCCATGCGACGGATCTTTTCACCGACTGGGCCGGTGATTACCTGCGTGAGCGGGCGAAGTCGAAGGACAAGCCGTTCTTCCTTTATCTGGCCTACAACGCGCCGCATTTCCCCATCGAACCGCCCGCGGAATGGCTGGCGAAAGTGAAGGCACGAGCACCGCAACTCGATGAGAAGCGGGCGATGAATGTAGCCTTCGTCGAGCACCTGGATGACCGGATCGGGCGTGTGCTGGCCGCGCTGAAAGAGACCGGCTTGGAAGAAAACACGGTCGTGGTGTTCAGCGCTGACAATGGCGGCTCCGTGCCCCATGCGCAGAACAACAACCCGTGGCGTGGCGGAAAACAGGATCACTACGACGGCGGCCTGCGTGTGCCGTTTCTGATGCGCTGGCCAGCGCAAATCAAGCCTGGCAGCCGCAGCGATTACCAGGGACTAAACTTTGATCTGTTTCCGACTTTTCTCGAACTCGCCGGAGCGACGCCTTCGCCGGAACTCGATGCCGTGAGCCTCGTGCCGATCCTGAAAGGCGGCAGCGTCACCACGCCGCGTGAGCTTTATTTTGTGCGCCGCGAAGGCGGGAAGATCTACGGCGGCAAGAACTACGAAGCGCTCATTCGCGGCGACTGGAAACTCATGCAAAACGATCCTTACAGCCAACTGGAACTCTACAACCTCAAGAACGACCCGCAGGAGAAGACCAACCTCGCCACCAAGGCACCCAAGGTTTTTAACGAAATGGCTGAGCGCCTGCAAGAGCAGATCCAGCTTGGCGGCAGCACGCCATGGCAAAAGCCGTGAGACCGAAAACAATCGAGAGGGCGGTGACGCCCTCAATCTCGCTGACAAACCTGCGCAGTCCATGCGTTTGACAAAGAGACGGGGACGACTCGATGACTAACTCAAAACCGTCTCTGCCTTTTGATCATGAAATCTCTCCTCACCGCTCTCCTTGTTTTTCATTCTTCACTGTTTGCTGCATCTCAGCCAAACATTGTCATCATGCTCGTCGATGACATGGGCGTAATGGATACCTCTCTCCCGTTTTTGACGGATGCCGAGGGTAAGCCCAAGCGCTATCCGCTCAACGACTTCTACCGCACACCAAACATGGAGCGTCTCGCAGAGCGTGGCATTCGCTTCAACAACTTCTGCGCCATGAGCGTTTGCTCACCGACTCGCATCTCCATCATGACCGGGCAAAATGCGGCAAGGCATCGCACCACGAACTGGATCAATCCCGACAAGGACAACGCTGGCCCGCAAGGCCCCGCCAAATGGAACTGGAAAGGCATCCAGAAAGGTGACACCACACTCCCCAGCCTCCTCCGGGCCAATGGCTACCGCACGATTCATGTCGGCAAGGGTCACTTCGCTCCGCGTGAATTTGAAGGCGCGAACCCGCAGGCCATCGGCTTCGATATCAACGTGGCGGGAGCTTCGATCGGGGCACCTGGCAGTTACTACGGATTGAATCATTTCGGTGGAATCTCGAGTGGCAAAACCAAGGCCAAAAAAGCCGGATCCGCAGTCCCGGGATTGGAGAAATATCACGGACAAGACATCTTCCTCACGGAGGCACTCACCCTTGAGGCGAAAACGCATATCAGCGATGCAGCAAAAGAAAAGAAGCCGTTCTTTCTCTACTTCGCACAGTATGCCGTCCACGGCCCGCATCAGTCAGATCCCAGATTTGCGGCGAACTACGCAAACAGCGGCAAGCCACAATCCGCGCAAAATTTTGCCACCCTTGTCGAAGGAATGGACAAGTCTCTCGGCGACCTGCTGGATCATCTCGAATCTCAGGGTATCGCCGATCAGACTCTTGTCATTTTCCTTGGTGACAACGGCAGCGACGCTCCCCTGGGAAACGAGCACGCCGTCGCATGTGCAGCTCCCTTGCGAGGGAAGAAAGGATCACACTATGAGGGTGGAATGCGCGTGCCATTCATCGCCTCCTGGGCCAAGCAAAACCCCAACGAGGAGCACCAAAAACGTCTTCCCATCCAAGCGGGCGCCATTCAAAATCAGCAGGCCGCCGTTTACGACCTGTTCCCCACCCTTTTGGATCTGGTCGGAATCAAGACACCTGCACAACACGCGGTGGATGGCAAAAAACTCGAAACCCTGTTCAGCGGAAAGCCTGACGATTCTCGCAGCGAGACGTTCCTCATGCACTACCCCCATTCGCCTCACCGCACCGACTACTGGACCAGCTATCGGGAGGCAGGATGGAAGGTGATCTATCACTACTTTCCCTCAGAGGTTTCTGGCGGCAGCCATTACCAACTCTTCAATCTCAAGACCGATCCCTTCGAACAAAATGATCTTTCCACCACTCA
>CAMBPV010000101.1 GCA_945869695.1 Prosthecobacter debontii
GCTGCCTTCATCCGACTCCGCAGTGCCGCGCTCCACGAGCTTACACAGAGGACAGGGATGCTCCCCATCGAAGGTCTTTTGAAAAGCATCCAACACGGTGCCATCCTGAGAATAAGACACCACCATGCCAACCCACGCCGCCGACTGCAGCACCGTCCAGTGCAGTCCGAGGGACAGCACCAGAGCCAGCAAAATGCAAGCGCGGCAGAAAGGGTTTCGCATGAGAATCCGAGATTAGAAAGAAGAGCCGGTAGAAGCAAGAAGGAAATTTTCCGTGTCACTGATCCCGACGGATTTTCCCGACTTCTTTCCATCCCTGCTGGATGAACCAAAGGGCGAGTCCGGAGGCGCCTGCTCCGATAAACGCATAGATGCTTAGGGAGGCCCAGAAAGTCTTGGGCTCTTGCTCTCGGGAGACGCTGCGGCGTTGTGTCGGAAGCTTGGCGGGAAAGTATGTTTCGCCTTTTTGAATGCCGTCGTTTACCAACCCAAACATGCCGCTGGCCAAGGAGAGAAAAACCAGGATGACGAGACCAAGAGCGGCGATCTGTTTCGGAGTGGTTTTAGAGAGAGTCGGATTCGGCGTGGATGGAACAGCATGAGAGGGAGCCGTCACGGGCAGAGGCTTGACCGTTCCAGCGCCAATCTCATCGCCATAGTATTCATAGTCGGGTTCGCAGAACTCCCTCTTGATGCGGGAGATGATCTCCGTGCGACGGTGGCGCGCCCACTCTGGGTAGCTTTGCCAGCGTTCGGGTGAATGGAAATAGATCACATGATGGGCTTTCCCCGTGAGTCTCTAGCCGCTGATGTCGATCCGCTGCCATTCACCCCCGATCTCCTCCTCGTGATACATCGTGTCGCGACCGTGGTGTCCGACTCTCCACTTCTTTGACCCGCAGAGAGCGGCTAAGCCCGTGCGGGTAGAAATCCCGAACTCGGATCGAATGCCGCGACTGAAGAGCAGCAAGAGCAACCCAATGCAAACCGCAATAACGGGCACGGAATACTGCGCTGGTGACCCAAACCTTGTATTCACCACACCATCGGCAGACGAGTGGGTGGACGAGGGGGATGATCCGGAAATGATGCGGTATCCATTGAAAGCAATGACAGCAAAAAGCAAAGCCATGAGATACAGCCGAGCCCACGGTTTGTGAAACAATAGGGCGATACCAGCCACCAGAGTGAAAGGGGGGCCAGCGATGATGCAAAGCGCCTCGATCGTCAATCCTGCCGAGGTCCCGTAGCTACCGGCCATCATCATCAAGACCGTTAAAAAACTCATGACAGAGGTCAGCGCACCGACCAAAATGACGCACCCGCCCTAGAGGGTGACGAAGACGGAATGTGAAGAGCGCAGGGGTGGGGGAGTAGATGCAGAACTCAGTTGCATGAACGAGTTTTGGATGGATCGACTAGGGAATCAAGCCATTGAAGCCAGATGAACAATTGTGGGCGGCAATCAGAACCAGCCGGAGAATCGCCTTGTAGAAGGTTGCGGCGATGGCAGGATAACTGCTCCTTTCAATCTGCGTCGCCATGCATCACGTCCGTTTTTCCAGCCATCGCTCCGTTTACCGGAACCCCAGATCTCGGGGCAGCGTTGTGCCCGTTCTGATTATCGTAGCGGGCCTCATCATCAGCACGATTATCTTTTTTGCCTACACAAGGAAGTCTGTGATTGGCAATTCGAAAAAGCAAGTCGCTGCTGAGAAGGCACCTCTGACAGGCTCAGACAATGCCGAACCCAAAAGCCCAACTCCCGGCAATCCACCGGGTGCGCCGCAGGCACCAACCCTGACGCCAGCCACTCCACCAGTTCAACCTCCGACTCCTCCCGTGAACCTTGGTTTTGCAAGGCCCGCCGACGTGGGCGAACAACTTGTCAGGAGCCTCAGCAGCGGTGACCTCAAGTCTGCGGCGGCTTTGGCTGCCGCTGGAAACGTGAGTCAACTGGCTGAGGCGGAAGCGGTGATGAATAAGATCTTTAAGGACTTGGGTTACAAGGTGGACTCCGCCGACAAAATCGATCTCCTCGGGCAGGTGGAGAACTACACCCGGCTTTCGATCCCTCTGCGCAAACCGGGCGAGTTGACCCCAAGCCTGCGTCTTCAATTGGACCTAGAGCGTGATGAAAAAATGGGTTGGAAGATCGGTAAGCTGCACCTGCCTAAGGAACTCAGCGGCGCCTTGGCGAGTCTACCCGCTACCCCTGCCCCCGCGGGTGGAGCCCCCTCAACTGCTGTGCTAGACAAGAAGGTCATTCCTACTCCGCCCGGTTCTCCTGTGCCTGCAAAAATACCCGGTGCGCCCAACTCAAGCCCATCCCTTTTTGCCATCGCTAACACCCAAGACGCGCTTTCCTTCGCCAATGATTTCGTGATGTCATTGCTTCACCATGATTTTGCTGAATCAAAAAAGTTTATTGATGAAACCAAAGTGCCCGCCCAGAAGCTGGCTGGTCTGTGCATCGTATTCGAAGAAGGTCAGTATGAACTCAAACCATCCAAGCCGCTGGTGGTGACGATTGCCAATCCTGAAGTGTCTTGGGTGATCGCTCAGGTGCAGTCGGAGAGCCTTCAACAGTCCACCGAGTTTGGTCTGGAACTTCAGCGGGCATCGGTGGATCAGGAGTGGCGAGTCGTTGGTCTAAACTTGTCCGAGATTCTGGGTTCGTTTGCACAATCAGCAGGCAAGATGGGCGTTCCTTACACCCCGCTGGTGAAGAATCCGAAGGGTGGCGAGTCTCTGGCTCTCTATTTTGAGTACGACCGCGCAGAGCTTCATCCCAGGGCAAAAAAACAGTTGGAGATCGTGGCGGGCCTTTTGAAATCAGATCCAAATCGGAAGCTGAACATCGCCGGTCATACAGATGCTTTGGGGGATGACAGTTACAATGTCCGGCTCTCGCGCGGCCGGGCCGAATCCGTGAAAGCACAACTCGTCGAGCTCGGCGTTCCCCCCTCCCAAGTGATCACCGAAGGTCTCGGAAAAGCGCAACCTCTCGGCCCCAACCAAAAGGCTGACGGCAGTGATGACCCCGAAGGTCGCTCAAAAAATCGGCGTGCTGAGATCTTCTTGGATTTCTAGACGCCAGGAATCGGTCTTCCTGTTCGTATGAGTCGATCATGCGCATTCTGATCTTCGGGTTTGGCCTTCTCCTCCTGCTCACGCCTCGGGCCAGCGGCCAGGACGAGGCGAGACGGGAACCGCCTGCGGGTCTGCTTAAGACGGCCGCGCTTCCAGAGCGGGCGAGAGGAACAGGTGCACGCTTCATTGATCTCAACAGCGATGGCTATGAAGACATCGTCGTCTCCAATGATCAAGGCTACGGGGTGTATCTTTTTGTGCCGAAGGAGAAGGAGAAAAAGAATCTGCAATGGTTCGAGGGCTGGACTCTCGTGATGAGAGAGGGCAAGGCGGGCGACGCCAACAGTCTGCCCATCATTCGAGAGGGGAGCGTGTGGTTTGCGGAGGGCGCTCTTTGGTCTCGCATTGAGGGAGACAAAAATGGCGCGCTGAAAATTCCCTTTTCAGAACTCCTCCGAGTTCCCGGGCCCGCTCCCTTGAGTCCCGAAGATTCTTTACGGGCCCTCCATCTCAAGGCCGGATTTGAAGCCAAGCTGGTGGCCCACGACCCGCTGGTGGAAGACCCCGTCTATATCGACTGGGACGAGCATGGTCGCATGTGGGTCGTGGAAATGGGGGACTACCCCTTCGCGCCGGGTGAAAAGACCACGAATGGAAAAACGGGCCAAGGAAAAGTCAGCGCACGTCAGACCGGGAGAATCAAAATCCTCGAAGATAAAGACGGCGACGGCATCTACGAAAAGGCGACACTCTTTTTGGATGGACTGACCCATCCCACCAGCGTGACCCCTTGGAAGGGCGGAGTTTTCGTCGCGAGTATCCCGGACATTTTTTATGCCAAAGATACGGATGGGGATGGCAAGTGCGACACGCGAGAGGTGTGGTTTACTGGTTTCACCGCAGGCAATCCGCAGCACCTGGTGAATGGTTTTTCCTGGGGATTGGAAGGTTGGTTTTACGGCGCCAATGGAGACAGCGGCGGTGAAATCAAGTGCCTGAGGAGCGGCCAGAAGATGGCTCTCGGCACCCATGATTTCCGCTTTCATCCTGAAACCGGCGAGCTCGCGCTGGAAGCAGGTCGCTCCCAGTTCGGAAGATGGAGGGATGATTACGGGAACTGGTTTGGCAATAACAACAGCATCCTCGGCTGGCACTACTGGCTGCCGCTCCGCTACCTCGAAGAGCACCCTGAACTCTCCGCGAAATCGCTGCGCACCTCTCTCAATGACGAGAAGCGCGTCTTTCCCGTGAGCCCGCCTGTGCGACGTTTCAATTGGGCCAGCGCCACTCAAACCCTGACCTCCGCCTGTGCGCCGATGCCCTACCGAGACACAGCACTCGGTGCGTCAATGACGAACGCCCTTCTCGTCTGCGAGCCGGCCAATAATCTCGTGCATCGGCAGGTGCTGGACTACTCCCAAACACCGATCAAAAGCCGCCGCCATGTCGAAGATGCCACGAGCGAGTTCATCGCGAGCGAGGACAATTGGTTTCGCCCCACGCAGGCTCGGATGGGCCCAGACGGTGCGCTCTACGTGGTGGACATGTATCGACTCGTGCTCGAGCATCCCGAGTGGATTCCGGCGGAAATTGCCACGGGCTTGGATCTCCGCGCTGGTGAGGACAAAGGCCGCATCTATCGAATCAGCAAGCCAGATGCGAGTGTCCGAGTGAGCTTTGCAGATCCCATCTCTCAAATGTCATCGTCTAACGGCTGGGTGCGTGATACAGCTCAGCGGCTGCTCATCGAGCGCGATTCCAAAGAAGCCGCGCCAGCCATGCTCGCTCTCGCCGCTTCAGATGCGCCGGTCGCCGTGCGCATCCAGGCTCTCTTCACAGCCAAGGCGCTGGGTGGAATCACCTCCGATCAACTCCTGAATCTCCTCCTTCCCCTGAAGCCTCAGGTTCGCGGCGCGGCTCTGCTTTCGACAGGAGCAAAAGCGAAAGATATCTTACCCGAGAATGAGCTGACCTACCTGAAAGCTCAGGCCCAACCCGATAAAAAAGGAGAGGCTGCCGCTGTGCCTGTGATCACTCACAACAATCCAGATCGACAAAAAATCGTGGCTCGATACAACACCGAGGTGCCTCGACTCAAAGCGGATAGCTCTCGCGGTCAGGCGGTCTTTCAAAAAGCATGCATGGCCTGTCACAAAACGCGGGGCATCGGCGTCGAAGTGGGACCCGACCTGAGCACGGTGGCCTCAAAGCCCGACGAGCAACTCATCGAAGCCATCTTCGACCCCAATCGGGCCGTCGAGCAGCGCAATGCTGCCACTCAGGTGACTCAAAAAGACGGGGCTATGATTCTCGGACTTCTCGTCACGGAAACACCTCACAGCATCACTCTCCGAATGCCGGGCGGTGCTGATGTCGTGGTGCAGCGGGCGAGTATTCGCGAGCTCAAAACACTGAGCACATCCCTGATGCTCGTGGGACTCGAAAGCGTCATCACCCCTCAGGAGTGCGCCGATCTATTGGCTTGGATTCGCACAGGTCAATAGGCCTCTAGGCCTCGTCGAGATCGTAGTCCATCAGAACGTCGAGATCGACAAACTCCAGCACGGAGGTGTGAGTGGCTTTGAGGGAGATTTTCGGTGCGTAACCCGCCTTGCATGCCTCGATCCACCGCATGAGACAGATGCACCAGCGATCTCCCGGTTTCAGTCCGGGGAAATCGTATTCAGGCACGGGGGTGCTCAAGTCATTGCCCGCGGACTTGGAATACTGCAAAAAAGCCTCAGTCATCACCGCGCAGACCGTGTGCATACCTGTGTCCTCACCATTGGTGTCACACTTTCCATTGCGGAAAAACCCGGTCACTGGATCCATGCAACAGCATTCCAAATCACCACCCAAAACATTTTTAGCCATGCCAATAGATTGCCCTGCCTTAAGACAAATGCCAGTCTGGTCTTGCGCAACGGTGATTCTCAGACTCAGTTTTCGTCCAGCACATGCATATTCCCACTCTGATTGAACGGAAAAGAGACGGTGGAGAACTCTCGGCCCAAGAGATTTCCGGGATCATCACCCGATTCACCGAGGGTGAGATGCCCGAATACCAGATGAGCGCACTCGCCATGGCCATCTTTTTTCGCGGCATGACCGGTGAAGAAACCATTGCGCTCACGACCGCTATGCTTCACAGCGGATCCGTCCTTGAATGGTCGAATGATTCTCCCATGCGTGTGGACAAACACAGCACGGGCGGCATTGGCGATAAAACCTCCCTCGTGCTCGCGCCCCTGCTTGCATGCGACGGGCTGTGGGTTCCCATGATTTCAGGTCGCGGGCTCGGCATCACGGGCGGCACCCTCGATAAGCTGGAGTCCATTCCTGGGTTCCGCGTACAGTTAGACGAGGACAAAATCCGCAAGGTCATCTCGAAAGTAGGCTGCGTGATGGTGGGGCAAACTAGCGGCATCTGCCCAGCCGATAAAAAACTTTATGCGCTTCGAGATGTCACCGGAACAGTGCCGAGTATCCCCCTGATCACGGCTAGCATCATGAGCAAGAAGCTAGCAGAAGGACTGAATCGATTGATCCTGGATGTTAAATTTGGAAGCGGCGCATTCATGAAAACGCGTGAGCAGGCGGACCTCCTGGCACGCTCCATGGTCACCGTCGGGCGGGCACTCGGAGTGCGCGCCAGTGTAAGACTCAGCGAGATGAATGAACCCACTGGAATGTCCGCCGGCAATGCTCTTGAAGTGGCAGAGTGTGTTCGTTGCCTTCAAGGCGAGGGACCCGCTGACCTGGAGGACATCGTTCTCGATCTGGCAGTCGCCGTCTCTGTGTCCAGCCGGGAACAACTGCAAGAATGGCTCCGAGATGGATCAGCGTGGAGGAAGTTTCAACAAATGGTCACACTCCAAGGTGGTGATGTCGATGCTTTGGATCGACTCACCCAGATCCACCGCGCACCTTACATCGGCGAGCTCCGCGCCGAGGCTTCCGGCATCGTCGAAAAAATGGATGCAGGAGTGGTGGGCCAGGTGGTGCTTGAACTCGGAGGAGGCCGGGCCAAAGCCAATGATTCCATCGATTGCGCGGTTGGGTGCGACCACATCGCCAAAGTGGGCACGGAGGTGAATGCAGGTGACGAATTGCTCCGCGTTCATGCCCGAAGTCGGGCAGCGCTCGAAACCGCCTTGGTTCAAATCCGAAAAGCCGTGGCCATCAAAGGCTGATCAAATCAAGTTTCGGGGCGGGGGCCGAGCGTGGCTTGGATTTCCATCTTTTCGCCATCGCGCAGGATCACGATTTTGACTTTCGCACCCGCTGGCTTGGCTCGGATTTGAGCGAAGAGATCTTGAGGGGAACGGAACGTTTTTCCATCGAGACTGATGATCAAATCATCGACAAGAAGACCCGCGATCTCGGCTGGCGAACCGGGCACGATTTCTTCGATCAGTGCTGCGTAGGCTCCCGCTCCGAAAGCGGGATCCATGCGCACCAGTTGATCCCCAAGACTCAGGCCGAGATACCCAGCCGCCGCTGGCCGGCCCTTCGTGTCAGCCAGTATTCCATCCACAATCTCTTTGGCATCATTTGACGGAATGGCCAATCCTACGCCCTGCCAAGTGCGAGATTGCTCACCCTGATAGATGGCCACATTGACTCCGACGATCTCACCACGAATGTTCACGAGCGGCCCACCGGAGTTTCCGGGATTAATCACTGTGTCCGTCTGAAAGTATTCGAGCTCACTGTCACTCAAATGGCGGTCCCGAGCACTGATAATTCCCTGCGTGACCGTGCCACTCAGTCCAAAGGGATTCCCCACAGCAAAAACGAGCTGCCCCACCTTCGCGGCATCTGAATCTGCAAAGGCAAGCGCAGGAAAATTGGCATTGGCCACATCCACTTTCAGAACGGCAAGGTCCCTCCGTTTTGCCACCCCGACAAGCCGCGCGGGGTAAGCTTTCCCGTCTTGAGTGGTGATCTGCACCTGACTGACCCCTTCAATCACGTGATTGTTGGTGATGATGTGTCCTTCCTTGCTGATGAAAGCACCTGAACCAAGACCTGAACTCTCCCGGGTGCGTCCCTGAAAAATCCGACCCATGAACGGATCAATGTAGCGCTGACCGGGGATGATGGTCTTGGTGTTGATGCTCACCACACAGGGTAAAACAGCGGCAGCCAGTTTTGAGGATTCCTCATTCAACTTTTCGAGCACTTGTAAATCCCCGAGCTCCAACTTGGGACCCGTCGCCAGCGTGACAGTCTCTGCGGGTGGGCGCTGACCTTTGAGCAGGTCCAGAAGTCCATATCCACTGCGGCCCTCTCTCCATTTCGAGAAGATCAAAAAGGCCAGACAGAAGATCGCGAGAGCAAGAAAAAGACGACGCATGGTGTGCATAAAATACGAGTCGGTGAGCCTACTGCAACATCGCCTGCGGGCTATCAATCTCTTGAACCAGCTTCCGGAGCGGAGCGTGCCGCGGCTCTTTGAGTTCAGGGTCCGCGTTTAAGGTCCGCTCCGCCAATTGCCGGGCCAGCCGCACCAGCCTCGTGTCCGCCAGCAATTCGGCAAACTGCAAGGGGGCCTCTCCACTTTGAGCTCGACCAAGAATGTCACCCGGCCCTCGTCGCTTGAGGTCCTCTTCAGCGATTTGGAAACCATCATCCGTCTCCTCCAGAATGGCTAAGCGCTCGCGGACTTCCTCATCATCATCCTTCACAAACAAGACGCAATACGAGGTGTGGCTACCGCGGCCAATCCGACCCCGCAACTGGTGGAGCTGGGCAAGGCCAAAACGCTCGGCATTGTGAATGTACATGACCGTCGCATTGGGCACATCCACGCCCACTTCGACAACCGTGGTGGACACCAGCGCATGGATCCTTCCCTCACGGAAATCCCGCATGACGGACTCTTTTTCCACTGCCGACATTTTACCATGAAGCAGTCCAACGGTATGCGGAGCCAGCAACTTTGACCATTCGGCAAATCCCTTTTTCGCAGCCGCTGCATCCACTTTTTCTGAGTCTTCGATCAAAGGAAAAACAAGATAACCCTGCCGCCCAGAAGCAATTTGCTCCGCAAGGAATCCTGCTGCCTCTGCCATCTTTTTTTGGAGCCGCACTTTGGTGATTACTTTCCCACGGGACTTGGGTCGCTCATCAATGGTGGAGACATCCAGGTCACCGTAGATCGTGAGTGAAAGGGTGCGAGGAATCGGCGTGGCGGTCATGACCAGCACATCGGGTGTCCGGCCTTTTTCGATCAGCCTCGCCCGCTGAACCACGCCAAATTTATGCTGTTCATCGATGACCACCAGACCCACGTCCGACATGCATCCTCGATCATGCAGCAGCGCGTGAGTTCCAATGGAGATCTGCGCGCTCTCCGCGCCTGTCTTCAACGTACCCGTCTTGAGAGAAACCGTGACACCCAAAGGCTCCAGCCACTTTTGCGCGGTCAGATAATGCTGCTCAGCCAAAATCTGCGTGGGTGCCATCAGCGCCGCTCGGCTGCCTGACTCCAAGGCCGTGAGCATGGCGGCCAGAGCGACCACCGTTTTCCCGCTTCCCACATCTCCGTGCAAAAGCCGGTTCATGGGCAAGGCCGATGCCATGTCAGCCTGAATCTCTCGGAGTGAGCGAGACTGCGCCGCTGTCAGCTCAAAGGGCAATTCTTTGAAGAACGCCCCCAGGAAGCTGCCATCGCCACGGTGGCTGCGTCCGCCTGCCTCATGCACGCGCCGCCGCCGACGCACCACGCGGAGCTGATAGCCGTAAAATTCCTCGAGCGCGAGATAACGTCGCGACTGATTCAGCTCCTCCTCGTTGGCAGGGAAATGGACGGTGTGCAGCGCCCTGGATCGGTGGAGTCCGGCAAACTCACCCTTCCCGGTTGTAGGCGGCAAAATGTCCGCGGTAAACCGATCTCCGAGCCGCTCCATGACATGCCATGAAGCCGTGCGGACAGCCTTTTGCGCCAATCCACCGCGCAGAGGATATACGGGCACGATCCGGTCATTGTGGATCGAGGCACCCCCCTCTTCCTCGCCGCCTTTGATCACCTCGTATTCAGGATGATCCATGAAGAGCCTCCCTTTGAACTCCTTGATTCTCCCATAAACGATCAACTCCATATCGATGGCAATCGTCTTCGACATGAAGGGCATGTTCCACCAGCGGAGCGTGAGCTGCTGCCCCAGTCCACCGACCCCGCTGTGCTCCACGATGGCTTCAAACGATCCGGCGCGACCGAAAAATCTAACCTGGGTCTTCACCACTTTGACAGCATGACTGCCCGGTATCCCCCCCGTGTGAAAGGCCGCAGTTTCTTTGCGGCGGCGATCCTCATGCCGAAAGGGAAGAAGCCCCACAACATCCATCACGGTCAGCATGCCCTCCTTGGCCAGCATCTTGACGATGCGGCTAGTGAGCCCCGGCACTTCGGCCAGGGATTGATGCAAAATTGTCTCGCTCGTTTCCAAGGTTATCAGCTATGATCCAAAATTTGAATCCCTCAATCATTCACTTCATCGATGTCCGCCGGCCTGCTCGTTGACCCCATCTATATTCAGCATGAAACGGGACGGGGTCACCCTGAGTCCCACCAACGCTATGAGGCGATCATGGAAGCTTTGACAGATGCCGGATTGATCGGTCGGACGATTCCCCTCAGTCAGAGACGCGCGACCGCTGATGAAATCTCACACTGCCACACGGATGAGTACATCGAGCTCGCCCGCGAGGATGTCGAAAGCGGAAAAACCGACCTATCCACGGGCGATACCTCGATCTGTCGAAAGTCCTACGAGGTGGCCGCCGCTGCGGTCGGCGGAGTCTTGAATGCCGTGGATGCCGTCATGTCTGGGAAAATGGAAACGGCCTTCTGTGCCGTGCGCCCACCCGGTCATCATGCTCGGCCCGCTCAGGGCATGGGCTTTTGTCTTTTCAATAATGTTGCCATCGGTGCCCGTTATGCGCAAAAGCGCTACGGAGCAGAGAAGGTGCTCATCGTGGATTGGGATGTGCACCATGGGAATGGAACACAGGACATCTTCGACGAAGACCCGAGCGTTTTCTTTTTCAGCACCCATCAATCGCCGTGGTATCCATTCACCGGCCATGCCGAAGAGACAGGCAAGAACAAGGGCGCAGGAACCACGATGAACTGTCCCTTTCCCGCCGGAGCGGGCATGGCAGAAATCGGCGGCGCGATCCGTCAAAAGCTGGTTCCCTCCATGAAATCCTTTGGCCCTGATTTGATCATGATCTCTGCCGGATTCGACTCCCGAATCGATGACCCGCTCGGTCGATTCAAACTCACCGATGCCGATTTTGTCACACTCACTCAGTTGCTGCGGGAACTGGCTGAAGAACACTGCCACAGTCGCCTCATCTCCGCACTCGAAGGGGGCTACAATCTCACAGGATTATCCAGTGCCGTGGTGAGCCACGTAAAAGCTCTTTTGTGAAACAATCTGATGTGATGAAAATTCCTATCCGATGGGCCCGCCGTCTAGTTGCTGGCGCGATCCTCTGTGCGATCAGCGGACCGCTGCATCAAACCCTTGCTCAACCGGCAACAGCCGTGGAAGCTCAGTCAACTTTTGAAGTCGAAGACAGAGGCAGAAAAAGGCGCTTCGAGCTAGCGATGGATGAACTTTCCGAGAAACCCAAGACAGGCAAGGAGCGGTCATCCAAACTCACAGAGCCAGGGAAAAACAAAAATCTTGGAGACCTCAAGAAGCGCGCTCGCGAGAAAGAAACCACGACGGGCATCAAGCAGGACATCGTGCTCTATGAGCAGGGCCGACCTCATGATGATGAAAACCGCCGGATTTTGACAAGGAAGGTTCTCGTAAAAACTCTGCCCGCCTTTGATCTCCCTGCCGCCACCCTGAAGATCCAAGCGGTGGCGACTGAGCAACCGACGTATGCCCCCGGCCACGTTATCTTCACCGTTCAGGGGCCTGGAGATGCGCTCACCGTCCTCGATACCCTGCGAGCCCTTCCGAGTGTTCTGTCAGCCGAGCCCCTGCTGGCCAGACAACACAATCGCCGACTCATTCCGAACGATACCTTTTTCAGCTTCAATGCAGCCAACCCCGGCTACCAATGGCACCTGCGAAACACCGGCCAATCGCCCGGAACGGCGGGAGTCGATGTCAATGTCACCTCCGTTTGGGACACATTTCGAGGCACGGGAGTTCGCATGGGAATCGTGGATGATGGACTCGAAGTGGCGCACCCCGACCTTTCTCCCAATGTCGATATTCTGAATGACCACGACTGGAATGATGCCACGCCAGATGACCCGACGGGAAACGCCTCGTCTGACACCCACGGCACAGCGTGCGCCGGAGTCGCAGGTGCGCGCGGGAACAATGGAGCGGGCGTTTCGGGTGCTGCGCCAAATGCGACCCTCGTAGGTCTGCGCCTCATTGCAGGGAGTGTGAGTGACGCGGATGAAGCGGAAGCGCTCTCTTGGAAGCCCGACATCATCCAAATCTACAGCAACTCCTGGGGTCCGACTGACGATGGCCGAGATCTGCGGGATGCGGGACCGCTGGTCAAACAAGCTTTGGCGAATGGCGTGACTTCCGGGCGGGGTGGCAGAGGCTCCATCTGGCTATGGGCGGCAGGGAATGGGGGAGACGTCCAAGACAACTCCAATTATGACGGCTACGCCAACTCGATCTACACCCTCTCTGTGGCCGCTCTCAATGGAAGCGGCCTCCGCAGCGCCTACTCCGAGCCCGGAGCCAACGTGCTGATTTGTGCTCCCTCCAACGATAACGTCGGAAACCAGAGAGGCATCACAACGACAACGACGAATGGTGGCTACACCCATAGTTTCGGGGGCACCTCCTCCGCAACGCCACTGGCTGCGGGAGTCGTCGCCCTTTTGCTGGAGAGCAAACCCAATCTTGGCTGGCGTGACGTGAAGGAAATCCTGCTCCGCAGCGCCACTAAAGTAGACCCCACAAACGCCGACTGGATGAACAATGGTGCCGGTTTTGCCGTGAACCATAACTACGGCGGAGGCATGATCAACGCGCAGGCCGCTATTAATCTCGCTGCCGGATGGACCAATCTCGGCCCGCAGACGACCCATCAGTCAGCCGAGACAGGAATCTCAGTGGCCATACCGGATGGCAACACGACGGGCTTGACGCGAACATTCACTGTGCCAGGCGCGGTGGGCATGAGGGTAGAGCACGCCACGCTCAAAGTGACCGCTACCCACGGCCGCCGGGGAGATTTATCGATCACGCTCACCTCCCCATCAGGTACACCGAGTCGACTTTTCGTCAGCCATAACCGCGACACCAATCTCAACCTTGACTGGACCTTCTCATCGGTCCGCCACTGGGGTGAGACGGCAGCAGGAAACTGGACCGTGAGGGTCACCGATACCGTCGCAGGCACACCTGGCACATTAACCGGTGCGACCCTGACTCTCTATGGTGCAAGCACCGCAACCGCTACGTCACCGCCCGTGATCTCCAGCACCCTTTCCGCGGCCGGTAATGTGAGCTCGCCTTTCAGCTACCAGATCACGGCTTCCAATAATCCCCAGACCTTCACTGCGTCACCGCTGCCTCCGGGCTTGAGTTTGAGCGCCAGTGGATTGATCCAAGGAACGCCCACACAATCTGGCGTCTTCTCAGTAGGGATCGAAGCGACCAACTCCCTCGGAACAGGAACCGCGACACTCACCATCACGATCGCCCCGCGAATCCCGACACCCCCAGTGATCACGAGTAACCTCGTTGCCTCAGGCGTGCTGAATGTTCCCTTCAATTATCAGATCACAGGGACCAACACCCCCACCAGCTACGCCGCCACCAATCTTCCCACCGGACTTTCGATCAACTCCACCTCTGGCATTATCTCCGGCATCCCCACTCTTGGGGGAAATTTTACCATCCCGATCTCCGCCACAAACGCTGACGGCACCGACGCCCGTTCGTTATCGCTGACGATCACCGATGTCGCCCCACTCCTGGCCCAGGCACTGGATTCCCCTCAACTCACATTTACCACGGGTGGCAATGTCCCATGGGTCGTGCCGGCCACCAGCACTTATGACGGCATTGATGCCGCAGAGAGTGGTGATATCGGGGACAATCAGCAAAGCTGGCTGGAAACGAGAGTGACAGGCCCTGCGTATGTCAAATTTTGGTTCCAACTCGATTCGGAAGCTGGTTACGACTTCTTCCGCTTTTCCATGGATGGTGAGGAGCTGTGGTACAGCGACGGTTTTCATGCCTGGCGACTGCTCGGTTTTTATGTGCCTCCGGGGGTCCATACCCTGCGTTGGAACTACACGAAGGATGACCTCTTCAGCACTGGAGCAGACAGGCTCTACGTCGATCAAATCGAAATTCAAGGTGTCCAGCAGCTTTTGGGCGAGACCTTGGATAATCCCAACCTGAACTGGCAAATGCCCAGCGCTCAGGCGTGGGTCCTGCAAAACCGGCGCACGGTGGATTCCACGGATGCACTCATCAGTCCCATTTACCTCGATCACAGTCGCAGCAGCGTCGTCGAGACTCCGGTGATGGGCCCTGGGACCGTTTCCTTCTGGTGGACCGTTTCATCCGAGTTGAATGCCGACTTTTTTCGCTTTGAGATCGATGGCACAGTCATGAATCAAATCAGCGGCAACAGCAATGGAAACAACATCCCATGGGCTCAGCAGTCATTCGCCGTGCCCGCAGGCCAACACATGCTGCGCTGGCGTTACATCAAAAATGAATCCACCGTCGCCGGGCTGGACGCCTGCTGGCTTGATGCCGTCGCTTACACCCCCTCCTTTTCGACGGGCCCTCCCTATGCGCAATGGCTCGATGGCGCTTTACCCGTGGCTCAGTTGGGCAACGCATTGATTTCCGGTCCCAATGCCGATACCGACGGCGATGGCCGCACGAACCTCCACGAGTATGCCTTTGGCGGATCTCCCCTGGAGCGGGACTCCGTCCCTCTTACCTCGCCGACACCCATCGGCAGCGAGGTATTCTTCGGCTATTCCATCGCCGACTGGAAAACGGACCTGATCATCACACCTCGGATCTCCGATGATTTAAACACCTGGACCAGCATCACCCCCGAGCCAGTTACCCCATCCGGAGGTCAAACCCACTGGCGTGTCCGGGTGCCCCAGAATACGGGAAAGAAGTTTTTAGTTCTTCAAGCAGGTCTGGCCCAGTAGGGCAACACTTTTCACCGGATGCAGGGCGCAGCAGGCTTGACCTTCATCGTTGAAGCTTCCGAATCACTCAATGGCGCTGACTGGGTCGATATTTGGAACTCAGAGACCGACGGATACGCCTCACCACGGATCACGGTGAATGAGGACAATGCCGACCACCGTGTGTTGACGGTGAACGATGTGGAGACCATCGCCACGGGAGCCGAGCGCCGGTTCTTGAGGGTCAAATTGGTGCAGGCACCTACGCCCGCATCTCACTCAAGACCCGCCAAAACAGCCTTCATGATACCGAGCGCCTCAGTGGCCTCGGCTCGGGTGATGTTCAGCGGCGAGAGCCAGCGCACGACACCGGGGCCTGCGGGCACGGTCATCAGGCCCGCATCGAGTAACTTCCGCGCCAGGAAGATGGAAGCGGGCTTGCCGCTGGCATTGAGCTGCTCGTTCTGGCTCAGCTTTTCCACATCCAATTCAAAGCCGATGAAGAGACCAAACTGCCGAATCTTCCGGATGAAGGGGCTCTGCCACATCGCAGCCTGAGCCGCGATCCAGGCACCCAGCTCACGGCTATTGGCGCATAGATCTTCTTTGAAAAGAGTGTTCAGTGTGGCCAGCCCCACTGCGCACGCCAGCGGAGATCCGCCATAGGTCGTGCCATGGGTGCCGGGGCCCAGGAGATCACAAAGCCGAGTCGGATTGGGCGACTGTGCGCCTGGGACCTCGACATCCCGCACCCAAAAGGCACCGAGCGGATATCCACTGCCGATCGCCTTGGCCCAGCTGATGGCATCCGGCAAAATCTCGTTCCCAGGAATGATGGCCTTCCAGCCACACATCTCTCCCGCACGGCCAAATCCGCACTGCACTTCATCGAGCAGCAGCAGCATGTCCCTACTTTTGCACAGCGCATCGGCAGCACGCAGAAACTCAGGCGTGGCAGGATTCACACCGCTCTCGCCTTGGATGGGCTCCAAAAGAATGCCGACCGTGTTCTCATTCACCGCCGCCTCAAGCGCCGCCACGTCGTTGAAGGGCACATAAACAAAACCCGGAACCAGCGGACCAAATCCTCCGTGGATTTTCTCTTGCGCCGTTGCCGTCATCGCTCCGAAGGTCCGGCCGTGAAAGGAGCCCGTGAAGGTGATGATTTCATACCTCGGCGTTCCGTCTGATTTAGGCCGCGTCACACCGTAGCGCCGCGCCAGCTTGATGATGCCTTCATTGGCTTCTGCACCGGAGTTGCT
>CAMBPV010000102.1 GCA_945869695.1 Prosthecobacter debontii
AGGGCCAGAGGTCAGCATCCGATCCTCTTTAGACACGCTGAGGCAAGAGCCCAGCGAGGCTAACCCAACAGAGACAAGTGTAATTCGAAGTAGCTTTGACGCTTTCATGAAACCTTGGGGTTCTCTCCGACCGGAGCGGGGGAAATACAACCCCTTGATGCCGCCGGAACAGCGGTAAAATCAATTTCCTACTTTACACATAGAGAATTAGGTGAATTGTATCCGCTTTATGTCGCCAGCCGCAGTTGAAAGCTTATTGAAGAGTCTCGAAGGTCAGTCCGCGCAGGAGATCACCCGTTGGGCGGTGGCTCAGGAGGGTGCGGTGGTGACCACGAATTTCCGGCCGTATGAGGCGATCATTCTGCATTTGGCCACCCAGGCGGCACCCGAAGTTCCCATCCTTTGGGTCGATCACGGCACCAATCTACCTGAGACCTATCGATTTGCCGAGGAATGCCGGGAGCAGCTCGGGCTGAATTTGAAACCCTACCTGCCTCTCATGACGGCGGCTCATTGGCTGGCGCTGAACGGTGGACAGATTCCGATGCCGGATGAAGTGGAGCGCGTGGAGTCCTTCAGTCGCATCATGAAACTGGAACCCTTTGAGCGGGGCATGAGGGAGCTGGCCCCCAAAATCTGGATCACGGCTCTGCGCAAGGAGCAGAATCCTCAGCGTGCAGCCTCTCTGAAACCGGTCATGTGGGATGCCAAGTTCAACTGCCTGAAAGTGAACCCGATCCTCGAATGGACGCCGACAGAGATGGATGCCTATTTGGCCGAGCACAAGCTCCCCAATGAGCGCACTTACTACGATCCCGCTAAAGGTGATGAGAAGCACGAGTGCGGTCTGCACGCGCCGCTGACGACCCCTGCCGCCTAGCCTCAGGCCCCGCACTCGCTCATGCTCCCGGACAACTTCCTCTACTACGTGCTCGCCGGCTTCGTCGCCCAAATCATCGACGGAGCCCTCGGCATGGCGTATGGAGTCACGGCGTCCTCACTGCTGGTCTCCATGGGCGTGCCGCCCGCGGTCACCAGCGCCACGGTTCATGCGGCGGAGTGCTTCACCACCGGGGCCTCTGCCATCTCGCACCATGCTTTTGGAAACGTGGATCGGTTCTTGTTCCGCAGGCTTTTGATTCCTGCCGTGATCGGGGCCATCTTTGGCGCTTATCTTGTCTCTTCCATCGGTGACATTCTTCGCCCTTGGGTCGCTGGATACCTGATCGTGATGGGCCTAGTCATCATTGCCAAAGCCTTCGTGCAAGTGCCCGGGCGGAATGTCACCAGTCATCTGACGCCGCTGGGATTTGTCGGTGCCTTTCTGGATGCCGTGGGAGGCGGCGGTTGGGGACCAATCGTGGCCTCCAATCTCATCGCTCGGGGAAACAATGTGCGCATCACCGTCGGCAGTGTGAATGCGGTTGAGTTTTTTGTCACGCTGGCAGCTTCCGCCACGTTTTTTGTCACCCTCGGGTTTACCCATTGGCAGGTCATCGTCGGACTTGCTCTCGGGGGTGTCGTTGCGGCGCCGTTCGGTGCCTGGCTCTCGAAGCACATCCCGGTGAAACCCTTCATGATTCTCGTCGGTCTGCTTGTCGTGACTTTGAGCACACGGAATTTACTCGCCGCCTTTCATCTTCTTTAGTCGCAAACTTATCTCCACCCACCATGGCTCTCACCCACCTCCAACACCTCGAATCCGAGGCCATCTACATCCTGCGCGAGACCGCAGCCCAGTTTCAAAAACCCGCGCTGCTTTTCTCCGGCGGTAAGGACTCCATCGTGATGGCTTGGTTGGCCAAAAAGGCCTTCCATCCAGCCCGTCTCCCCTTTCCTCTTCTGCACGTCGATACCGGGCATAATTTCCCAGAAGCGATGACCTATCGCGATTGGTTCGTGAAAGAGGTGCAGGCAGATCTGGTCGTCGGCAGCGTGGAAAAGAGCATCGCTGAAGGTCGCGTGGTTGAGGAAAAAGGGATCAACGCCAGCCGCAACAAACTCCAGACCGTGACGCTGCTCGACACCATCGAGGAAAACCAATTTGATGCCTGCTTAGGGGGTGGCCGTCGAGATGAAGAGAAGGCCCGCGCGAAGGAACGCTTCTTTTCTCACCGCGATCAATTTGGCCAATGGGACCCGAAGAATCAGCGCCCCGAGCTCTGGAACATCTTCAATGGTCGCAAGCACTTCGGTGAGCACTTTCGTGTCTTCCCGCTGAGCAACTGGACGGAGATGGACGTGTGGCAATACATCCGTCAGGAGAACATCCCGCTCCCGAGCCTTTACTTCAGCCACCAACGGAAGATCCTCGAGCGTCACGGCCAGCTTCTCGATGCAGAGACGGGCTTCATTCAAATGCTGGATGAAGAGAAACCCAAGATCAAAGAAATGACCATCCGCTTCCGCACCGTGGGTGATGCCACCTGCACCGGAGCCGTGGAGAGCACGGCGAGCACGATCGACGAAATCGTGGCCGAAGTGGCTGCGGCACGTCAAACCGAGCGCGGCACCCGTGCCGATGACAAACGCTCCGAGACCGCCATGGAAGACCGAAAGAAGGAAGGCTATTTTTGATACCCGCACCCTGAGCTTCCGCCTCTGACTCAACTTCACTTTTTCAATCATCCATGGACCTTCTCGTTAACCCCACAGAATCTTCACTCCTCCACTTCACCACGGCTGGATCGGTGGATGATGGCAAGAGCACGCTGATCGGCCGCCTGCTCTATGACTCGAAATCGATCTTCGAGGATCAGCTTCTCGCCGTCGAAGAATCATCCAAACGACGCGGTGACGGTCATGTCAATCTCGCGCTCCTGACCGATGGACTCCGCGCCGAGCGTGAGCAGGGCATCACCATCGATGTGGCTTACCGTTACTTCGCCACGCCGAAGCGGAAATTCATCATCGCTGACACACCGGGCCATGTGCAATACACGCGTAACATGGTCACCGGAGCCTCCACCGCAGACCTCGCGATCATCCTGGTCGATGCGCGTCAAGGCATCGTCGAACAAACGAAACGTCACTCTTATTTGGCAAGTCTTCTGCGTATCAGTCACGTCGTCCTCGCCGTGAACAAGATGGACCTCGTGGACTTTGATCAGGCCGTCTATGACCGCATCGTGAGTGAGTATCTCGCCTTTGCTGCTGGACTGGAAAACCCGCCCGCCATCACCTGCATCCCCATGAGCGCCCTCAATGGCGACAACGTGGTGGAGCACTCCGAGAACATGACTTGGCACAGTGGCCCCACCTTTTTGGAACACCTCGAAACGGTCCAGGTCCGCCAGGGTGAATCTCACGAAGCGGCGCGCTTTCCCGTGCAATGGGTCATCCGTCCGATGAGCGATGAATACCACGACTTCCGCGGTTACGCAGGCCGCGCCGCTAGTGGTGTATTCCGTGTCGGTGATGAAGTCATCGCCTACCCCGCGAACCGAACCACCACCATCACCAGCATCCACACGGCGGATGGAGACAAAGAGGAAACGGAGCCCACGCTTTCCTACTCACTCACACTTGCCGACGAGATCGACATCAGCCGAGGAGACTTGATCGCAAAGCCAACGCAACCACCGCAATCGAGTCAGGAAATCGAGGCGATGATCTGCTGGTTCTCCGATAAAAAGATGAAACCCCGCGGCCGCTATTACCTCCGTCACACCACGCGCGAAGTGCGGGCCGTCGTGAGCGAAGTGCGCTACAAAGTGGACATCACCACGCTGAAGAAGCAGCAGGACAATCCCGAGTTTGCCATGAATGACATCGGCTGCGTGCGCCTGCACTGCTCCCAGCCTTTGTTTTTTGATCCTTACGCGCAAAACCGCATCACGGGCAGCTTTGTGCTGATCGATGAGCAGACCAATGCCACCGTGGCAGCCGGAATGATCATCGGAGCGGTGATCGACGCGGAAGATCCCGACGCGGAAGTGGCGATCTAGGCGCGTCACCTTGGCTGACGGGTTCGTATTGCCAAGGTGTCATCATCTCCCCGTCTCATCCTCGTTCTCGGGGACCAACTCGATCTCAAATCTGCCGCCTTCGAGGACTTCGATCCGAAAACGGACATCGTTTGGATGGCCGAAGTGTCGGATGAATCCACGAAGGTCTGGACGTCCAAGCCACGAATCGCCGTCTTCATCGCAGCGATGCGGCATTTCAGGGACGCGCTGAAAGCCAGAGGCTGGAAACTGGATTACCAAGAGATGGGCGTTCATTCTAGCTTGGCTGCGGCGCTCAAAAGCAGCTGTAAAAAATGGAAGCCCACATCCCTCGTGATGGTACACGCAGGCGAGTGGTCCGTGCAGCAAGAGATCGAGGCGGCGGCAGTTGAAGTGAATCTCCCACTCGATGTGCGTGAAGATCTTCACTTTTTCTGCACTCGCGGCGACTTCGCCAACCATGTGGATGGGCGCAAACAACTGCGCA
This sequence comes from Prosthecobacter debontii, assembly GCA_945869695.1. GTDB lineage: Bacteria > Verrucomicrobiota > Verrucomicrobiia > Verrucomicrobiales > Verrucomicrobiaceae > JAIBCL01. The sequence goes on from CAMBPV010000102.1 coordinate 4,435, forward strand.
TGGAATTCTTTTACCGCGAGATGCGCCAGAAGACGGGTGTGCTGATGGCGGAGGGAAAACCCATCGGCGGACAGTGGAATTTCGATCACGATAACCGAGGCAGCTTTGGGAAAAACGGTCCGGGTCTTCGAGTGCTGCCTCGGCGCTTCTTGCCTGACTTCGTGACCCGAGAGGTGATCGAGATGGTGAAGGATCGATTCAAAGAACACCCGGGTTCTCTCGATGACTTTGACTGGCCTGTGACGGCGGATGAAGCACGTGAGGCGCTGCATGATTTCATTCAGCATCGGCTGTCCGACTTTGGCCAGTATCAGGATGCGATGTGGACCAACGAGCCATGGCTCTACCACTCACGCCTCAGCGCCGCGATGAATCTGAAGCTTCTCGATCCGAGAGAGGTCGTGGTAGCTGCAGAGAAAGCTTACCACGCCGGAATCGCTCCCCTTGCCTCGGTGGAAGGGTTCATTCGTCAAATCCTAGGTTGGCGGGAATATGTGCGGGGCGTTTACTGGCTTCACATGCCGGACTACGTGGAGCGAAATGCCATGCAGGCGCATGAGCCACTGCCGCCCTTTTATTGGTCAGGTGAGACAGACATGAATTGCCTCCGAGACGCGCTGGCTCAAACGCTGCGTTATGGCTATGCCCACCACATTCAGCGGCTCATGGTGACCGGTCTCTTTGCTCTTCTTTACGGCGTCGATCCGCGAAAAGTGCATGAGTGGTACTTGGCCGTTTACGTGGATGCCGTGGAATGGGTCGAGCTGCCGAACACGCTTGGCATGTCGCAGTATGCCGACGGTGGTGTGATGGCGAGCAAGCCCTACGTGGCCAGCGGAAAATACATCCAACGGATGAGCAACTCCTGCGCTGGATGCCGATTCGATCCCGCCCAAAGCACCGGCCCCAAGGCCTGTCCCTTTACGACCCTGTATTGGGACTATCTCCTCCAGCATGAGCCTGCACTGAAAAAGAACCAGCGCATGAGCATGCAACTCAAGAATTTAGCGCGGCTGGATGATTCCCAGCGGAAAGCCATTCAGAATCAGGCAAAAACAGTGCGCGAGACGTATTCCCAGTCAGCATGACCAAGACTTCATCTCCCTGGCAAAGCGGGCTCGCACTGGCCGGATTCATTTTCATCACCTTTTGTGCGCCCCTGCTCGGAGTCACTTCCATGCCCGGTGAGTGGTATGCGGGATTGAACAAACCACTCTGGAATCCGCCCGCGTGGCTGTTTGGCCCGGCTTGGACCACGCTTTATACGCTCATGGCCATCGCAGCGTGGCTGGTGTGGAAACGCGTAGGCTTCACCCGGGCATTGGGGTTTTACTTTGTGCAGTTGATCCTCAATGCTGCGTGGACACCGATCTTTTTCGGGGCTCATGCCATGGGTTGGGCGCTTTTTGAGATCTCGATCATGTGGATCGCCATTTTGCTCACGCTTTTGAGTTTTCTCAGGGTTCAAAAAACAGCCGGACTTCTGCTCGTGCCGTATCTAGCCTGGGTCTCTTTTGCCACCTTCCTCAATTTCACTCTTTGGAGACTCAATCCTTCATGAACTCAAAAACTTGGTTTATCACCGGCTGCTCAAGCGGATTTGGCCGCGCCATCGCGGAGACAGCCATCGCACGTGGCCAGCGTGTCATCGCCACCGCGCGCGACGTGCGCAGCATTGCAGATCTGGAAGCCGAAGGTGCCTGCCATGTGATGGCTCTGGACGTGACGGAGACGGCTGAGATCTCCAGTGTCATCCGGGAGGCGGCAGCGCATTGGGGCACCTTGGATGTGATCGTGAACAACGCGGGCTACGGCCTCATAGGCGCGGTGGAAGAATGCAGTGATGACCAAATCCGCCGCAATGTGGAGACCAACTTTTTCGGCCCGCTGAACGTCATCCGCGCGGCGCTGCCCATCCTGAGATCACAGAAGAGCGGTCACATCGTGAACATCAGTGCTGCGGCTGCGATCTCCAACTACGCCGGCTTTGGTGTTTACGGTGGGGCGAAGGCAGCGTTGGAATTGGTGAGCGAGAGCTTGCGCGCTGAGCTGGCACCTCTCGGCATTAAAATCAGCCTGGTTCAACCGGGTCCTTTCCGCACGGACTTCATTTCTCGCGGCTTGGAAAAGGCAGAGGACTCGATTCCGGATTACAACGCCACCTCAACTCGGTTTGCCAAGTTTCTCGATTCCATGAGCGGCAAGCAGCCGGGTGATCCCGTGCGAGCTGCTTCCGCCATTGTGGATATGGTCTTGGGCGACGAAGCGCCCCTTCACCTGCCGCTCGGCAAGTATGTGGTGAAAAAATTACGAGACAAAGCCGCTGCGCTCACACGTGAAGCGGAGAAGTGGGAAGCCATCGCTGCGGGCACCGAGTTCCCGAGCTGACACGACGGAGAACACTTGCGGCAGCGCGAGGGAACACCATGGTGAAAGGCATGGAAAATTTGGCTCAAGCATTGGTCGCGCTGTTGGGGGAGAAGATCGTGTCCGTCACAGAAGCTGATCTGGCCGTGCACAGCACGGACAAGTGGTTTGCAGCGGCGCCACCCGACGTCGTCGTTTTGCCAGAGACGACTGAGCAAGTTTCCAAGTTGATGCGCTTTGCCCATGAGCATGGCCTCCCGGTGACGCCGCGAGGCTCAGGCGTGGGTTATGTGGGAGGCTGTGTGCCGCTCAGAGGAGGCATTGCGCTTTCACTGGCGCGGATGAATCGGATCAAGGAGATCAACACCCAAGATGGGGTGGCGGTCGTGGAACCCGGGGTGATCACGGGCCATCTGCAAAAACAAGCGCGTGAGTTGGGGTGGTTTTATCCGCCGGACCCAGCAAGCCTGAAGGAGTGCAGCCTCGGCGGAAACATTGCCACGAATGCGGGGGGGCCACGCTGTCTCAAATACGGAGTCACCCGGCAGTATGTTCTGGGGCTGGAAATCGTGATGGCTGACGGCTCGGTGGTGCGCACGGGCAGCCGATGTCACAAGAACAAAACGGGCTTCGATCTGCTCGGCCTCATGGTCGGCTCGGAAGGAATGCTGGGTGTGGTGACGGAGGCGACTCTGCGCATCATTCCCCATCCGCCGATGCGCGCGATGATCTCCGCAGGCTTTGCGTCTTTCGCCGCCGCGGCCAATGCGGTGCAGCAGATCTTAGGCTCGGGCTTTTTGCCATCGGCACTCGAAATAGCGGATAAATTCACCCTCCGAGCTGCCCGTGAGTATCTCGGCGAGAGTGTGACGCCTGAAGGTGATGCGCACTTACTCGTTGAGATCGACGGACAGCGGGACTCGGTGGAGGGTGAGATCACCCAGATCGCCGAGCTCGTGGATAGCCTGGGCTGCATTTGCCTGGAGCGCGCGGTGGGTGATGAGGCCTGTGACCGCTTCTGGCATCTGCGGCGTGAGTTTTCGTACAGCCTGAGAAACACGGGACTGATCAAGCTCAACGAGGACATCGTGGTGCCTCGGAGTCGGCTGGTGGATTTGGTGGACTTTGCAGAGAACCTGCAAACGGAGTGTGGTTTTCCGGTGGCTTGCTTCGGACATGCTGGGGATGGGAACATCCATGTGAACATCATGGTCCCTAACATGGAAGAGCCGGAGATCCGTGAACGGGCGGAGGTGGCGCTGGATCGGCTTTTCCATCAAGTGCTGGACTGGAATGGCGTGATCACCGGCGAGCATGGGGTGGGGATCGCCAAAGGCAGGTGGTGGCAGCACGCCGTATCACCGGAGGCGCATGCCGTGCATTTGGCTCTGAAATCGGCTTTGGATCCGAAGGGTATTTTGAATCCCGGGAAGTTCCTCGGTTGAAGCATGAAGCGGACGGGGTAAGGGTCCGAAAAGAATGGACTGCCGCCAGGAAGAGATCGTGAAGAACCTGATGACGTCCTACCGTGAGGTGGGCGGCATCAATCATGTGGATTGTGGAAACTTGCCCTCGAAGCGCGCTATCGCGACTTTGTGTGAGGACCTCTTGCACCTGATGTTTCCAGGCTTTTTCTCGGATGAAGCGGTGTCCTCTGATGAGATCGAGATGCTCACCCATGAGATGGTGGCCAGCGTGCGGGATCGGCTGAGTGTCGAGGTGCGCCGCAGCTTGCGCCTTCGAAATCCAGAGGGGGACAATCGCGAGGCGGCCAACTCTTTGGTCTGCCGTATTCTGGGAAAACTTCCGGGTGTCCGGGCGCTCCTGCGGACGGATCTTGAAGCCGCCTTTGAGGGTGATCCAGCGGCGGAGAGTTTTGAAGAGGTCATCCTCGCCTATCCCGGCCTCGAGGCCATTGCGACGCAGAGGCTGGCGCACCTGCTTTACACCGAGGGTGTGCCGCTCATCCCTCGCATGATGACGGAATGGGCGCATAGCCGGACAGGAATCGATATTCATCCGGGAGCCAAAATCGGTCCTCATTTTTTCATTGATCACGGCACGGGTGTCGTGATCGGGGAGACGTGCGAGATCGGCCAGCACGTGAAGCTTTACCAGGGCGTGGGCCTCGTTGCTCGCTCGCTCGCAGCCGGGCAGCAGCTCAAGGGCAAAAAACGCCATCCGACCATCGAGGATCACGTCACCATCTACGCGGGAGCCACGATCGTGGGCGGAGATACCATCATTGGTCGGAACAGCACCATCGGAGCCAACGTCTTCATCATGGAGAGCGTGCCTCCCGATAAACTCTACGCGCTAGGCGATCAGGAACACCGCATTCGGGATAAGCAGCAATCTGCCAAAACAAAGACTTGAGGCGCGATGAGGCTCCACGAGATCAAACAGCTAATCTTTGATTTCACCAAGGCGACACCGCCGTGGCGACCCTTTCGCCACATCGCTCAACTGGCAGATGAACCCATAATCGAGACTCCACCCAATTCCTCACCACCGCCCCATCCCGCAGGCCGAGACGCCGAGCTGGAGGAAGAATGCAAAACCTTGCTCATCAAACTCGGCATGCCGACGATGACAAAAAAAGTCCAAGTGCGCTGGAACACCCGCCTACGCAGCAGCGCGGGCTACGCTTCTTTTCCGTCCTGGCACATCGAGCTGAACCCGAAGCTCCGTGAGCATGAGGGACAAGTGCAACGGACGCTTCTTCACGAGCTGGCCCATCTCGTGGCTTATCAAAGAGCCGGACATACCCGCATCGAGCCTCACGGCCGCGAGTGGAAACAGGCCTGCGCGGATCTGGGAATCGGAGACGAAAAAGCCCGTCACCACCTGCCTTTACCGCGCAATCAGGTGAAAACGAATTTCACTTACGTTTGCGTCTCCTGCGGCTCAGTGACCCACCGTGTCCGGAAGTTCCGACGCCATTCCGCCTGCCGGAACTGCTGCAACCGCTACAACCAAGGGGCCTACGATCCGAAGTTCCACTTCGAACTGGTCACGGAGCGCAATGCCGCCAAGCATGCGAGCCTGATCGAAAGAGCCGCCGCCAACCTAGCGGATGGCTAGGACCTCGGGCTCTTCGAGTGCGAAAAATTCATCCGCCTCATCATGAGGCAGGGCGCTGTTACGGATACCCTCGAGGCGCTTCCGGCTTCCGCGATTGCTCCCCGGCCTGTTAGCAGCCTTTTGCACCAGATCAGCAATGAGAGGGGCGGCGATAGCGGCTCCCGTTACGAGCAAGGTCAGTGCGGCGATGTTTGCTCCGCGACGCTCCATTCCCCGGCCAAAAAGAAGGCCCAATGCGCAGCCCGTGGCCGCAGGGGCGATGAGGGTGGCGTAGGTCTCATACCGATTTTCGACTGTTGGCTGATGCATGCACGGAGTATAGACGAGCTTCAGAATGTCCAAAGTGGAATTTGCAGGGCTGTGAGTTTCGGATAAGCATCACTATCCGTTCTTCCCGACTCCGATGCCTACCAAAACCGAATCTGCCAATCCCCGCTATGCACTCATCCTTGCCGGAGGTAGTGGTCAACGATTTTGGCCCGTAAGTCGTGACGCTCTGCCGAAGCAACTGCTCAAACTTTTTGGCGATAAAACGCTTCTGGAACTGACCGTTGAGCGCCTCGAAGGTCTGGTGCCGAAGTCGAACATCCTCGTGCTCACCAACACGCAGCAGGAAGCGACGGTGCGCCAGCTTCTGCCCGATCTGCCGAAGGAAAACATCATCGCCGAACCCGAAAAGAGAGACACAGCTCCTGCCATCGCGCTTGGCGTCGGATGGATCGCCGCGCGTGCTCCCGGTGCCACCATGATGGTGCTTCCAGCGGATCATTTGATTCAAGACAAAGCCGCTTTTCAGCAAGTTCTTTTGAACTCCATGAAGACAGCCGAGGCAAACGGTGCACTGGTCACCATCGGCATCAAGCCGACCTGGCCCTGCCCCAGCTACGGTTATGTCGAGCGCGGTAAACGCGCGACCATCACGGGTGTGAAAGATGCCGCTGTTTTTGAGGTGACGCGCTTCCGTGAAAAGCCGAACCCGGATCTGGCCGAGCACTTCATCGCTCAGGGTAATTTTTCATGGAATGCAGGGATGTTCATCTGGACGCTGCCCTCGATCTTCAGTGAGCTGACGCGGCATTGCCCTGAGTTGGCTGACTTCGTCTCGGAAGTTCGTAATTCGAAGGACTTCGATGCCACGGTGAATAAGCAATTTGCGAAACTGCCGAAGCTATCGATCGACTACGCGCTCATGGAGCGCGCCTCTCGCGTGCTCAACATTGAAGCCACGTTTGACTGGGATGACGTGGGAAACTGGACCTCGGTGGGACGTTATTTGAAGGAAGACTCGGATGGGAATCAGCACAACTGTGCGCTCTCTCAGCACGAGGCTGCGCACAACATTGTCTTTTCTCAGACGGGCCAGCACGTGGCTCTGCTCGGTGTGCAGGATCTCATCGTTGTAGCGGCCAAGGATGGCCTACTCGTGGCCAGCCGCAGTCAGGCCGAGAGCATCAAAAAGCTCGTCGATGGGCTGCCCAAAGAGCTGCGCTGAGGCTTCCGAGCCTTTTCCCATGTCACGGATTCTCGGTATCGACCACGGCACAGTCCGGATCGGATTGGCGGTAAGCGATGAGCTTCAGCTCGTCGCCAGCCCCCTCAAAACCGTGGATGCACGGCAGGACGCTGAGACTGAGATCGCGCAAATCGTGCGGGATAAACGAATCGGGAAAATTGTCATCGGCATGCCGTTCCACATGAGTGGCAGTCGAGGGGAAGCAGCAGAACGGGTCGAGGTTTTCGGGAACAAACTGGGCAAAGCCCTGAGCCATGAAGTGCCGATCGAGTTTGTGGATGAAAGACTCTCCTCTGTCGAGGCGGAGGCTTCGCTCTCACGCGCCGGCATTACGGGTAAAAAGGAGCGGAGCGAGCTTGTCGACCAATTGGCTGCCGTCGTCATTCTTCAGGACTATTTGAATCAACTGCGGGGTCCGGAGGGATTACTCCTGCCGGAGGATATGGGTGCCTTTTCATGGGAGTCTCCCGGGGAGCAAGGCCGAAAACGCGGGCGATAGCGGCGCGGAAATGCTCTCGCAGAGCCCTCGGTGACATAATTCGACCACACCATTGACAGCGCGGCGTCCGTTTCGATAGTAGGCCACCTATGACTTTCAAGGAACGGTCTCCCTCCATCCGGTTGCTTTGCGCAGGCATCGCCGCTTTCTCGCTCATCTCTTGCTCATCGGCCACGAAGGGACCAGGAGGCACGATTTCAAAAGTGAAACCGTTCTTTTTGGATCCCACCGTCGTTCTTCGGACGCCTGATCCGGCCATTGTTTTCGAGCGTGAAAGCCATCTCCGCGGTGCCTACACCGCCGCTGAGCAGGTAAACCGCTCTGGCACTTATTACTCCATCTTTTGGAAAGTGGATGATCGCAGCCAACCCGTCACGGTTCGTTTTGAATATCGCCAAGCCAACACCGCACTCGCGGTGAAGACCCTTGAGCAAGAGGTGGCGTCAGTGAAGCGGAATAATCTGACCAAATTCCAAGTCACGGGCGCAGAATACACCGTCGGTGGCCGAGTCAGCGCCTGGCGCGTGAGTCTTCTGCGGGGCAAGGAAGTGCTTGTCACCCAACAGTCCTACCTATGGGAGTAGATTTGATCGGTCGAACATTCTGGCGGCGACAGCGTCTAATCATGTGGGACGCCGCAAGGGTTGAGGTGCCTTATTCGGAGGCTCTGAGGGTTGTCAGGCGGCGTATCTCTTCCTGTTCCTCCTTTTAACTCTTACCCCTTTTCTCACCGTGTCTGTCTCATCCACCATCCTCGTTGGCCGCATCGGTCAGCTTTTTTGGATGCGGGTCGATGGTCGCGGCACCTTCCAAAATAGCGTCGAAGTGAAGCGTTGCTTCCAGTCCGTTATTGCCGAGGGCACGAAGGATTTTGTGATTGATCTGGAGCGCTGTCCCGCGATGGACTCCACCTTCTTGGGCACCCTGACTGGCGCCGCCTTGAACCTGCGTGAGTCACGCGGCGGCGGCTTGAGCATTTTAAATGCGAATGAGAGGAATCAGACGCTGCTCACAGAACTGGGATTGCACCACATTTTGGATCTCGATGTGGAAGGCACAGCCTGGCTGATCGAGAGAAAAAAAGTCAGTGCCGAGCTCGCTCGGTGCGAGGTGCAGGCGAAACCTGTGTGCCAGGAAGAACAAGCACGCCAGGTCTTGGAGGCCCATGAGGCTCTGGCAGAGCTAAATGCGGAAAATGAGTTTCGTTTTCGAGACGTCATCCAGTTTCTCCAGGACGATCTGGCCTCAAAAGCAAAAGGCGTCGAAGCCTGATCTCTCCGCTTGTGTATCCGGGTGACTCTACCTAAGATACACTTCTTTCACGGTCACCTCGGGTGCCCGTGACGTCATGAGCACGCTCGCCATTATTTTCCTCGTCCTCTTCCTCGTCGCACTCGGGGCACTTTTCTTCACGATCACGCAGAGGCAGAAAAGCGCTATTTCAAGACTGCTCGCGGAGGAAGAGGCCATCATCGCGGAAGAACGCCGGATGTTTGGGTATCTCCATGACTTGGGCGAGGCCATTTCACGCGCCGACAGCCAGAGTGCCGTGCACCGTCTCATTGTGGAGGGAGCCATGCGGGTGACCGAGAGTTCCGGCGGAGCACTCTACCTGCTCGATCAGGATGGAGGAGCACTCGCGCCCAAGCACATCTCTGATCTTTGCCCTCCTCTCGTGGAATTGACGGAGTTGGTCGTCACGAATGCAGCGACTAATCCCTCTTCCCTCCTGAGCTACCTCAGGCTCCACTCGGTGCGAATCGGCTCAGGCCTCATTGGCCGGGTTTTTGCGAGTGAAAAATCTGAACTCATGGCAGACCTCAAGGCGGGGCACTTGCTCGAAGGCCCCAGCCACGCTTCGCGTGAGGGCATCACCCTCATGGTCGGGCCGCTGATCTCCGGAAATCGCAAGCTCGGCGTTCTCGCTGTGGTGGCGAAGGCTTCCCAGCGCTCGTTCTCGCAAAATGACTTCGAGGTTTTCAACTCGCTGGCTGAGCAGTCGGCCTTTGCTCTCGCCAATGCCATGGCTCACCAGGAAGCCCAAGCGAAGAGACAGATCGAGGCCGAACTCCGCAGCGCGCGCGAGATCCAACGCATTCTCTTGCCTGATAAAGACCCCACGTTGGATGGGTTTGTCGTAGCGGGAAAAAACATACCCGCTCGTGTTCTCAGCGGTGACTACTACGATTACCTTCAGGTGGACCCCACTCACTTTGGTGCCGTGATCGCTGATGTATCGGGAAAAGGCACCGCCGCCGCTCTCATCACCGCCATGTGCCGCAGCGTTCTACGCTCCAAGGCCAATGTGGAACGCACGCCCGCCGAGGTTCTCAGCGCCGTGAATCGCATCATTTTCCCGGATGTCCGGGAGGACATGTTCATCAGCATGATTTACCTGGTGCTGGATCAATCGACAGGGCAGGTCACCCTGGCCCGAGCCGGGCATCCGCCCCCGCTCGTGTGGCGGAAACGCACGGGAGGAGTTGAGGTGATCAAGTCTGGCGGTCTGGCCGTCGGTATCGATAAGGGCTCCGTCTTCGAGCGCGTCACGAAAGACTGCTCCTTAACGCTGGAGCCCGGAGATTGTCTTTTGCTCTACACCGATGGCGTCAATGAGGCCGCCGATGCCAAGGGCGTCGAGTTTGGTGAGGAACGCATCAAGGACGTCCTCGCCAGATTTTCAGCTCAGGGAGCCCTCGCCGTGGTCAGCGGACTCGTCTCCGAGGTCGAGTCGTTCTTGGGAGGCCGACGCTCCCATGATGACATCACCTTGATTGCGCTCCAGAAAGCGCCATAATGCCCGCCCCCCGCGCCGGGTGAGTCGCTCCTCGAAAAGGACGGCCGACCGGCAGGAACCAAACCACCCGCTTGACCCCAACATGACGGAATCCGAATCTTCCCCCCAGCCAACTGACCCGACTCTCGAAGTTCTCAGCCCCGAAGAAACCGCCAACGAACCGGAAACTGATCCGGTCGCTTCCCTCCAAGCTGAAGCGGATAAATGGAAAGATCTGGCCTATCGCAGCCAAGCTGAATTGGACAATTTCCGCAAGCGCTCCATCCGCGAGGCCCAGGATGCCCGCGCCTACGCCAATGCGGACCTCCTTCGTTCCATCCTCCCCATCATGGACAACTTCGAAATGGGACTTGAAGCCGCCCGTGCGGAGTCTGAGAAATCCATGATCTTCATGGGCATGAGCATGGTCCAGCGCCAGATCCAGGACTTCCTCCGGGAGCAGGGCGTGCAAGAGATCGAGGCCCTCGGTAAAGAATTCGACGTGCACTCCCATGAGGCCGTAGCCCAGGAAGCCAGTGACACCGTGCCAGAAGGCACCATCATCCGCGCCACCCGCAAAGGGTTCCGCCTGAAAGAACGCCTCCTCCGTCCTGCCTCGGTGATCGTATCCAGCGGAACCGCAAAACCTGAATAAGCCAACACGCCCCAGCCAGCCTGACCCCAATGCCCGAAAAACGCGACTACTACGAAGTCCTCGGTGTTTCCCGAGACGTGTCAGCTGACGACATGAAAAAAGCCTACCGCAAGCTTGCGGTCAAATATCACCCTGACAAAAACCCGGGTGATAAAACGGCAGAGGACAAGTTTAAAGAAGTCGGAGAGGCTTACGATGTGCTCAGTGACACGGACAAACGTGCAGCCTATGACCGCTACGGTCACGCCGCCTTTTCAGGTGGCATGGGCGGTGGTGGTGGAGGGGGCGGTGGCTTCCATGATCCCTTCGACGTCTTCCGTGAGGTCTTCTCAGGCGGTGGCGGAGGCGGCGGCATCTTTGATCAGTTTTTCGGAGGTGGCGGTGGCGGACGTCGGCGGAGCGATGGCCCACAGCGCGGAAGCGACCTGCGTTACGGCATGTCCATCACACTCGAAGAAGCCGCGCATGGCTGCGAGCGTGAGATCGACTACGAGCGCCTCGTGGCATGTAAGCCCTGCAAAGGCAGCGGCTCCAACAGTGGCGCAGCTAAAAAAACCTGCCGCACCTGTGGCGGTGCCGGGCAGGTCATTTCATCACGCGGCTTTTTTCAGATCCAGCAGCCCTGCCCCGACTGCGACGGCTCGGGAGAAATCATCGCCGATCCCTGCAAAGCCTGCCGAGGCGTGGGGCGCGTGAAAGAGAAGGCCCACGTCAGGCTGAAAGTCCCCGCTGGTATTGAAGAGGGTTCACGCCTTCGCTCTCAGGGCAACGGAGATTCCGGCACCAAAAATGGCCCGAATGGCGATCTCTACATCGTCATTCAGATCAAAGCGCATGACATCTTCGAGCGTGAAGGACATGACCTCCACTGCGATGTGCCGCTCTCCTATCCCGTCGCCGCACTCGGCGGTGAAATCATGGTCCCCACCATCGAAGGCAAGGCCAGCGTCAAGATCCCGACTGGAACTCAAAACGGCACCACCTTCCGCCTGCGGGGCAAGGGCATGAAAGTTCTGAATTCTCCGCAGATCGGCGATCTCTACGTCCACGTCCAGATTGCTGTGCCCACCAAACTCACGCACGATCAAAGGGAAGCCCTCGAAGG
>CAMBPV010000103.1 GCA_945869695.1 Prosthecobacter debontii
CGCGGCGATTGGATGAACGAGAGCGGCGAAGTCGTGAAGGCCTCGCTGCCCAGTTACCTGCCGAAACCGAAGATCGAAGGCCGTGACCTCACGCGCCTAGACCTCGCCCAGTGGCTTGTTTCCAAAGAGAACCCGCTCACCGCCCGCAACGTCATGAATCGCCTGTGGAAGCAGTTCTTCGGCAGCGGCTTGAGCAAGGTGCTCGACGACCTCGGCGCTCAAGGCGAGCCGCCCGTGAATCCCGCGCTGCTCGACTGGCTCGCGTGCGAGTTCATGGACAGCGGCTGGGACATGCAGCACATGATCCGCCTCATCGTCACCAGCCACACCTACCAGCAGGTCAGCACCTCCACGAAGGAACTCACCGCCGCCGATTCCTACAACCGCGAATGCGCCCGCCAGAGCGCCTTCCGCCTCGATGCCGAGTTCGTGCGCGACAACGCCCTCGCCATCTCCGGCCTGCTCGTGCCGAAAATCGGCGGCCCCAGCGTGAAACCTTATCAGCCCGCCAAATACTGGGAAAACCTCAACTTCCCTACCCGCGAATGGCAGAACGACAGCGGCGAGAGCCTGTATCGTCGCGGCATGTACACCTGGTGGCAGCGCAGCTTCACGCATCCCTCCATGCTCGCCTTCGACGCCCCCAGCCGCGAAGAATGCACCGCCGAGCGCAACCGCTCCAACATCCCCCAGCAGGCTCTCGTCCTCCTCAACGATCCCTCCTACGTCGAAGCCGCCCGCGCCTTCGCCGCCCGTATCCTTCAAACCGAAGGCGACACCGCCAAGCGCATCACCTCGGCCTTCCAACATGCCTTGCAGCGCCAAGCCACCGCTGACGAGATGAAGACACTTTCGTCTCTCTTCACCAAACACCTCGCCGACTACCAAAAAGACCCCGCCGCCGCCGAAGCCCTGCTCCAGACCGGCGCCGCCCCTTTCGCCGCCCCTTTGAACAAGCCCGAACTCGCCGCATGGACACACATCGCCCGCGTGCTGCTGAATCTGCACGAAACGGTCACGCGAAGCTGAGCTATGAACCGCTCAGTTCACCTTCAAACCTTCCAGCTTCGCCAACTTTTTCGCTTTGGCGTCAAAGCTCCAGAACGTATCGCAGCCAAGCACCAGAGCGGAAGAGACGTGGAGGATGTCATAGGTGCGGAAGCCTTCCTTCGCGGTGTGTCGGTGAGAAAGCTCCATGAAAAGACGCTCGACACTGGTTTCATCAACCGGACAACGACGATACCGAACACCCGAGTCAACCTCAGACAAAAAATGGGACTCCAACACGGTCGCATGCTCGGGAACCAGCCGAAGGTCTTGGACACCATGACGGCTCATAAAAACACACTGCTGGATGGCATTCACCACTTCCAGGCGGAGCAGCCAGGTGACAGGAAGAATGCTGCCATTACTCCTTGTGAGCAGTTCGGCATCCTTGCTGTGGGACAGCTCCATCAGCAAGTTGGTGAAGAAATTGGTGTCCGCGTAGATCATGGCTCTTCACCTGCGATCATCCGGGAGATCTTTTCCGAATCGCTGACCGACGGCGGCACGAAGCCCATGGAGCGGAGTTTGCTCCTCATTTCAGCCAGTCTCTGGCAATATGCTTCCGCCTCCTGCACTCGCTTGTTGGGTGTCGGAATTTCAGGTGTGAGCACAAAATTGCCTCCGCTCCGACTTCGAATAATCACACGTCCCAGCTTCTGCGCGGCAGTCAGCAAGGATTGCGGCTGGCGGTTCATATCACGAACGGTGAACGTGCCGCGCACAGCTGCAGGAACTGGTGCTCGACGCTTGGCTGATTTCTTGACGGCGGCTTTGGCTTTCATGTCAGACATGATGGCTGACATTGGTTTCCAAGGCAAGTTTCAAATCCAACCTGCATGATGAACACCATCGCTGCTCAAACCCGCCGCGCTTTCCTCGGCCGCGCCTCGCAAGGCCTCGGCGGCATCGCTTTGGCGTCTTTGATGAGTCCGAACCTGCTTCAGGCGGCCTCTCGCGGCGTGCTCGGCAAGCTGCCGTTGCCGCAGAAGGCGAAACGCGTGATCTGGCTCACGATGGCGGGCGGTCCTTCGCAGTTTGAGCTGTTTGATTACAAACCGAAGCTCGCAGCGATGGACGGGAAGCCGATGCCGGAGTCGTTCACGAAAGGACAACAGCTCGCGCAGCTCCAGGGGCAGAAATTGGTGTGCAAAGGACCGATGTTTGGCTTCGTGAGACACGGCCAGTGCCAGATGGAGCTCTCGGAATTGCTGCCGCATCTCGGCAGCGTGGCGGATGACATCTGCCTCGTGCGCTCAATGACGACGGACGCGATCAACCACGACCCCGCGCACATGTTCATGAACACGGGCTCTCAAATCGCCGGTCGTCCCAGCATGGGCGCGTGGATCACTTACGGACTCGGCAGCGAGGCGGAGGACCTGCCCGGCTTTGTCGTCATGGTATCCACCGGCAAAGGCCGCACGCCGCAACCCATCGCCGCACGGCAGTGGAGCAGCGGCTTTTTGCCGTCGAAGTATCAAGGCGTGCAACTCCGCTCGCAGGGCGATCCCGTTTTGTATCTCACCAGCCCGAACGGCGTCACTCGCGAGCGACAAGGCGCGGACGTGGCGGCGATCAATGCACTCAACAAGCAGCACGCCGCGCTTTGCGACGATCCCGAGATCGCCACACGCATCGCGCAGTATGAAATGGCCTTCCAGATGCAGGCCAGCGTGCCGGAGCTGATGGACATCCGCCCCGAAGGCCCGAAAACGCTCGAACTCTACGGCTGCACGCCCGGCGACGGCTCCTTCGCGTCAAACTGCCTCCTCGCCCGCCGACTTGCCGAACGCGGCACGCGCTTCATCCAGCTCTACCATCGCGATTGGGACCACCACAGCCTCCTGCGCGAGGAATTGCCGCTGCGTGCGAAGGAAGTCGATCGCGCCTGCATGGCCCTCATCACCGATCTGAAGCAGCGCGGCCTCTTCGACGACACGCTCATCGTTTTCAGCGGCGAATTCGGCCGCACGCCGATGGCGCAGGGCAACAAAGGCCCCATCGGCCGCGATCATCACAACAAAGCCATGTCCATGTGGCTCGCCGGTGCCGGCATCCAGCGCGGCCTCACCTTCGGCGCCACCGACGACCTCGGCTACGCCGCGCAGGAAAACATCACCACCGTCCACGACCTACATGCGACGATGCTCCATCAGCTCGGCATCCAGCACGACGCCTTCAGTTTTAAGTTCCAAGGCCTCGATGCGAAGCTCACTGGCGTCGAAGGTGCGAAGGTCATCAAAAAGATCCTCTCATGAAAAACACCCTCCTCTTCCTCACCCTCGCGCTTCACGCGCAAGCCTTCGACATCACCGTCGCCGAAAAAGATCACGTCGCGGTCGCGAATGGCGACAAAGTCGTCGCCAAGCTCATGATGGCGAATGACCTCAGCACGCCGGAGAAGCATCACGAGACCTACAAGCCTTACATGCACGTGTTTAGTGCCGATGGCTCCACGCGGCTCACGAAAGGTGCGGGTTTCAACTTCACGCACCATCGCGGGATCTTCCTCGGCTTCAGCAAGATTGGCTACAACGGCAAATCCTATGACCGCTGGCACATGAAGGGTGGCGACCAGGTCGTGACAAAGGTCGCGCCGGGCGAAAACACCTTCACCGCCCACATCGACTGGCAGGGCGACACCCCCGCGCCTTTTTTGACCGAGGAACGCCAGTTCAGCTTCACCACGCCCGCGAAGCCCTTCTACCTCGGCATCGAAATGAACAGTGCCATCAAAGCCGTGAGCGGCGAGGCCGACATGAATGGCGATCCCGAGCACGCGGGTGCGCAGTTTCGCCCGAGCGAGCTGGTGGACACAAAATCGACGACCTACATCTTCCCCGGCGACAACATCGACGCCCACAAAGTGAAGGACCTGCCGTGGGCCGCAGAGATCTTCACCGTGGAAGGCAAAACCTTCACCGTCGTGATCCTCAATCATCCCAACAACCCAAAGGACACCGCCACCTCCGCCTATCGCGACTACGGCCGCTTCGGCATGTTTCCCAAAGGCGAAGCCAGCGCCGAATCGCCCTTCAAACTCCGCTACCAATGGCTCATCGCCGAAGGCGACGTGCGTGACGCCGCCGCTTTCCAAAACGCGTGGAATGCCTTCGCCGACAAGACCGAGCGCGTGCCGGTGCTCACGATCAAAGCCTCTGAGCAGTCGAAGCCGAAAGCGAAGAAATAAAGCCCCCTTGCCTATTGGCTGTCAGGATGCATCATTCCCGCATGAACGCGACCGCCACATCGCCCAAAACTGCCGCCGATCTGGTCGGTACCTTCCGCACCTTTGGTGACTACGGCCCTGCTTATCAGGTCGTCAGCAAGGTGAACGGACAGAAGGTGCATGTGGTTGTCGTGCAAACCGGCGAGGAGCTCGACTACCCCACGGAGCAGGCTTTGAACGACCCCGAGTCCCGCTGATGCCATGTTCGCCATCGCCTTTGATCTCGTTGTGGCAGACGCCGCGCAGCATCACCCGCGCGGCGTGACGGCAGCCTACACCGAAATCGGCGTCACGCTGAAACGCTTCGGCTTCGAGCGGATTCAGGGCAGTGTTTATGTCAGTGAGAACAACGACATGGCGAATCTCTTCGCAGCTCTTCTTGCGCTGAAGGCGTTGCCATGGTTTGCCAACGTGGTTCGGGATATTCGCGGCTTCCGCATTGAAAACTGGAGCGACTTCACGCCCATCATCAAAGGCACGACTCCGGCTTGAAGTGAGTTGAGAGGACGCGAAGAACGGATTCGTTAATCGGTTCCCCCATGATGCGCCCCCTCATTGCCCTCCTCTGTCTCTCACTCGCGCCTCAGGCGCTCGCAGTGCATTCCAAAAACGCCGGCCCAGAGAAGGTCGAGTTGAAGTTCAAACTGCCGCCGCCGAAGCCCCTTTCGCCGGTAGAGGCGGTGAAGGCGTTTCAGGTCGAAAAAGGCTTCCGCATCGAGCTCGTGGCATCGGAACCGATGATCGAATCGCCGGTGGCGATGAGTTTTGATGATCAGGGGCGGCTTTATGTCTGTGAAATGCGCGGCTACATGCACGATCTGGCGGGCAGCACGGAAAAGGAGCCGACGGGCCGTGTTTCGCTGCTCGAAGACACGGATGGCGACGGGCGCATGGACAAGGCGACGGCGTTTCTCGATAAGGTCGTCATGCCACGCGCGGTGATGGCGGTGAATGGTGGCGCGTTGATCGCGGTGCCGCCGAATCTGTTCTTCTGCAAAGACACCGATGGAGATGGTGTGGCGGATGTGAAGGACATTGTCGCAAGTGACTATGGCACGCTCGGCGGACAGCCGGAGCACATGGCGAACTCGCCGGTGTGGGCGATGGATAACTCGATCTGGAGTGCCGGATACAGCTCGCGCCTGAAACTGCGCGGCGGCGTGTGGCAGAAGGACGTGGGTCTCGGTCGCGGACAGTGGGGACTTTGCCAGGACGATCACGGACGGCTCTACTTCAACTACAACTCCGACATGCTGCGTGCCGATCTGCTGCCGACGGAGGCTTTTGCGCGGAACCCACTGCTGCGCAATGCCACCAGCATCAATGCGAAGCTCGCCGCAGATCAGACGCTCTACGCCTCGCATCCCACGCCGGGTGTGAATCGCGGTTACGATGCCAAAACACTCAGCGCCGACGGTCGCTTGACGAAACCGACCGCCACCTGCGGCGCGCTCATTTATCGCGGTGACGCGTTTCCCGCCGCGTATCGCGGCAATGCCTTCGTGCCCGAGCCTGCGGCGAATTTGGTGAAGCGTTTCACGATGAGCGAGACCGACGGCATCCCGAAGGCCACGAACACCGCGAAAGGCAAGGAATTCCTCACCTCCACCGACGAGCGCTTCCGCCCCGTGCAGGCCGCGAACGGCCCCGATGGCGCGCTTTACCTCGTGGACCTGTATCGCGGCATCATCCAGCACCAGAGCTTCCTCACGCATTACCTCATCGCGAACATTGAGGCGCGGAAACTTCAGAAGCCCTTCAATCAAGGTCGTATCTGGCGCATCGTGCCGGACACAAAAGAGCGCCCGGCCATCATGAAGGTCAGCAAAGACGTGAAAATGCTGACCCACGAAAACGGCTGGGTGAGGGACACCGCCCAGCGGCTCATCGTCGAGTCCGGCGATGCGTCCGCAGTGCCCGCCCTCAAAGCGATGCTGAAACACCATCACGCACTCGCCCGTCTGCACGCGCTGTGGACGCTCGACGGCCTTGCAGCGATCACGCCGGACATTTTGAGTGTCGTTTTGAAGGATTCAGACGCACAGGTTCGCGCTGCCGCCGTGCGCATCGCACCGCGCGATTTCGCGCCCGATTTGATCGCGCTGACTGCAGAGAAAGACGCGCTCGTGCTCGCGCATTTCGCCATCAAGCTCACCGCACTCAACCTACCCGACGCCGATGCCGCCGTGGCCAAACTGCTCGCGAGCAATGGCAAAAACACCCTCATTCGCGAAGGCGCGCTCACCGGACTGCGCGGCAAAGAGGCTGCATTTGCCAAACTGCTCGCCGCACAGCTCACCAAGGACAACAGCACGCAAATCATGCCTGTGATCGAGGTCCTTGGCGTTTTGCTGGCACAGGCCAACAAGGCCGGGCCATTCGAAGACATGCTCGAACTCGCTGCTGCGCAGCCACAAGGCAGCGCATTGCAAGTCGCAGCCATCAAAGGCCTTGCGACAAGCGGCGATCCCAAATCTAAAACGCCACCAAAGCTTCTTTGGCTCGATGCAGAGCCAGCGTCAGTCAAAACACTCCAGAAAGCGATGAGCGACAAATCGAGCGCGAAGCTCATCGCCAGCGTTGAGGCCCGACTCGCTTGGCCTGGAAAACCTGGCGCTCCAAAGCCGCCCGTCATCGTGCCGCTAACGGAAACACAAACCGCCCTGTTTGAAAAAGGCAAAACCGTCTACGCCACGCTCTGCGCCGCCTGCCATCAGTCGCACGGCTTCGGTCTCGATGGTCTCGCGCCGCCGCTTGTCGATAGCGAATGGGTGCTGGGCAAGACTGACGTGCTCGCCCGCATCGTCATGCACGGCCTCGCAGGCCCCTTGAAGGTCAGCGGTCGCACCTACAACCTCGCCATGCCACCTTTGCCTCAACTCACCGACGAGGACATCGCCGGTGTGCTCACCTACATCCGCCGCGAGTGGGAACACAACGGCTCCGCCATCGAAACCAAAGCCGTCGCCGCCATCCGCGATCAAAACAAAGGCCGCATGATGATGTGGACCGAAGAAGAGCTGAAAAATCTCGGGAAGAAGAAGTGATTCTGGGTCCGAGTACCCTTCGCTCGGCAAATGAGCGCTATGCCGAGGTTTTTTTAATGTGACCCATCATAACCACACCAAGCATGCCAGCCACTCGCCGAAACTTCCTTCATGCCACCGCGACACTCGCTGCGGGTGTCTTTGATCCGCGCTTGCTCGCTGCGGATGCGATAGAAGCCGATGTGTGCATCTACGGCGCAACGGCGAGCGGCATCGCGGCGGCGCTGGGTGCGGCGGATGCGGGGGCGAAGGTGATCGTGGTGGAGCCTTCGCGATGGCTCGGCGGTATGAGCGGCGGTGGGTTGAATGCGATTGATTGGGGCTACAAGCGTTCCGTCGGCAAGATGGCGCTCGCGCTTCTCATCGAAAAGGACGACGTGGCGATGCGGGAGCTTTACAAATGCGAACTCGCTCAGCGCGGCATCCCAGTGATCTATCAGAATCGGCTCGCGAGCGTGGTGAAGGAAGGCGCTCGCCTTCGAAGCA
The DNA here is from genome assembly GCA_945869695.1 of Prosthecobacter debontii. GTDB lineage: Bacteria > Verrucomicrobiota > Verrucomicrobiia > Verrucomicrobiales > Verrucomicrobiaceae > JAIBCL01. The sequence goes on from CAMBPV010000103.1 coordinate 7,810, forward strand.
TCACGCTCGATCACGCGCCGCCGGACAAGCTCGGCTGCCCCATCGAGCAGCCTTTGACGAAGAATGCGAAGACCGTGGCGGCGCGGGTTTTCATCGATTGCTCGTATGAGGGCGATCTGATGGCGAAGTCCGGCGTGAGCTACACGTGGGGCCGCGAATCGCGCGAGGAGTATGGCGAGTCGCTCGGCGGCGTGCGGCCCATCTTGATGCGCTACGACATTGATCCGTATGTGAAGCCCGGTGATCTGAAGAGCGGTCTGTTGCCGCTTTTGCAGGACGTTCAAATCGGCCCGCTTGGCAGCGCGGACAAGCTGACGATGATGTACGCCTTTCGCTGGGTGCTCACGAAGAAGGACCCGATCCGCATCGAGAAGCCCGACGACTACGATCCGCGCCGCTACGAGATCTTCCGACGCGGTTTTCAAAAGGGCGTGGACATGCGCGCGGGGCGAAAGATGCACGTGCTTGGCGAATACTCGAAGAACAACGGCTGGGGCATCTTCAGTCCCAACTCCAGCCGTGCGCTGTGGGCGCAGTCGGTCGCCGGTGAGAACGCGGCGTATCCCGATGGCGACTGGGCCACGCGCTCGCGAATCTGGCGGGATCAGATGAACTTCGTGCGCGGCATGTATCATTTCCTGCGCACCGATCCGTCCGCACCTGCGGACCTGCGCGAGAAGGCGGAGACCATTGGCTTCCAGCGCGGCATCTTTGATGAGACGAGCGGCTGGCCGCATCAGCTCTACGTGCGTGAGGCACGGCGCATGAAGTCCGACTACGTTGTCACGCAAAAGGATCTTGAAGGCGCGGTGAGCCCGGAGGACTCCGTCGGCCTCGGCAGCTACGGCGTCGATGACTGGCCGTATGCCACCATCGCGCACGAGGGCGGCATCGCGCTCAGCGGCGGCGAGTTCAGCATCATGAAGGCCAATCCGCAGCACAGCGGCATCCATCGCCTGCCCTATCGCGCCATTCGTCCAAAGCAGAGCGAGTGCGAGAACCTGCTCGTGCCCGTGTGCTGCTCCGCCAGTCACATCGCGATGACAAGCATCCGCATGGAGCCCGTGTGGATCACGCTCGGTCTCTCCGCGGGAATCGCCGCCGCGCACGCGATCCAAGAGAACGTCGCCGTGCAAGGCATCGACTTCTCACGCTATCGCCGCGCCCTGCTCGATGCCGGCCAGATCCTCGAACTCAACGAAACCAGCGCCGCCGGCTGGAACTCGCGCGACGAGTGGAACCAAGACAAGCGTGGCTACGAATGGGTGTTCGATGCCATCGACGAAGACAAGGACGGTCGCATCTCACCGGAAGAGTATCGCGAGTTCCAGGCCTTCAAACAAAAGCACAAGGACTGGCAGGAGCGGCTGAAAGCGAAGAACGGGGGGAAGTGATTTTCCCGCCAGCTTAAATTGGCGGAGATCGCGCACCAATCGTTCTCCAACCTTTCTTGTTACCTAGATACCCGTTTTCACCGCTCATCAGCAGCCATGACGACCTTGATGAATGACACGGCTGCTTCGTACACCCTTCTCGGTGAACAATAGCTCGCAGGGAATCCGGCGGCGTTTGGGCGGCTCGTCGAGTGGTATCAATCGCTCGTTTATGCGTTGGCGCTCGGCGCTTGCGGTGATTTGCATCGCAGCGAGGAGAGGGCGATTTTGCTGCGGCACTTGCAGGAGTTGCCGACGTTGTACCGCGAGCTGATGGCGCTGCTTTACCGCCGCTGGCAACGCATCCGGATCGGGGATGGTATGGGTGCTGAAACTGCACGTTCCGTGTGGCGCATGGAACCCGGTGACAAGGGTTTCTGGTCGAGGGTGATTGGATTCGCTGTCGTTTTGGGTTCGGAACGCAATCTCCCGCACGTACTCGTGATCTTGCATGGGATGAGGACGTTTGTGATCGCCCTGCCTCTCGTGCTGGCCGGAGTGGCCGTCGCGTCCCTTCTCCGATGGCCGCGAGAGTGGAGACGCGTCTTGAGGGCGTTGATTGGTGCCTTGTTCCCGCAGGATGCCGGACTGACGGCTCACATGTCGCAGCAGGGGGGGCTGTCCAAGGACACCTGGCAGAACTCCATCGCGATTATCGCCATCCCATCGTTCTATCTCGGCATCTGGGTCGTAACCTTGATTGGTTGCTACCTTTACTGGAGATCAAAAAAGGGGAGGTGGAGGAGAGTCCCGGCGTGAATTGCTTTTTGCGAAACACAGAGTCTGCACCAACTCGCGTGGACAGTTGATCGGATTTGGGTGTGGCCTTTGCACTGAAATGTGCTGTTGCATCAGTTTAGAGTGAAGCAGTGAAAGCGCCTCGTGAGGTGATGCCAGGCGAAGTTTTTTTGAGGCAAACCGACCCATCCTCGGCTTATTGAAACAACTCGGCAAGAATAGCAGTAGTAAATCATCATGAAATCTTTTTCGCCACTCCATCGCCGTGCGTTTCTCGGCAAAGCATCTCAGGGTCTCGGAGCTCTCGCGCTGGCGTCGCTGGCACGTCCGGTGTTTGCAGCGCCGACGCCCGGCGTCCTCGGCAAACTGCCTTTGCCCCAGAAGGCAAAGCGGGTGATCTGGCTCACGATGGCTGGCGGGCCATCGCACTTGGAGACTTTCGACCCAAAACCGAAACTGGCGGAGATGGACGGGAAGCCGATGCCGGAGTCGTTCACGAAGGGACAGCAGCTGGCGCAGCTACAGGGGAAGCCGCTGAACTGCTTCGGACCGCAGCACAAGTTTGCGAAGTTCGGCAAGAACCAGATCGAAATCTGTGAGCTGTTCCCACAGATCGGCAGCGTGATCGACGACATCTGCCTCATCCGCAGCATGACCACCGACGCGATCAATCACGATCCGGCGCACATGTTCATGAACACGGGCTCGCAGATCGCGGGACGGCCGAGCATGGGGTCATGGATCACTTATGGCCTCGGCACCGAAGCGGCGGATTTGCCTGGATTCGTCGTCTTGACCTCACTGGGAAGAGGCGGGCAGAATCAGCCCATCGCGGCGCGGCAGTGGAGCAGCGGCTTTTTGCCGTCGAAGTATCAGGGCGTGCAGCTTCGCGCCAAAGGAGATCCTGTTTTGTATCTGACGAACCCGAACGGCGTCACGCGGGAGCGCCAAGGGGCCGATGTGGCGGCGATCAATGCTCTGAACAAGGCGCACGATACGCTGGTGGACGATCCAGAGATCGCCACGCGCATCGCGCAGTATGAAATGGCCTTTCAGATGCAGGCGAGTGTGCCGGATCTGATGGATGTGAGCAAGGAAGGCGCGAAGACGCTGGAACTTTACGGCTGCCAGCCGGGCGATGGCTCGTTCGCGTCGAACTGCCTGCTCGCGCGTCGTCTCGCGGAGCGTGGGACGCGTTTCATTCAGCTTTATCACAAAGACTGGGACCATCATGGCGGAGTGAAGGACGGCGTGAAGCTCAAGGCGGAGGAGATTGACCGTGCGTGCATGGCGCTCATCACGGATCTGAAGCAGCGCGGCATGTTGGAGGAGACGCTGATCGTGTGGGCGGGCGAATTTGGCCGCACGCCAATGTCACAGGGCGGCAGCGGTCGCGATCATCACAACAAGGCGATGAGCGTGTGGATGGCCGGCGCGGGAATACGCGGCGGCATTGTGCATGGAGCCACGGATGACCTTGGCTATGCTGCGGTGGAGAAGATCACCACGGTGCATGATTTGCACGCGACAATGTTGTGCCAGCTCGGCATCCAGCACGACGCCTTCAGTTTTAAGTTCCAGGGCCTTGATGCGAAACTGAGCGGCGTGGAAGGGGCGAAAGTGATCAAAGACATCCTGACTTGAGCGATCTTGTGATTTTTACCGGCGAGTTTGGCCGGGTTGAGTGACTTCATCTGAATCCGACTTTGACAGGGTTATGAAATCGGAGAACGGAGGAAGATGTCGAAGAACGACTCATCAGCCCAACCTTTATCCTGGCTTGGCCGGTTGCGACGCCATCCTATCTTTCCGCTCTTCCTTTTGATTCCGATCACCCAGATCGTGCGTGATCATTACCCGATCTCTCATTATCCGATGTATTCGCGCCCGAATTACGAGGAGAGCGTATTCTTTTTTGTCGGAGATACGGATCAGAAGCCTGTGCCCGTGAAGCTGGAGAGTGGGATCTCGGTGTCTCAGGTGGGAAAGAAGTATCGATTCCATAAACTGGAACTGATCCAAAAGGAGGAGAAGAAAGGTCGTCTTTTCGGGCAATTGACACCTGAAGATATCTCCGAAATCGAGAGGACGGCAGGGATCAAAACTTTGGAGTTCGTTCGCGAGCAATCGCTGAAACGACGTCGTGAATCGGACCTCACGGACGAGCTCCGATTGGTGGAGGTGAGGTTGTTTTTCAATGGTGAAAAGTTTGAAGAGAAAAACCAGATTTTGGCCACTTTGGCGCCTTCATCATGAGCTCCGATCCGCCTGTTTTGACACGGGGGCAGCGCCTCCAGCGGTGGTTTGCTGTGGGATTTGTTCCGCAGCCCATTCATGGGTGGGAATGGTTTTTCATGCGCCTGCTTTTGGCGTTGCTCGTGGTGTATTCGCTTCAGTCCACAAAGCCCTTTTTGCTGGATAGTCAGCCCGTTCCGGTGGGGCTGGCTCGGGTGATGAACCTGACGTTTCTGAGTGAGCCGGGTCCCATTGATCTGTCGTCCTTCCGGGAATTGAATCTGCCTCTTGGTATTCGGGTGAAATTGGATGGGCCGGGTTGGTATGACACGGTGACGGCAATGGCCTTAGGGCTCGGATTTCTCTATGTCATCGGGCGTGGACTTTGGTTGTTGCTTCCGATGCTCACGCTGGTTCACATGCTTCCGTGGACTTTGAGTAACTCCCAGGGATTTGACCATCACGGCTATCAGCTTGTGACCATGGTGTTGGTTTTTCAGACGGGAGCTGCCTGGTGGTGGCAGCTCAAAAAGTGGCGAGGAAAGCCGATGCCTGCTCTGCCGATGCGGAGTTATCTGGCTTATTACAGCCTTGGGATGGTTGCTTTTTCCTACACGCTGAGCGCGGTGACGAAGCTGATCAATACGAAGGGGCTCTGGCTTCTGCAGAGTCACCACATCTGTGCGGACATCATCAAGGGGCATCGGCAGGCGCAGTATGAAGACCCGGCCAATGGGCCGATCAGGGATCCCGAGATTGCGCTTTGGTTGGTGCAGCATTCGTGGCTGACACGCGCTCTCTTTGGTGGCGGATTTTTCTTGGAGTTGTTCGCCTTTCTCGCCCTACGCAGCCGACCATGGGCGCTGCTGGTTGGGTTGGCCATCATTTCCTTCCACCGGAGTGTCTGGTGGCTCATGCGACTGGAGTTTCAGATGCATGAGCTTCTGATCTGGATCTTCCTCGTGAACGTCCCTTTCTGGTTCTGGTGGACGCTCACGGGGCAGTGGCGGAAAAACGGGAACTCTCTCTGATCAGCCTGCCTTCACGACTTCCCAGGTGTGGATGGCTGGGTTGCAGACATCGCGAATGAAAGGCGCTGGGTCGGCGCCCTCGCCGAAGACGTAAACGCGTTTCCGAAGAGTGAGCTTGGTCAAATCAAAGCCTGGCGTTTCTTGAGTGCGGTAATAGCCAAGGATGGTTTCCTTCTCGAGGTCAAGTGCGCCGCCCTTCATGCCGTATTCGAGGACAAATCCGGCACTCGGAAAAGCAGAGCCTCCGCCTTCCTGGATCTCTTGGCTGATGGGGTCGAGCAGCACTTGTTTCACAAAGGCAGTCGCCGCAGTGACGTCCCCTTCGAAGTCGAGGCGGTAGCACTGGGTTTCGCGGTAAGTGAGGGGTATTTTCAGTGGCGCATAGAGCAGCTTTTGGCTGTCGCTTTCACTGTCAAATTTTCCGAGGATTTCGAAGGTTGTGGTCAAGGCGGTAAGGTTTGCTTTGCTTTGTGCCATGGTTGCCTCTGGGTCAACTGCGGAATGATGTCTTGTTTTTGTGGACATTTTCATGCAATTGATCCGAACAGCTCATCTCGAATCGGGCATCGATTGAATGATCTCTTCACTCATCCACAAAGTTCTGTTTTGTTTGCGCTCGGTCATTCGGTCTTTTGGCTCCAGATGGAGAACAAGCCCGTTGACCGCACTCCTCATTTTTTGTGTGCTGTCTCTGGTATTGAAGGAGAATTACCCGTTCTCAAACTTCCCGATGTACACCAATCCGAGCCCGGAGAGCTCTTATTTCAGCATCACGGATGGAGAGGGGAATGACCTTCCCATCGCGAGGCTCACAGGCGTGACGTGCCCGAAGGTCGGGAAGATTTTCAAGAAAAAGGCGGCGGAGAGCCAGAAGAAGCAGCGAGTCAAACCGGCCGTCCTTTCTGCCGAGGTTACCCAGGCCATTGGAGCTGAGATTTTTCAGTACCTTCGTGAGAGTGCGCTGGCCCTGCGAACTGACCTTCCTGCCAAACTCCAACTCCGTCACACCCGGATCGCCTACGAAGACGGGCGCATCCGCGAGACACCCCAGATTCTGGCTCAGGAGTAAATGATCATGACCCTTCGTCGCCTCGCTTCTTTTCTTGTTTCAGGTTGGTCCCGTCAGCCAGCGGTGAGCCCGTTGGAAGGATTTTTTCTGCGCCTGTTTTTTGGGATCGTCATCCTTTACACGGTTCAGTTTGGGGTGGAGCAGACTCGGGAGCCCCACCCGGTGGGTCTGCTGAAGCTCCTTCAACCGTGCGGGCTTACGCTCACCTGGCTCGCAGATCCGGAGGCCTATGAGGTCTTTCACCGCATCATTGTTGGCGTGACGTTCCTCTACATCATCGGAATCGGCCTGCCCTTGGTACTGCCTCTTTTGGCCGTTCTCCACATCCTGCCTTTTACGCTTTATAACTCCCAGGGCTACACGCACCACGGCTATCAGATCATCAGTCTCACGCTGCTTATTCAGGCCTGCACGGCTGTTTACAGCGCTTTCCGCGAACGTCGTGTCTTTCAGTGGCCGAGTGCTGATCTTAGAAGGTGGCTCCTCGTTCAGAGTCAGGTCGTTATCACGGGCACTTATCTCGTTTCGGTCGTCACGAAAATGGATAGCTCCAAAGGCATGTGGCTCCTGAACTCCCATCATGTGGCCTTGGATATGGTGAAAACGCAACGCCAGAACTACCTGAACGATCTTGATCCCAAATATGCAAAGACCACGGCTGATGCCATTTGGTTTTTGGAGCGGCCCGGAATCTCTCGTATCCTCTTCAGCAGCGGCGTCGTCCTCGAGGCCGTCTGCATCTTTGCCATTGGCAATCGACTGCTGGGACTTCTGTTTGGGCTCTCCCTGATTCTAATGCACCGGACCATTGCCCACCTGATGGGGCTCACGTTTATCTACAATGAATGGCTGTTGATGATCTTTTTGGTCGGGTTTCCCTTTGGTCTCGCGTGGTGCTTTGAGCGGGTCCGATCCCTGCCCATCCGTCGAGGCCTTCTCATGGGGTTGGCAATGGCGCTCCCGGTCAGCGCCTACTTTCAGGGAGAGGGTGGAGGGGTCACACTTCAGACTTTGGGTGCCCACCTGCGGGATATCATGAACCTTCTCGGCCTCTGGAGCCAATGGGATGCCGCCGAGTTTTCAGGCTTTGTCATTCCCCTTGTTCTCACCTTCCTGGCCTGCGGCCTCGTGGGTGCCATTGCGGGTTGGGTTTGCCAACTGAAGCGGAGGGAGGTGTGACTGAGGAGGGGCGGAGAGAAAGTCACGAAGTTGCAAACGATGCGACCTCCGAAAGTTGCAGTCCTTCAACTTGAGCAAACTCATCCGGATTGAGAGTAGCGAGCCAATGTTGTCCATGAAGAGCAGTGGCTGCGATCAGCATGTCATGGGCGCCGATGGCTTGCCCTCGTGCTTCGAGCCTGGCCCAGAGCCGGGCATGTTCGCGCGCGACAGATGTGTTAAACTCGATGACGGGGAACTCTCTCAAGATATCTTCAACAAACCGACTGCGTCTGAGTTGGCGATCAACTGTATTCGCCCTCTCGACTCCATGCAGCAATTCCGATGCCGTGATGGAAGAGATGAAAAACTCCGTCTCTGAGTGAGCGAGATAAAAATCGAGGTAAGTCAAATCTTCCTCTCTCGGCAGCAATAAGGATGGAGCTATCCAGAATCACTCCCATAGCGTGGCTAGCTGCTTGATCCTGCCACGAGCAAGTGCGAGGTCGCTTTCAAAATCGGCTGACTCTGCCGCTCCGAGATGGGCCAATCGTGGCCAAGTTGCTGCGAGGCGCTCCCCAGTCGCTGGTGGGCTCGCCACACGAGTCAGCCTAGCCACTGGCCGCCCATCTTCATTAAGAAGAGCCTCTTCGTCTCCTGTGCAAACTCGATGTACGAGGGCCACAAAATGCAAGGAGGCTTCGGTGACGGACAGTGAGATCATGGCAGCAAGAAGATAAATGATCATCCGCAGCTCGACAAGTTAGGAAACTGTAGGACTAGCGCCAGTGCGATGAGTAACTCACTCCTCATCTCTCTCCTGCCGAGCGGCGAATTTTTTGGCTTTGATGTGTTGGTCGCGTTTGAAGCGGCGCTCGATGGTCATTTGGCGCTTTTTGCGGTTGTGGCGGAGTTCTTCGATCTCGTCATCGAGTTTTAGGTAGCCCTCG
>CAMBPV010000104.1 GCA_945869695.1 Prosthecobacter debontii
CAAACGCTGGCCCAAGCCGAGCATCGTCTCCTTTCACGGCATGGATGTGCAGACGCGAGCGCATGATCCGTCTTATGAAGACAGGCTCAGAGAGCTGCTGCAAACGACGACCCTAGTGCTGGCGCGGTCGTTCTCTTTGCAGGATCGCTTGCTCGCTCTCGGTTGCGCACCCGAGAAGCTGCGGATCAATCGCACGGGCATTCCGCTGGATCAGTTTGCCTTTCACGAGCGACTCCCTCCGACCGATGGCGCCTGGCGATTCGTGCAGGCCTGTCGCTTGATCGAAAAAAAGGGACTCGACGATGCGCTTCACGCGTTTGCCCGATTTGCTCAGGATAAACCGGGGGCCACCTTCACCATCGCGGGCGAGGGTCCGCTGCTGGGTGAACTGGAGAGTCTGCGGGATCAACTGGGGCTCGCGAACCAGGTCACCTTTGCGGGATTCCTCAAAGGCTCGGAGCTGTGTGAGCTCTACCAGAAGTCTCACCTCTTTTTGCACCCGAGCCGTCTGACCTCGGACCAAAACCAGGAGGGCATCCCGAACTCGATGCTGGAGGCCATGGCCACGGGTATGCCTGTGCTGGCCACGCTGCATGGTGGCATTCCTGAGGCGGTAAGAAATGGGGCCACTGGGCTTCTCGTGGCGGAGCGAGACCGCGATGGCCTTTTTGACAGCATGGTCCGAATGACCTCCGAGCCGGGTCTTTGGTCCCAGATGAGTCGCGCTGCGGCTGAGGACATTCGAGAAAACTTTGAATCTCGGGCGCAGATCACTAAGCTGGAAGACATCTATTTCGAAGCCTCTGCTTCTGCCCGTAATGTCTGATCCCGAATCCATCTCCCCGCCCGACACGCGCCCGCACGTCATCAGCCTCTGCGGCACCTATTTAAAAGCGGAGATGCAGAGCATCTACCGGCAGATCATCGGCCTCCAGCGCGTGCGCACGACGGTCTATGCGCAGTGGATCGAGAATCAGGAACTGTTCCCTTTTGATCACATCCGCCTCCTCACCAAGCAACACCACCGGGCCAAGGGAAACTTTCTGCTGCGCTTTTGGTACAAGCATATCGTGAAGCAGTGGCCGCCGCCGCGTGCGATCAATAAACACGTCGGCCCCTGCCACCCGTGGGATCTGGTGGAGTTCTTGAATGAGGATCAGCCCGATCTGGTGCACGTTTATTACGGGCACAAGGCGGTCGGGTTCCTGCCCATGCTGCGCGACTGGGGCGGCCCGTGGATTGTCTCGTTTCACGGCGTGGATGTGGCCAAGCATCTCGATGAAGGCGACTATCTGAAAAAACTGCGAGAGGTCTTTGCTGAAGCACGTCTCGTTTTAGGCCGGAGCCAATCGCTGCTTCGGCGTCTCGAGGAGCTGGGATGCCCACCGGAAAAACTACGCTTGAACCGCACGCCGATCCCGATGGACCACCTCCCTGCGGTCGAGCGACGGGCACCGGAGAATGGGCGCTGGAGGCTTATCCAAGCGTGCCGATTGATCGCGAAAAAAGGCATCCTCACCACGCTTGAGGCCATGGACCGTGTCGGCGCTATTTTCCCAGGCGCACGTTACATCCTGTGCGGCAGCGGCCCGATGATGAACGAGATCCAGCAGTATGTGAGGGACCATGCACTGGAGCGTCATGTGGAGATTCGCGGTTGGATGTCGCAGGAGGCGCTGCGTGAGGAGCTGTATCAGGCGCACGTTTTCCTGCACCCGAGCGAACAAACTCAGGAGAACGACCAAGAGGGCATCCCCAACTCCATGCTCGAAGCGATGGCCACCGGCCTCCCCGTGGTGGCCACTCAGCATGGCGGCATCCCCGAGGCTGTGACCGATGGTTATGACGGACTGCTGGTGCCCGAGCGGAATGCGCACCAACTCTCCACTGCCATCACACGCCTCATTCAGGATCACGCGCTTCATGCTGAATTGGGAAGGAATGCGGCGCTTTCAGTGCGCACAAATTTTGGTGCCGATCAGCAGATTCGGCTCCTCGAAGATCACTACTTGGAAGCCATCGCTTCCGCAAAAGCAAGTGCTGACGCCGCATGATTAACCGTTCCACGATCTCTGTTTCCGCTGCTCTCTGTTTTCTAGCCCTCGCTGGATGCAAAAGGGAATCAGTGCCGAGTTCATCCGCACCACTTTCACCACCTGAAGTTTCTCTGCCGGACTCCTTCCGGGAGCTGGCACCTGAAGAGATCACCGCCCTGCTTCAGTCAAAACCGAATCTCCAGATCCTGGACATGCGCGTGGAGACCGAGTGGGCTGAAGAGGGCCACCTCGCGGGTGCTCACCTCATCAATTTTTTCCGCGCCAACCTCACCGATCATCTCGGCACACTGGAGCGCCAAAAGCCCTACCTCTTGTATTGCGCCCTCGGTGAGCGTGCGCGTCTAACGGCCGCTAAGATGGCGGAGCTGGGATTCAAAGAAGTCTATCTGCTCAAAGGAGGATTCAACGCTTGGAAAAAAGCAGGCCAGCCCATCACTCGGGGCTGAGTCACCGCCAGCACTCGCCCACCTCCGGCGCTCGCTCCGTCGGACGGAGGTAGAGGTAACCCTGAATCCTGCTTTCCTCAAAAGGCGGCTTCAAATGGATCCGCGTCCGCAGGTATTCTCCGCCCTCGATGTCCTCCAACAGATCCAACTGGGCAAAGCAGTCGTCGTCCACATCCCAGACCTCACCCTGGATCGATAGCCCGTCCGCCACCTCCACCATTCCCGGATAGCCGCCCAGATCAAACATGCGATAACGCGGCTCGGTGTGCGCCACGCCCACCCAACGCTGTCCGCCGAGGTAAGCGTGATTCACACACCCGCGCTTCAAGGTTCCGTAAACAAAGATCCGGTGCATAAACCAATCAACTGATGGGAGAGCGATCCTCCCTTTCGCTGAGCCATGACGGAGCCGAGTAACGCTCCGCTGCCAGGAATTCAGCCCGTTTCATCATCGCCTCGCTCACGTCCGACATCTCATCGACCTGCGTCGCGATTTGGCTGGCCCACTTTCTCCAAAAGGCGGCATCCACCGTCACCTGCTGAACACTGCCTTGGTGGAGGAACCCGATGCGCGAGCGCCTCTGGCCTGCACCCGAAATCTTCACAGCGCCCTTCACAATGTCATGCACCGCCGGAGCCACAAAACAAAAAGGCAGATCGATCACATCCTCTGGCCCCGCCAGTCGGCATCCGTCATAGCCCGAGTCCACCAGCGCCTCAGCCAGCGCCCCGTGGATCAAGCGGTAGCTCTCGATGGGCCGCGTCTGCGACCACTCGCACACGGCCGGCACGATGACCGAGTAGGTGTGATCCCCCTCATGCAAGACCACTCCCCCGCCCGTCCACCGCCGGGTCACTGGCCAGGGTGGCAATTCGGCCCCCAGTTTCTCCACGTTCTGCGCGTAGCCCAGCGTCACCGTCGGCTCATCCCAAGAGTAGGCACGCAGCACAGGCCCGTCCGACAGTTCCAGCAAAGCCTGATCCAACGCCATATTCCAAGCCCCATTGCGAGGCAGCGGGTCCAGCCAAAGAAAGAGTTTCTCAAATAAAGGAGTCACCCGCCAAGATGGCATCAAAGATTCCGCCTGTCTCCCTTTCCCTTTTTTTCATCCGCGCCCCAGATACCCACAACTCCGTTCAGGGTGCCGACTGCTAGGCTTTTGCCATCAGGAACCCATCACACCCCATCGTGGCTCGACACGAACGACTCCTAACTCTCAATCGCACAGGAACCAGAAAGCTCGCAGCTAATGACGCCAGTGCTGGTGCGCAGATTAGCTTAGGCGAGAGGCTACTGAGACAATTGACTTCCACCAGAACAGATGCGTCTCATCAATTCAACGATGGACAACAAACTTAAACACCGACCGGCATGGCTCGTCCGTGGAAAAACTATTCAAGAACTGATCAACGAACTGAAGTCTTTTGATAACACGCAGCGCTGACGTTTTGCTCGGCGGATCCTCAGAAGAACCGACTGCGAAACGTGGGTTCTTCCCGTTGTGCCATTCCGATCATGCAGCCGATGGCGATGCCTGTAATGAAGGCACCAAGGGCAACAGGCAGGGGGTGATCGCGAGCATACTCCTTGGAGCTCACCAAAGCATCCTCTGCCCTCGCAGAAGCCGTCTGGTAAATATCCTTGGTGGCATCGCTGGCGCGGTGAGCCGCATCCTTCGCAGCATCAATCGCGTTCTGTGCGTGCTGTTGGGTGCGGTCCAGTCCCAGATCCACCTTTTGGGAGATGGAGTCGTAGGCGTTTTTGGCGGCAGCGACTGCATCCTTGGTCGCGTCTGGGATTTGGTTGATGGCTTGCTTGAGTTGTGTGTCGTTGTTCATGGGCTTGGTTTCGTTTTCCGTCGGCACTTTGCCTTCCGGTCCCGGACCCTACTGGATGCCCCACCCTGATACCATGGGGTGAACACCCTATGGAACCTGCATCGTGACTGGAACATAACTGGCGATGCATGAAAACGGCTCCGCTCACATCACCCCAATCACCTCATAACAGCGAGGTCCCACGTGAGGGAAATGCAGCGGAATCTTTGCCTCACGCCGCGCTTTCGCACCGCCTTGCGGCTCCCCTTTTGAAGTATCTCGAGTGCCGAGGCCAATTGCTCAGCCTGAAAGGACGTGAGGCCATGTAAAACGCGATCTACCGCGGCGTGCGGCTGGCGATCGGTGGCCTTTCACTTCTCAAGAGCTGGGTTCTCCTAACGACCGCGCTGGTCGGAGCACTCACCTACTTCTTCGATTTTTCTTGGGTGGCTGCGGTTGCGATCACTGGAGTCGGGCACCTTCTCATCGCCCTCGCCGCAGGCCTCTCGGTGCGGAACCGCCTGACTTCTGCGACTTGGTTCACCGACTCAATCAATGAACTCCAGAAAGATCGTCTATGGCTAAAAACACAAACAATAAGGAACTCAAGCATCGGCTCTTGAACGAGCTGCGAGAGGCGCGCGAGGAGATCAAGATCGACGCATCGACTCCGGCAACACCTGAGCCCTGTTCGCGTTCTCCACCGGCTGCTGAGTTGCCACAGCATCCTGGCAGCATCCATCGCCTTCACCGCAGGTATCGTCCCCGCGTGGCTGATGTTTCGAGGCAAACGGACGCTCCATTTGCAACACGTTCCGGTTTTGTTCGACGCAGCGAAGCCGCCCACCCCGTCGATACTCGGCGCTGTCGGAGAGATGGCAAAATCCATCACGCCGCTGCTCATCAAATCGGCTCTCAGGCCCTATGTGATGGACTATCTCTCCAAAAAAGGAGGCAAAAGAGAGCCCGAGAGTTCACCGATTTGAATCCAAGTCGGAGCCCCCTTTTAAAACTGTCCGACAATGAAAAAGCCGACACCTCCAGGAGACATGACGGCATTGAGGGCGCGGAGTCCAAAGGGATTGATCAATCGTCAACAACGATCCGGTTAATCACGCGGCGTGCACCATCCATCACGTAATTCACGCTCACCTTGGCCCCTGTCTTGATGTCGGTGGCTGAGCTGCCGTTGGCTAAAGTTTTTCCGCTTTGGGTGACGCAGGAGACGGTCTTTCCATAAACACAGCTTACGGATCCGGTCACTTCCCTGACAATGAAGGTGGCTCCCGGCACATACTCCGTGAGAGTGCCTGAGCTTGTCGTCGTCTTGACGGTGGTTTCGGATGTTCCGTCGGCCTTTGTCCTGCTGGTGCGTGTCTCGTCGGCGAGGACGGCTGATGAAGCTAAGACTGCGATGGCGAGGGTGTAGAGCTTGGTTTTCGTGGTGTGGTTTTTGGGGATTCTGTTTTGATCCATCGAATGATGGCAAGTCCCCTAATAACCTCATGTGTCTCGAAGCGCAGGTGGGCGATACCCTACTCATTCGGTGCGCTGACTGATTCAAACCAGGCACCCGAGCCCAAGCATTACGGATAGAGCAAATAACGCTGCCTGCGGGATCGGAACGAGTCATTGTGCCGCTGCCATCCTGCCACGATGTGCATGGGGGAGACGCCGCGTTTGAGATCTCGGTATAGACTCTCGCTTCCATAGACCTTGTTAAACAAGTTCAGCTTGGAGCCACTGATGGCCAGCACCTTACCCCGAGTCTGTCGGTTAAGCTCAGCAAGGAGGAAAACATCCAAGGCTGTGAGGTCCGCCGAGGCACGAGGATTGATGTTGAGTTTCACACCGCCGAATCCCTTCCGAGAGTAGGGCGAGAAACTCACGCCGGGGGTGTTTAGCCGCTGACAATAGGCGAGCAAGGCATTGGGATTGACTCCCCTTCCACCAGCATATCCAAAGGGGTTATCGGTGCCGATCCCGATGTCCACTGCCGATCCACCGCCGAGGATACCCGTGGCCACATAGTAGGCCGGAGAGGTGGCATAGGGAATGTTTGGCGAGGTGCGATACCAGCGCAGCCCCGTGTCTTGCCACGTCATGTTTCTCTGCCAACCCTGCATCTTCACCACGGTTAATTTGGGCACGGCGGCGATCATTCGCTCCCCGGCGATCATCATGGCCAGTTCACCCACCGTCATGCCGTGCACATACGGAATGGGCACCTGCCCGACGAATGACTTCCACTGACTCTCCAAAGGTGGACCTTCAACGCGATGTCCCCCGAGGGGATTCGGGCGGTCAAGCACCACAAACTCCTTCCCATTCTGCGCCGCAGCTTCCATCGCCACGGCCATGGTGGAGATGTAGGTGTAACTGCGGCAGCCGATGTCCTGGAGATCGAAGACCAATACATCAATCGGTGCGAGCATCGCAGGAGTGGGCTTCCGAGTGGGGCCATAAAGCGAATAAACCGTGAGGCCAGTCACGGCATCACGCCGGGTGCTGACGTGGATACCCGCTCCGATGGTGCCATCAATGCCATGCTCAGGTGCATAGAGAGCCACGAGCCCTCGACCCAGCGCACGCTGAAGCATGACCCGAGTCTGCTCACCGCGGGCTGTCATGCCCGTGTGATTGGTGATGAGTCCCACGCGTTTGCCCCGCAGAAGATCAAAATTTCTCGAAGCCAGGAAGTCTTCACCGAGCATAAAACCACCGCCGTAGTTAGGCTGCGGGAAGCTCTGGGACTGGGGTAACGTGCAATGGGCGAGCCCGAAAACGAGGCCCACCCCAAGAAAAAGACGGCAAAGAACCATGCGACCATCCAACCTCAGTTGCCCACACTTGCAAGCCCGGATGCACACCTTAGAGTGCCCATCTCCATGCCTGACTCACTGCACCTTGGCCAACTGCTCCTCACCGGTGTCCCCGGTTTCGAACTCGATTCTGAAACAGCCGCTCGTTTGAAAAAACTGCAACCCGGCGGCTACATTCTTTTTGGTCGGAATATCCAATCGCCCGAGCAACTGCGAAAGCTGATCGATGACCTCCGAGACATCTCGCAGATCGAGCCCTTCATCACCATTGACCAAGAAGGGGGGCGTGTTTCCCGCTTGCGCCTCATCGGTGAAGAGCCTCCGAATGCGCAGGCCCTTCGTGACAAAGGAGACCCCAAGTTCATCAAAACGCACGGCAAACTCACAGGACAAATTCTCCGGCTCTTCGGTTTCAATCTGGATCTCTGCCCCGTGCTCGACATCTCCTATGACGACACGGCCGACAATTCTCTCAAGGGCCGCTGCTATGGACGTGATCCGCAGGAAGTGGTGACGAATGCGGGGGTGTTCAATCGCGCGATGCGGGGCGAAGGTATCCTTTCCTGCGCCAAACACTTTCCAGGCTACGGACCCGCTGAATGCGATCCGCATGAGTTCCTTCCTGTCATTTCCAAATCAGCTGCTGACATGGAAAGAGAAGAACTCCTTCCCTACCGCGCTCTTTTGCCAGAGATCGACTGCGTGATGACCTGCCACAGCAATTACACCGCCTATGATCCCGACCGTCCACGCTGGCCCGCCAGCCTCTCGCATAACATCTGCACGAAGTTGCTCCGGGATCAACTCGGCTTTGAGGGCCTAGCCATGACCGACGACTTGGACATGGGTGCCATCTTGAATGAGGTCACCTTTGAGCAAGCCATCCAGGAAGCCGTACGCGCGGGAAATGACATCGTCATGATCTGTCACCGAATCGAGATGGTGGAACTGGCCAAGCAACACCTCGAGGGAGTAGAAGGCCCGATTCTTCACGATGCGCTGATGCGAATCGAAAGAGCCAAGAAGAAACTTCCTGCTCCATACGGTTGGAGCATGGATCGATTCAAACAAATCAACCGAGAGATCTGGGACCTCCGCGTCGCCGTCCTCGGTGAAGATCTAGCTGCCAATCTCTCCGTCGAGGATGGAAAACGCTCTCCCGTTGAACTGTATTGAATATTGACCTGTCTTTTGACCTGATCACGACTAAAGAAGCTCACCCAACCGACCCATGCTGCCAGAAATCATTAAGCTCCTCCAACTTCAGGATCGTGACTTGCTCCTGAAGAATCTTCAAAAAGATCTCAAGGAAGTACCCTCACTCCAGCAGCGGGCCAAGCTCCAACTCTCCGGAGACCAAGCCAGTGTGGATGCAGCGCTCCTCGCCAGCCGCGAGATCGAAGTGAGGATCAAGAACGTCGAGCTCGATATCCAAACCCGGCAGACGAGCATCAAACGGCTGAATGATCAGCAATTTGAGACCCGGAAGAATGATGAATTCCAAGCACTCGGACATGAGATCCAGCGATACCAGAATGAAGTGCGGAAACATGAGGACGCGGAGTTAGAGCTCATGGAGGAATTGGATGCTGCCAAAAAGGTGCTCCAAGCGGCCCAAGCCAAGCTGGCTGAAACCCAGAAGAATGTAGATGATGATTTGGCCCAACTTGTTCTTCGAGGCGCAATCTTGGAAAAACGCGTGGCTGAGACGAAAGATGAGCGAGCAACACTGGCCGCACCGATCGAGCCGGAAACCCTCGATCTCTATGACCGGCTCCTGAAGTCCAAAGGAGGAACCGCCATCGTCCCGCTTTCCAATGGAATTTGTGGAGGCTGCCACATGAAGGTCGTTCACAGCACCATTCAGAATCTCAAACAAGCCGAAGCGATCACGCAGTGTGAGATGTGCGGGCGGATTGTGTATTTGGTCGAGTAGTCCACTTTGGCGGGTTTCCTGCTCCCATTCTACACCTCACCGCAGGTTCATGAAAACGGAGCCCACATTTCCCCAGCAGATGTTTCGCCAGACCCTCGAGGTGGTGGTGATCATTGCCGTGGCTCTTGGTATTGAATGGGCCATTGTGCAGCAGGCGATTTCGAACAGGGCCGTTTGTTGGCTTGTGATGACTTGGGCTCTGGTGAAGACTGTTTTCTTCTTCGTTGAAAACCTCCAACACATTCTGCTGGCCACATCACACAACATTCCTTATCACCGATTTCTCGGTTTGATGGGGTTAAACATGGCTCAGATCACCCTTTCCTTTGCCCTGGACTACTGGTGTCTCGAGACTGCAGATCCCAGCAGCTTCAGCTCATTTCAAGAGTCGTGGAATCAGGCCGAGATCCTGTTTGAATGTTTCTTCTTCAGCGTCTTGAACTTCTCATTCTTCGGTTTCGGCGACGTCATGCCTCAGACCATTCCGGCCAAGGTCGTAACGCTCATGCAGGTCATCCTTGCTTTCTTCACCGTGATCTTCCTTCTCTCCGACTTCATCAGCCTCAAGGACTCTCTCCGCAATGAAAAGGAATAGCGACCCTATTTGGGCAAAAGGGCGAGGTATTGGTCACTCAACTGCTTCACCTTGGCCCGAAGGGGCTCAAGTTGAGGCTGCAGCTTGGCAAGCTCCGTTTTGCATTCGGCCACGGCTTTGTCGCGGGTCGGAATCTCTTTCGTTGCAGCAACGATAGCCGCCTCAGAATCGGTCTTTTGCTTCTTCACCGCATCAACATCCCCGGTGGCCTTCGCTACCTCGGCACGCTTGACTTCGACACCCTTGGTTCCGGCGTCTACTTTAGCTTTCGCATCGGCCAATAACTTCTCGATTGCTGGTTGTTCGGCCTTGAGCGCAGCCACGGCCGCGGTCACCGCTTGGACTTTGGCCGCCGTTTCTTTCTCGATTGCAGCCGGAGCAGCCTGCTTCTCAGCGAGTGCTTTTTTCTGACTCTCAATGGAAGCTTGTAGTTTTTGAATTTGATCCCGGGCAGGAGCCAAAGCCTTTTCCGCAGCATCCAGCGCCAACTTGGCGGAAGCTACGAATTTGTCCTTTTCAGCTACTGCCTTCACCACGACGGCAACAGCTGCCTCTGCCTGTTGAATGGAGGCATTGCCGGCCTCAAATGCTTTTTTGGCAGTGGCCAGCGCCGCCACCTTTGCTTCCACCGCTTTTTGAGCGGCCGTGACTTTCTCCTGCATCTCAGGTTTTCCAATAGCGACAGTGCGCGTTTGCGCCAGTTCCTTCGATGCGGCATCGAATTCAGCTTGGGCTTTGGTCACGGGTTCTTTGAGAGTTGCCAAGACTTCGTCCAGTTTCTTTTGAGCCGCCGCCATGGGCTTCTTGGCTTCCTCAGACACGCTCTGGGCCTTGGCCAACTCCACCTTCCTCTGCTCGACAACCTTTGCCGGCTCAGCAGCCTTTTTGCTTACGTCCGCATGCTGAGTCGTGAGAACATTCAGTTCCTTGGATAACCCTTCCGCCGCTTTCTTGACCGCAGCGATGGCTTCTTCCTTCAATTTTCCGAAAGTGCCCAATTCGGCTTCTTTGCTGGCGATTGCTTTTCTGTGGGACTCGAGCTTGGCCGCCGCTTCGTTACTGGCGGAGACAAGAGACGCATGTTCTTTTTCAACCGGAATGAGTGCATCCTTCAGCTTTTTTAGCACGTCCTCTTTGATCGGCAAAGCAGCCACGGCCTCAGCGACACTCTTCTTTGACGATTCAATTCGAGCCGCTGCGGCGACTTTACCCTCTTCATTCTCCTTAAGTCCTACGGTGAAATCATTCAAATCTGTCTCGAGTTTCGCAAGTGTGGCTTTTTCCGATAGCACTCCAACGTTGAACTGAGCAGCCTTCAGAGCAGGGATCATGCGTTGCATGAGTGCAAGTTCATCCGTGACTGCCTTAGTGGCGCTTTGAGCAGAGGCAATGGCTTCTTTACCCTTACCAACGGCTGCTTCTGAATCCTTGATGCGCTGAGGCGCCGTTTTCAAAGCCTCCGCGACTTTGGGCGATTCTGCTTTTTTGGAGGCGAAGCTCTCCGTGTTCGATTTGATCTTTGCATCGAGATCCGCAATGAGATTATCGAGTTCAGAAACGGGGGCCGGGGCAGCACCCAACTCGGCTTTAGCCTTGGCGAGCTTCGCGGCAATCGGAGCGGATTTGGCGGGATCCGCAGCGACGGGCGCGAGTTCTTTTTCGATGGCAGCAATGGCAGCAGCACGTTCCCCGTGTTGTTTGATCGCAGTCGTTCGAGCTTCCTTATCCTTCCCTGTTTTTTCTCGGCTCGCCTTCAACTCATTGATCGTTTTTTCAGTCGCCGCAATTTCTCCAGGAAGCGCTTTCACTCTTCCTTCGAGCGCCACTGCATCGGCGCGTGCTTTGATCAGTGCAGCCTCGAGTGCGGCGAGTGCCACTTCAGCTTTCTTCACGGCATCTTGAGTCAGTGGCACCTTACCATTCAATTCACTAATGCGCTGCTCCGTTTGAGCAATCCGTTGAGCAATCAGCGGTGGATTGCTCGAGACCGCACCCACCTCGGCCAGTTTATTCTCAAGAGAAAGAAAATTGATTTCACCCTGCCAGTTAGCGGACACTGCCACCTTGGAGTCGTGGAGTGCGACGATTTTGGTAACCAGATCCCCTTGTGACGCCGACTCACTCAACTTGGTTCCATTCACATCCCAAGTCCTGACGATTCCATCGTTTCCGGATGAGACGATTTTTCCGTCGGGTGTAAAGGATATCGACTGCACTCCGCTCCCGTGAGCGGCCCAGTTTTTCACTTGCTTGCCTTCGCTCATCTCCCAAGTCGAAATGGTTCCATCGAGTGAACATGAAGCAAGGATGTTGGAGTCACCCCGCCATGCCAGATCGGTGCAAAAGGATTTATGTTGGCCGAGAACGTAAAACTCACCTCCATTTTCAGCCTCCCATACCATCACATTGCCATTTCGGTCAGCAGTGGCTAGAAGGACACCATCCGGACTGAAATCGACCCCCATGATCCATTCGGTGTGCTTACTGATGACGTAGAGTTCCTCTCCGCTGGCAGAGTCGTAACATTTGACTTTTTTCGAAGGGCTTCCAATGGCCACCATTTTGTGATCTGCGCTGATATCAGCCGACATGACCTGATCAAACTCTTTACCAACCTCGGTTATTCGTCGGCCCGATTTCACATCCCAAACAACCGCGTGGCCGAGCTTTCCACCGCGGCCTCCACCCATGACCAGCAGCGAACCATTCTGGCTGAATTTCAAAGAACGCGCATAACCTTCAGCGTAAGGGAAAACTCCGGCCAGTTGCTTGGTGTCGGTATCGTAAAGCAAAATCTGCTTTTGCCCCGCAACGGCCAAAAGTGAGGTCCATGGACTGGCCGCCATGGCCACCACGGCGGTGGTGCGTGGCGTTACGATGACCGGTTCAAGCAAGACGTTTTCAGGTTTAGCGATGGGCCCCGCAGGTCGGCCCGAGGTGACCGCAACACCCATGTCAATTTTGGGCTTTGCTGATTTTTTTGCCAGACTCGATTTCGTATCGAGCACGCCGCCGGCAATCCACTTCGCTATGACATCGAGCTCTTTAGGACCGAAAGGCGAACCTTCTGGCGGCATGAAAGGCTCCTCTTTTTTAGCACAGGTGGTCCAAATTCGGCTGGATTCAGCATTGCCAGGTTCGACGATGGTTCCGCCGCCACCACCAGTCATCAAGGCGGCAAAGCTGGTGAGGTCGAGGTCCCCTTTTTTCTTGTCGGGGTTGTGGCAAGAGAAGCATTTGTTCTCGAGCAAAGGTCTCACGTGATCAGCGTAAGTGATCTTCTCTGCATCTTGAGATAGCGCAGAGCCAGACACGAGACCGATAGAAAGAATGGCGACTCGGAATTTCATAACGAAAAAAACGATGGAAGAGCGTGATGGGGAGAATCCCCCACATTGGCGATGGCATGAACTAATGATTGAAGTAGAACTCCTTCGAGTTCATCAAGGCCCAAAATAGGTCCTCAAGCGCTGCCTGGCGATTGTCAGCCGCGTTGGCGAGTGATTGATTGATTGCAGAGAGTTCTTTCTCTTTTGGTATACGGCCAAAGGTGCGGAGGTAAAGATCATCAATGATTTCACGATCTGTCTTTTTCTCTCCGACCATCCTAGCAACGACCTTGCCTGATTTGATCCGGTCGTTCAAAGCATCTCCATTCATGAGATGCAGAGCCTGAGAAAGCGTGGGCTCCATCTTGACTTCGCAAGAGCAAACAGACTCGCGTTTTGCCCGACCGAAAGTAGTTAGGAAGTAATTGCTAACGGCCCCATCCGCGATCTGAACGGCACGAGCACCCACGGGGAGCCCCTGAAACTTATTGGGTGTTTCCGTTACCTGGGAGATTGCATCCAAGAGCACCTCAGCGCGGACCCGGCGGACGTGAGCATGGGAGAAGTTCAGCTTATCTCCCGAGTTGGTTTCATTGACCTGAGTGCTGCGTTGATAGGTCATGGAAGTCGTGATGTCCTTCACAAGCTTCCTCATATCATACTTGTACTCAGTCAATTTAGCAGCCAAAGCCGCGCTCAGTTCGGGATTGGACGGTGGATTGGACACGCGGACGTCATCCACAGGCTCGACGATCCCCACTCCCAAAAAGTGCGACCACATGATATTGGCGACGTTCTGGGCAAAATAGGGATTCCGAGGCGAGGCCAACCATTCAGCGAGCACCTTTCGGCGATCTGTTCCCGGTTGGATATCGGGTTCTTCGCCACCAAGGAATTTAGGCTTCATGTTGGCCTGAGTCAGGAAGTGTTTGGATTCACCCGCTTTGCTGTTGTAAATGATGACTTCTTGCGGGTCATCCGTCTGCTTCCGTCCGATTTGGGAGAAGAAGGCTTTGAATCCATAGTAATCACTCATCGTCCAACGGTCGAAAGGATGATTGTGACACTGGGCGCACTGGATGCGCATGCCCATGAACACCTGAGCCACGTTTTCGGTGAGTTTGAGTTGGTCAACTTCAGTTTGGTAAAAGTTGACTGGAGGATTGGAAACCGTGCCGCCCGTCGCAGAAAGGAGTTCAACAACGATTTCATTGAGGGGAACATTCTTGCCAATCCTGTCTGCGATCCAGTTGTAATAGAGAAGCGCATTCTTGTAGAAAGGAGGCTGATTGTTGTTAATGGCCGAGCGGATCTGAAGAAGCTCCGCCCACTTCATGACCCAGAGTTCGGTGAACTCTTTTCTCTGAAGAAGTGTGTCGATCAAACCCTCGCGCTTTTTGGGATTGGCATCTGCGAGGAAGGTTTTGATGTCTTTTGGATCGGGATAAATACCAGCGATGTCAATGTGCACGCGACGCACGAACTCTTCATCCGTGCATATGCCGGAAGGGACGATCCGTAGCTTGTGCAGCTTTTCGTTTACAAGCGTATCGATGTAGTTTGTCTCCGCCAGTTTTGGACGTTCATACTCGAGTTTATCAGGAATGACCAATACCTGAGCCGTGACGCTGAAGACATCAAATCGAGCCAACATGAATGCTGCGCCTCGATCAGCCGAAGTCACCAAACCATCTTTGTTAATGGCGGCTGTCGGGTCATTATTCGACATGAACAATGCCAGGTTGGTGACATCGCGATCCGATCCATCGCTGTAGGTCGCTCTGACCGTGATCTGTTGAGTTACGTTTTTGCCTTCGAGAACGATCTGTTTCGGGAAGACTTCGATTCCGGTTACTTTAGCGACATCGGCGGGATCAATAGGTGCTCCCTTGGTGATCCACTCGATCACCGTTTTGTTATACACGGAGTCTGCCTCATAGCATTGGTTTCCAGAATGAGGCACTGCTCCGGTGGCCTTTTCCACCAGGGTGCTTTCTTCAGGGATCGCAAGATTCACTCGACGGCCCGTGAGTTCCCGGGTGATGCGTGTGTAATCGCCCGCAGGATCCATGCCGAAAAGCGACAAGCGAAACCCGTCTTTTCCTCGTGCTGCGCCGTGGCAACCACCTTGATTGCATCCGCCGCGCAGCCAGACTGGCATCACATCGAGATTGAACGAGATCGTCCGATCCTTCTGACCATCTTTTACAGAGACCGGAGCCTTGATGGTTTGGCTGCCCAGAGTCGCGATGAGTTCCGTGGTCCCCGAATCTCCCACGGGAAGCAGAACATCCTTTTGAAGTTTCACGATCTTTTCGTCCGCAACCCGAAGGTGGGAGAAGGCCGTCACATCACGAGTTGTGGCATCTTTGAACGTGGCCATGACAACGACTTGATGAAAATCGCGCTTCGTCTCTAACGCGAATTTATCAGGGAAAATCTCCAGCTTTTGAATCGTCGGAATCTTCTTCTCGAGAGCAGCGAGTGCTTTGACCTCTTGCTCAGACTTGTGCCGGAGTGCGATGCCCTCAGGCCAGATGGCCCCTTGCTGCACCCAGCCTCTGAGGGCGGCAATGTCTCCAGCAGAAAGCGGCCCACCTTTCGGCGGCATGATATCGTCGTGATCGTGAGGTAAAACGAGCCGCTTGATCATCTCGCTCTCGTCAGGTTTCCCAACGACCAATGCCGGACCGGAGTCTCCGCCTTTCTTCAGGTTTTCGGCAGTGTCCATGAGGAGTTTGCCTTTGACCTTGCTCGGGTTATGACATTCCAGACACTTTGTTTCTAAGACGCTTTGAACTCGCGCGAAGTCCGCAGGGGCCGGGTTCGCTTGGACAAGCGCACCGACCGCCCCAACGGAAAGGGTGATCAAGGCAGACAGTGGTCGAATGGGTTTCATAATGAGGAGGCGTTGACTATTCTACGAGTTCCGGAGATGGCTTGTAGCAGGTGAGGTCACTATTTCTTTCCGCCAGCAGCTTCGATGCGGAGTTGTTCCAGTCTGGAAAGAACTTTAGGTGCAGCAGGTTTGGGTGCTTCAGCAGGTTTAACTGCGGCGACCACAACAGGTGCAACCGGGGCAGGTGCCACCTTTTTCGGTGCATCAATGCGAAGGACTGAACCAAGGGCAATCCTATGGATCGTGGTGCCGCCAGACACGGGAACATTCACTTGGACAAAGAGGTTGTTTTGTTTTCCGATGGGAGATTTGTCGTGCGTCTTGACCACAAAACTGACCTCTTTTGTATCCTTGTTCACCTTCGCTGACTCGATCGGGATGGTGTCAGGGACACCCACGACCTGAGCGGTCGCCTCACC
>CAMBPV010000105.1 GCA_945869695.1 Prosthecobacter debontii
TCAACGCCACAGCAACCCGCGTTACCTTCATCTCCGGGACAATGTGTTGCGCCAAGGCAAGATGCTGGGTCGCGTGACCCATTGCTACGGCCAATGGAACCGCGGCGTCTCCGCCAGTCAGCCCCAGTCGATGCCGAAGAAGTATGAGATCCCAGCCGACAAGCTGGCTAAATATGGCTTCAACAGCGGGGAGGAGTTCAGAAACTGGAGATTCTACCGGAAATACGGTGCGGGTCCGATTTCCGATCTCGGAGCCCACCAGATCGATATGTTTAACTGGTTCGCCGGAACCACGCCGACTTCGGTGATGGCAATGGGTGGCGTGGACTACTACGACGGACTCGAAGGCCGCCCCAAGTTCGAATTGGAAGACAATGTGATGGCCATGTATGAGTACAAGACTCCTGACGGAATCATGCGAGCCTACTACCAAGTTCTCACGACATCTGGCTCCCAAGGATACTTTGAAAAACTCATGGGAGTCGACGGCTCGGTCACGATTTCAGAAAGCCCGACCTACAATCAAATTTACCGCGAGCCCAATGCGGCAAGCTGGGAGCAGTTTGCCCAGGGCCCGAGCCCGTTTGTGATCAGGTCACCCGACCAAGTCTATAACAAATTTTGGGAGAAACCGAAGCCTTGGACGCGCCCGAAATCCTGGATGGACGTGAAGAAGGGCGCTGCCGACAGTCGAGAGAGCAAGGCACTGGAAAGTTGGATTCTCCCAGTGATCCTGACCCGGCCGCCGCACGCACCTCACCTGGAAAACTTCTTCACGTCGGTGCGTAGAAAGGACCCAAGCCTTCTCAATTGCAATGTCGAGGAAGCCTATCGCGCCTGCGTGACCGTCCTGAAGTGCAATGAATCCATTCGAACCGGAGCCAAGTACGTATTCAAACCCGAAGACTTCACGGTCTGAGAACCCATTCCTCCCCCAAAACATGAAACAAACCCACATTCTGAAAATGAGCGGCTTGGCGGCCGCTATCGCTTTAACTTCCTGTGACCCTCTGGATCTGGACAAGGGTAAAGCCGATTCCGCTGCTGCAACACCCGCTCCGGCTGCTGCTCCTGCAACTCCGGCCCCAACGACAGCAGCACCTGCCGCACCCGCCCCGGTCGCCCAGGCTCCAGCAGCCGCGCCTACACCTGCACCCTCAGAGGCTCCGATGCCCGCCGCCACTCCCCCTGCGGCGGCCGCAGCCCCGACGGGCGAGCAAGAGGTGATCAAGCCCAACTTCCCGAAACCCATGTTCATTGGCACGCCTGTTCCAGCTGGCGATATCCCGAACTTGGAATCCGGCACCAAGCCAGTTCTTGAGTTTTCGGCTCCCAAGGGAACCGTAAACCTCGCGCAAGGCAAGACCGTGACCAGCTCAGACCCAGCTCCGATCATTGGTGACTTGACCCTTGTTACTGACGGCGATGCCGACGGTGCTGACGGAAACTTTGTCGAGCTGGCTCCTGGTCACCAATGGGTGCAGATCGACCTCGGTGAGGCTGCAACCATCCACAAGATCCTAGCTTGGCACTACCACAAGAACAGCGTGGTCTATTTTGACGTGAATGTTCAGATCTCAGACGATCCCGAGTTTAAGACAGGCGTCACCAGCGTCTACAACACCGACCATGACAACAGCAGCGCACTCGGCGCTGGCCCTGACAAGGTTTGGGTTCAGACCAACCACGGCCGTTTGTTTGATGCCAAGGGCACCAAGGGACGCTATGTCCGCCTCTACAGCAACGGCAACACCGCCAGCGAGTTGAATCATTATTGCGAAGTGGCCGTCTACGGCACGAAGTAGTTTTCGCCCAAACCTGACTAAAATAGAGCCCGGTGAGCGGGAGAGACTGTGAAATCAGTCCTCACGTTTTCCGGGTTCTTTTTTGCCCGAATTTTTACCAGTTTGGTGTCCTCCTTCATTGAGAAGCACCAGAGATGGGATCCGGCAGCGCCACCATGAGGCTATGCATTACAAACATTGTGTGTAGTTATTATTGTCCGCTCCATCTCGCTGGATAATCAATGTCTGATAACCATCAAGAGATAGCCTACCCAGTGGTCCGGCAGGCACTGAGGGACAATCGAAGCGGTGGCAGAGCCAGTCGCCTTCATTCAAAATAGGTATCCTCGTGCGAATACGGCGGCGAGCAGCAGCATAGAAACCGGAGGGTTTGAGTTGCGGTGATTTGATGCCATGCATTGGCCGGGATCAGAATGGCATCGCCCACTCCGACTTGGCTAATCTCCCCGTCGATTTCCATGGATCCGGTCCCCTCCGTAATGAAGTAAAACTCTTCAGAGACTTTGTGATAATGGCGCTGAGTGGCACAACCGGTGGGCAATGACGCCTCGGCAAGGCTCTGGTTAACGACGGGCGCGTTGGTGGCATCAAGGATGCTTCGGATGGTGGACCCATCCTTGGTGGTAAACGGTGGCTGGGCTGAAAGTTGGTTGATCGTCATGGCGGACTCGGTATTGCTAGACCGAATGGCACATCATACCCATGAATGCATCCAATGAATAAAGAATTTGATTTCAAAGGCTGCTCGGTTGTAATCACGGGAGGTTCCTCCGGATTGGGAGTTGAGTTTGCGCGGCAGTTGGCACCTCAAGCCAGCCAAATTCTTCTGTCAGCCAGAAGTGCTGACGGTTTAGAGACCGTCAAAAGCGAGTTGAATCAAAAGTATCCGGACGTCGAGGTTTTGATGTGCCCCGCGGACCTCTCGACTATCCAGGGACGGACGAACCTCATCGAAAAGGTGGTCACTTCCGGTATGGCGCCGAACATCTTGATCAACAACGCGGGTGCTGGCGACTATGGCAGCTTTTCAACAGGTTCTGCAGAACGGATCCAAGGACAAATTGATCTCAATATCACGTCTCTCGTGATGTTGACGCACGCCCTCCTGCCGCATCTGAAGCGACGTCCCGAGAGGCCGTCATGCATCGTGAACGTCAGTTCCCTCGCAGCTTCACTTCCGATGCCGGATTTGGCGGTCTATGCGGCGACTAAATCTTTTGTTACCAGTTTTTCGGAAGCTTTACGGATTGAACTGTCGGGCACCAACGTGCGTGTTTCCTGCGTTTGCCCAGGACCGACGCCGACTCGATTTGGCCAGAATGCCAAGCGTCCAGATGGCACCGACACGGACCGGAGCGGACAGGATTTTGTTAAAGTGGCACCCGAGGTTGTAGTCTCGACCGCCCTGAATGCGGCGCGGCGGAACCAGGCGTGTGTGCATCCGGGATGGGTCGTCTCCATCGCAGCGACCGCTTTTCGAATCATGCCGAGAGCTCTTTTGCGATTCTTAGCCGCTAAACGCTTTCAACGCAGCCAGCCGTGAAGTAAGATCGAAAAAGCACGCATGAGCCAAAAGCCCGACCCATCGTCAGATCAAGATTTTCAAGAGCCCAGCTCTTGGGAGCCCAAGTATAAACCTGGAACTGCGACCATGTTTAGTCGGCTCCTCCTTTTGATGATCATTGCCGGCATGATGATCCTACCCTTCACTCCGATGGCCGGGAGGATCAAGAGATCGATCAAAGAGATCGTCGAATCAGCCCGAGATTCCAAGGAGCGGGTGATCACCAAAGAAACCGTCATCACCAAAGAGGTTCCCGTGGTCACGGAAATCGTCAAAGAAGTGATCAAGGAAGTGCCAGGACCTCCTCCTCCCCTTCCCGAAAAATACATTCCCCGGAAGTCGGTGGACATCGCTTCCCTCTACAACGGCATCACCATCAAGACGGATCTGATGACCGAGCAGGGTGGATACGCGAGCCTTGAGCGACTCGATCCCGAGGCCTACAAGGTCCAGTTCCAGGTCAGCATTCGCATTCCTAAAGCCAACCAAAGCCTCGAGGAATTAGGCCGCATCAACCAGCATTTACCCAACCTCCTACCAGGATTGAGCGGTCTGCTGGCGACTTCGAAAGTCTCGCCGTTTTATCACAAGCTCTACGATAATAAAACGAATTTGGTGGAGAAGGATCTGACGCGTCTCACGAAGGTATTGGATCGCCATAACTTCTTCGATTGCGAGACCATCCTTGAACTCGCAAGTCCGACCACACAGCGAAAAGCTTTGCTGATTCAGAGTGAAATGGATGTCGTGTGCGACGGCTCGGATGGCGATCGAATGAGCAAGCTGGATGACTACATCTCAATGTCGGATTTTTACCAACCCTTCACGAGCTATGCTTGGCCAAAGAAAACCAAGACTCCGAATCCTCTCCTAGCCAGATGGGAAAGTCGACTCACCGCAGCCAAGGCCGAGTTCACCAAAAAGGGTCTCCCTGCGGATCGCAATAACGAGCTCAAGTCAACGATCAGCACTCTCCAGGCTGAGATCAAAGACATGAAAGCAAGGAGCAGCCTGATTGCGGAGAAAGACCCCTTCATTGTGAACTCTCTCCTGTTCAAGCCATACATTGGGACCAACAAATTTGCCCCCCAGATCGGAGACTATGCCGTCGTCATTCACGAGAACAAAATCTACCCGGCAATCTGCGGGGACTACGGCCCGAGCATGAAAATGGGTGAGGCATCCCTCTTTATTGCTAAAGCGATCAGTGACAAGGCCACTCCCTACCGCAGACCGGAGAGTAATCTTCGTGTCACCTACCTCATTTTTCCAGGCACCGCAGACAAACCCTTCAGTCCTCCTGACCTCAAGAAATGGAAGGCCAAATGTGAGGAATACATCCAGCAAATCGGTGGATTGGGAGCAGGGGTGACCGTCCACGAATGGGCTGACCCCTTCCCTCCACCTCCGCCCCCGCCGGCTCCTGTGCCCCCGACGCCAGCTACGCCTGAAACGATCGCAGCACCAGCGACTGTTGGTGCACCTCCAGTTCCTGCAGTAAGTCCACCCGCGGACTCGATCAAGCCCGCACTTCCGGCGAATCCCTAAACAGTTTCTCAGATCTGCCAGCCTAGGATTCTGAGGTCACGTTTGACTCCATCGAGTTCAGCGACGTTCGGAAATTCACCCCATTTCACAAAACCGGCTCCCTCAAAAAGTCTCAAGCTAGGTTCATTGTGCCCAAAGATAAATGCCAGCAGCGTCCTGATTCCGAATTGGGATAACCGGTTCTGCATTTGGGTAAGAAGTAACTTGGCGATCCCCTGCCCATGGGCCTCGGGAGCCACATAAACCGCCGTTTCTGCCGTGGCATGATAAGCAGGCCGGCCATAAAAAGCCCTGAGCCCGATCCACCCCAAAATGAGTCCATCCTTTTCAAAAACCCACAGGGGGTAACGGTCAGCCTTGTGCGAGGCGAACCACTCAATCCGGCTCTCGACCGTGACTGGCTCCAGATCTGAAGTCGCCAGCCGCCCCGGAATCGACGAGTTATAGATCTCTACGATTCGGGGCAAGTCGGCAAACTCTGCGTTTCGTATCGCTTCCGTAATCATTCCTGAGTTTGGAATTGGGAGTTGAACAGGGCTCGGTTACTCCCCAAATTTACCCAATGGCAGCCGCCCCCAAGTCCCAACGCACTGAAGATCTCTACACCGCATTTCTGGCTGAGCGGGATGAAATCATGCGCCATAAATGGATCGAGAGTGAGCGATTGGGAAAGGATATCGGTTTTGAGCGCGCCTTGACAGAGTGGACTCGCCTTCATCGGCCCGCTTGGCGTGCTAAACGTCTCACTGCATCAAAGGCCACAACTTAGTGGGGAGCACTGGATTCACCCACGTCATCAGGACCGTGGGTCGGCGGCTTGAAGAACAAGGCCAGCAAGAGAATGCCAGCCAGCGCCAAGCCCGTGGGCACGAGGAAGAGTGACTGGTAGTCCACCACCCCATTGCTCGTGTAGCGCACCAGCAGTTCAGGGAAGAGCTTACTGGCCACCACCATCCCCAGGCCCAAGATGAGCAGGTTGAAGAGGCCCTGAGCGCTCGCACGGATGTCTTTCGGGAAGACGGCATCGACAAAAATGTACACCGTTACAAAGTAAAAGGCATAGCAGACGCCGTGCAAAACCTGAATCGCCACGATCAACCATGCCGACTCTTGGAAGAAGGCAAAGACTCCAAAGCGCGCCGCGTGACCGAAGATGCCAACGATCAGTGTGGTCTTCCATCCCAGCTTCTTCAAAACCGTGCCTAAAACCACCATCGTCACAATTTCCGCCAGCTGGCCGATGCTACTCACCACCATGCTCATGTTGGCCGAAATCCCCACCTTTTGGAGGAAACCATCGATGACCACGAAATAGCCGTTATGAATCGTCGCATCAATGAATGTGACAACGAAGAGCACGAGAACATAGGGGATGCCGAGAAGTTTCACCGCTTTGAGCCAAGCAACCTTGTCCATGCCCTCCACATTCTTTCGGGGCGGAGTGTGTGGCAGCGTGAGGCAGTACGCAGCCAGGACAAACGAGAGAATCCCCGCCACAATGAAGACCCACTTTGTCTCTTCGGGCCCCGCCTTTTCACTAAGCAAAAAGATGAACGGCCAGCTCACCATGATCCATCCGATCGTGCCGCCCATCCGCACAAACCCAAAGTCCTTGGCCGGATCCTTCAGATTGGCAAAAGCCAGCGAGTTCGTCACCGAGATTGTCGGCACGTAAAGGAGGCAGTAGATCAAGAAGTAGGTGAAGAACGGAACAAAGGAAGTGGCGAAGGCCGTGCCGATGAGAGCCAGACCGCCCACGACATGGCTAAAAAACAGAAAGCGCTCAGCCGCAAAGTTTCGGTCGGCAAATTGATTGCTGAAAAAGATCCCAACCAAGGAGGCGATCCCAAATGAGCTTCCGACAAGCCATTGCTGATCAGCGGTGAACTTCAGCATGCCCATGTAGCTGAAAATTTTGATCTGCCAAGCCCCCCAAATGGCGATCTCAAGGATCATCATGATGAAGAGCTTAAACTTGATGGAAGAGTCGGTATTCATAAGGGAGGCAGAAAGCGGACAGGACGGAAGCCGGATTATGAGTGCGGTGAGAGCTCTTGGTAAACAGAAATTTATCGAATTCTTTCTTTGATCACCTTTCCGCCCCTCTGCTTGAAGATCGCATCGCCGGTGCAATCCGCCCGAGCCAGATGCGCAGTCTTCTAGCTGCGTTTCATCGCTGAAGAATACAGGGTTGATTGAAGCCTTACCTCCTGCGCGTCATCGCGTGGCGGTAGGCGGCGAGAAGACGGAGTCGATAGTGATCCCAGGTGAAAAGCTGAAGAACTCGTTCCCGGCCTCGGAGGCCCATCGGGCTTAGCTCTTCGCGGTTTTGGTGAAAATGCTCGATGGCTCCGACGAGGGCGTCGGGATCATTGGGCGGCACGATGAGCCCATTCTCTCCATGCACGACGACATCGCCAGACTCGCGGGTGCTGATCTGAGGCAATGCGCAGGCAGCGGCTTCATAAGTCACTTTGGCACTCCCCTCGCACTCGGAAGGAAACACAAAAGCCGATGAGCGGCGCAATTCATCCTGCACACTGGAACTAAATCCCAAGATCTTAACGGAGGGCGTGGAAAACCTCTCAACGTAAGGCTTCATCTCCTCATGCAGGGTCCCCACCAAAAGGAGCTCCGCATCTTTGAGATTCAGGCGCTTCCAGGCCTCTAGAAGATGGTGCACGCCCTTCCGTTTGATGAGGGCTCCGACAAAGCAAAGACGAAAGATGTCAGGGGGATTCCCGGGTTGATAGCGTTCGATATCGACCCCCCTCGCCACGTAGCAAAGGCGATCATCCGAAATGCCGGCTGCTTGAAAAGTCTCTGCAGCTTTTCGGGATGCGACCAGGATGACGTCAGCGAGATCATACTCGGCCAGCATTTGGGTTCTAGGGATGGCCAGCTTTTTACGCCAGTCTCTCCATCCGCCCATTCGCAGCCGAGCTTCCCGCTCACTCTTTGTCTCGGCGGACTTCGCATGGCCCTTGTTGCGATGCCAGGTCGGAATATCCATCACACTGGGAATGCCACGCATCCGTGCTTCGATGAGCGATCGAAAACAATCGCCCGACCACCCATGGAAAAAGTCAAAGTCGCCCGAGCGCAGCCGCCGTGAGGCGATCCAGTCTGCGTAACGCTTTTTGGCGGGGTAATAGTCCCGGCTACCCAAACACGAGAGAGCTCGAACCGGGTGCATTTGAAGCGAGCGGATCAGGCTCCTCGGCACGACCTTTTGCTGATGCCCAAAGCACACAATCTCCGAGAGAAAACCCTGTTCAAAAGAGGCGCGCGCCCCCTCGTAAGAGGTGCTATCCAAGCCAGTGCCCCCGATGCCAGAACTCGTCGCATACAACAGCCGCTTCGGGAGTGCACTCGGATTTACTGCGGGTCCAAGATGGACTCCGGATGGATCAAATCGGTCCACCCTCTCGATGAGAGCTTTGTCTGACGGCAAAGCGGATGGTTGGCTCGCGATGCCGTTCACCTCAGCGCCTCCTCGGCATTTTATTGACCTCTTCGATCTGCCGTTTCATGAAGTCCAGATCCCGCTCTGGAGCTGTCTTCAATCGACTCGACTCCCTCACTTGGTCAAAGGTCCAATAAGCACAGCTAATGGCGGCGCTCAGGAACACCACGAAGAGCAGGTAGGACATGCCCCCCAAAATCCGCTCCTGGGACTTTCGCGTCTCGCGAGGAGTCTCGATGTCTAACACCGTCAAAAAATTAAGCCAGTGCACACGCCACTCCTTCGGACTACGCGCCATATTGAGCGTCCAGAAACAGGCCGCGATCGATAGGATGGTGAATACTGCAAAGCGAACTGACATGAATGGGTGGCGCTCAGTGTTTCAGTCAGGAGGGGCTCGGTCAATCACTTTATCCAATCCGGAGGAACCAAAATTTCAGTTGCATCAACCCATGAGCGCTACCGCGATGGGGTCCACGAGAGCCTTGCCTTGCCGAGTTAGGATGATTTGTCCCGCCTCGACCCGCAGAAGCCCGTCACGAGTCAATGAGTCCAGCATCTGCGTTTGAGCGGGATCAATGAGAGAAAGAGGAATCCCTCTCGATGTTCGTAGTTCCAACCCGAAGCGTTCCACCCATCTCTTTTCTTCCGTGATGTCTTCCTGCGCCGTGATCGCCGAGACGCCCTGTTTAACATGACTCATGTATCGAGCCGTATCCGGCAGGTTTTGCCAGCGCTTCCCTTGAATAGTGGAAAAGGCGCTAGGTCCCAGTCCCAAATAATCCGCC
This sequence comes from Prosthecobacter debontii, assembly GCA_945869695.1. Taxonomy (GTDB): domain Bacteria; phylum Verrucomicrobiota; class Verrucomicrobiia; order Verrucomicrobiales; family Verrucomicrobiaceae; genus JAIBCL01. Next base: position 9,172 of record CAMBPV010000105.1, read on the forward strand.
CCTAACCAATAGCTCTCGTTGTGTGTCGAGCGGTGTCCAGGTTTCGCGTAATTCGAAATCTCGTAGTGTTCGTATCCGGCCGACTCGAGCATATCCATGGTCACTTCAAAGCAGGCACCATCCTCTTCGGTGTCTTCTCGATATTGCCCGCGACTCAAGCGCTCGAAAAACTCTGTGTCCTCCTCGTAGTTGAGATTGTAGGCAGAGATGTGATCCGGTGCCAAAGACAGGGTCTTTTGCAAACTCTGCACCCACACCTTCAGCGACTGACCGGGAATGGAAAACATCAGATCCAGACTCACACTGGGAAAACCCGCCTCACGGAGGGTGTGGTAAGTCTTTTCCGCCTCCGCCGGGGCATGGTCACGCCCCAAGGTGTGGAGGGTCGGTTCATCCCAGGCCTGCACACCGAGACTCACACGACTCACACCGATCTCTCGCATCATCTTCGCCTTGGATGCCGTGATTGTTCGAGGATTGGCCTCCAGACAAAACTCCTTAACTTGATTCCAATCATAGACCTCCCGAATACCCGAGAGCAATCGGTGGAGATGACCTTCACTCAGCGCCGTGGGGGTTCCGCCACCGAGGAATACCGTCTCCAACTCCAGAGGAAAAAGATCTCGACTTCTCGCCGCCTCCACCAGCACTGCGGTGACAAACTCACCCAGATCCGTGCTGCCGTGCTGATGCTTATAAAAGCTGCAATAGGGGCAGACGCGATGGCAGAAAGGGACGTGGATGTAAAGATGGCGGACGGACATGGAGTCAGACTCACCCTTCACCGGAATCACGCCTCACGCTACACACACCGCGTTTCGTGGGCACTTCAATGAATTGAATGAACTTCTCAGCTTTTGCCGTCCATTCCTTTTCCCTCACCACGGTCAGTGCCTGTGACAGGTTCCGCCCGGAGCGGAAGATGAGATCAAAGGCTGATTTGATCTCCGCACGTTCCGCCGTTGAGAAACCCGCCCGCTTGAGGCCGATCACATTGAGCCCCGTCATCCGATTTACACGCTGCATCACGCAGTAATGCGGCAGGTCCTTCCCGAGGCTCCCATTTCCCTGCACCATGCAGTAATCCCCGATCCGAACAAACTGATGAAAAACAGCACCACCGCCGATGAAGGAATGACACCCAACGCTAACGTGCCCAGCTAACAAGGCCGCATTGGCCACGACATTTTCATCCCCAATCTTAACGTCATGCCCAAAGTGAGCCCCGACCATGATGAAGTTTCCATTGCCCAAAGTCGTGTCACCACCTGACTGAGTGCTGCGGTGTATGGTGACATGCTCGCGGATCACGTTCCGCGCTCCCATCCTGACACCGCTATCCGTGTTCCGGTCAAAGGAAAGGTCCTGAGGCTCCGCTCCGATCACCGCCGCACGACCGATCCGACATCCCTCTCCCATCACCACGCGTCCTACGATCTGCGCGTGGGCCTCGATTCGGCATTCAGCTGCGATCTCTGCGGCACCATCGATTACCACATACGGCCCCACCTCCACACTCGGGTGGATTTGGGCACGGGGATCGATAATGGCTGTCGAGTGAATCATGAAAGAAAATGGGGCTATAACATTCCGGCTTCGCGGAAACTAAACCACGGGCTTCGGCGATTCTCTCCGGGCGCACCGATGATCAAGTGATCGCAAAACTCGATCTTCAAAATCTCAGCAGCCTCGCGAATGCGGCGTGTCATCCGCACATCGCTGTCACTAGGAGATGGATCACCCGAAGGATGATTGTGGAGCAAAACAAATGCATGGGCACTGTGAACGATCGCTTTTCTCAGGATCTCTCTCGGGTGACAAATGCTCTCGTTGAGTCCGCCCCGAAAAACCTCATCCTGTCTTAGCAGGCAGTAGCGAGTGTTGAGCAAGAGAACCCGCACAGATTCGAAGCTTAAAGACTGCATCTCCGTGCCCACAAATTGATAAATCTGCTCAGGGCTCTGAAGTTGAATGTCCACTTGCGATTCCCTTTCAGCCCTACGCCCCAATTCAAATGCAGCCGCCAGATGCGCAGCTTTCGCGGGTCCCAGTGCGTGGGTCCGCTTTAGCGATTCCGGTTCCTGCCTGGATAGCTCACGGAGCGACCGAAACTCACCCAAGATCCTCTGCGCCACTTGGATGGCATTTTCACCCTTCACACCCGTGTTGATGAAGATGGCCAGCAGTTCAGCGTCCGAGAGCGCCCCCGGTCCCAAGCGCAAGAGCCGCTCACGCGGTCGGTCTTGCTCGGGTATGTCGTGGATGCGGTGGCTCATGCGGCCCCGCACTCAAGCCACGGCCCGGCACTTGTCGAGCAGGTTATGCAAGTAACCCGTTATCTGACGCATGGCCTCGAGGTGCGGAGTCTCCTCTAGACCCACAAGATCTTCGTCGGCTTCCACCAGAAGCTGCTTCGCGGTTTGCACTGCACGCTCAATGGATCCCACATAATCGGCGATCCCCGCCAGCACCGTGGTGTCCATCGGCTCTCCCTTCAGGAGCATGCGGCTCAGCTTCGTCTTCTGCGCATCCGTAGCGCTCTGCAAAAGATAGAGGATCGGCAACGTCAACTTTCCCTTCACAAGGTCGGTCCCCAGCGTTTTGCCCACCATCTTTTCATCACCCACTAGATCGAGGCAGTCGTCGTAAATCTGATAGGCCGTGCCCAGTTTCATCCCGTAGTCACGCATCGCATCGCACACTTCCGGACTCCGACCATTGAGCATCGCGCCGAGTTGGGTGGCCGCCGAGAAAAGCGCTGCCGTTTTCATCTCGATCATCCGCATGTAGTCAGCCACCGACAGATTCAAATCAAAGCGACGCTGCGTTTGAAAAATCTCCCCGCAACACACATCACGGGAAGCCTTTGCGATGGAACGGCAAATATTTCTGTCCTCGAACTCCGTCGCCAACTCGAGCGCGTAAGCGAAGAGACTGTCACCCAGAAGCACGCTCAGAGAGTTGCCCCACTTCGCGGAGGCCGTGGGCAATCCCCTTCGGATGTCCGCTCCATCCATAATATCGTCATGCACCAGAGAAGCGATGTGGACCATTTCCAAAATCACCGATAGGCGGCGGTGCTCTTCGTTGACGCCGCCAGTGGCACCTCCGGAGAGGATAGCTAAGGCTGGGCGAATCCTTTTTCCTGAGCTCTTGCACACATAGGCAACATAACCTTCCACCGAAGGATCAAAGGCCTTGGCCTGATCCAAAATCGCGGCCTCCACTTTCTCCAGCTCAGGCCGGACCAGTTCAAAAGGAAAAGTGAGAGCGCGAGCCGATGGGGATGTTTGTGTCATTGAAAAACGGTGACTGCGGTAAATACGGATTCTCCCGCACAAGAGACGCAATGAAGACGCGAAGTCAAACAACGTCCTCAGTCCTTGCGACCGCTTTAGGCATCAGCCCTTCACGCGCTCCAGTTGAGCACCCAGGTTTGAAAGCTTATCATCCAAGTGCTCATACCCCCGATCAATGTGGTAAAGCCGATTGATCTCTGTTGTTCCGCCCGCGGCCATTGCCGCCAGAACCAGTGCAGCAGACGCCCGCAGATCACTGGCCATCACGGGCGCGCCGCTCAGCTTCGCGCTGCCTCGAATCTTCGCCATCGCCCCATGGAGGTCAATATTGGCACCCATCCGCTTCATCTCCGCCACATGCATGAATCTCTGGGGGAAAATCGTCTCTGTAATCGTGCTCACGTCTGGGATCATGCAGGCCAAGGCGCAAAACTGCGCCTGCATGTCCGTGGGGAATCCCGGATACGGCTGGGTCGTTAGATCAAAGCCCTTGGCATTTGGATTCGGGTGGATCGTGATCGAATCCCTCGTCGTCTCGATGGCAAAGCCACATTGTCTCAGCGCATCCAGCACAGCACGCAGATGCTCAGCATTCACACGCTTCAGTGTCACCCCCTCACCGAACATCGCCCCCGCCACCAAAAAGGTCCCAGCTTCGATTCGGTCAGGGATCACCGTGTGATCACAGCCGTGCAGTTCCTTCACACCCTCGATCACAATTTTGTTCGTGCCAGCCCCTTCGATCTTGGCACCCATTTTCTTCAGGAAATTGGCCAAGTCCTCAACTTCCGGCTCAGCCGCCGCGCCCTCAATCGTCGTCGTGCCTTTGGCAAGCACCGCCGCCATCATCACATTGTCCGTTCCGAGCACCGTTGATCCTTGCTTACCCAGCATGTTGATCGTATTTCCCTTCAGGCCCTTCTTTGCCGTTACGATCACATTTCCCCCATCCACCTTCACATCGGCACCCAGTGCCTCCATCCCGCGAAGATGCAGGTCCACGGGCCGATCCCCAATGACACATCCGCCCGGCAATGAAACGATCGCATGATTCAGCCGACCCGCGAGAGGTCCGAGCACACAGATCGAAGCCCGCATTTTCCTCACCAGATCGTAAGGTGCCTCCGACTTGATTTTCTCCGCTTTCACCACCACCACACCGCTGGCTCGCTCCACCTCCGCACCCACCTCCGCTAGGATCTGGGTCATGTAATTCGTATCACTCAGGTCAGGGACCCGACGAATGGTGCACTCTTCCTTCGTCAAAAGCGTCGCCGCCAAGATCGGCAGTGACGAGTTCTTCGAGCCGCTAATGTTCACGCGTCCCTTCAGTGGCGCGCCTCCGTGTACAATGAGTTTTTCCATCTAACCTTTTACTTGTCCGCGACAGCCCCTCCTGCAAGCCCAAACATTCAGCTAATGAGCAACAATCTCGGCTCGTCCGCATAAGTCGCCTCGGGCGCACGGTGGATGCAAGGCAGCACCGGGCTTCCGGGGTATTCCACAGCTATTCTCCATAGGGACCCCACACCAAAATCATACGGCCGCGCGCCCGGCAGCGCCTCATAGTGAAGATCCAGGCAATTCTCACTGAGAAACTCCTGAAAACCCACCCCATCATCACCCCCATATACGTTCAAAAGCATCGCCCGAGTCTTCGGCACTTCCACCCTACGGATAGCCTCTTCATTGCGCAAACCACTGCTCGCCAGACCATGGTAAGTGCAGAGAAAAGTGTCCGCCTCAGTCGGAGCACTATCCACGTGAAAGGAGTAAACATGCGTCGGTAACCCCACAGCATCTTCATCTCTCGGATACTCCCGGATGCAGTTCAGCAATGGGTCCAGCCCCCGCTCTGCTAGCCGCCCCAGATCCTCAAGCATCTGCGCCACCGCCACCCGGCCCTGTGCACTCAGGTCCAGCGCCGTCAGGCGTTCCGCACCCAATACCTCCATCGCCTCCTTAACGGCCAGTCGCTCCACCACTTCCGCATAATCCCCCTCCAGCACCCGGGGCCAGCAAAAAGCATTCACTCCATTCCCGAAGCGGCTCTCCACCAATTCTTCAAAACTGCGGACTCGCAGGACTCGACCATTCTCGGCAGGCGAAAAAATAGACATAGCTGAAACAACAAGGCTCTCACGACCTGTCCCCATTCTCCCGCCGAATCAATCCCTATTCCGGATTGAATTCACATTCAGCCAGAGTCCGCAGATTCCAAGTTGGAAAGAGTGCTTCAGCGCATGTCAAAACTTCTTGGCACATCCTTGCCTTGCTCGTATGGGTAGTGCTCCCCTTTTTAAACATGTCCACCGACCGAAAAACACTCGAAGAGCGCGCTCAGATGTCTGACATTGATCGCCTCAGACACTCCTGCGCTCACGTGATGGCGACCGCCATTCTCCGTCTCTGGCCGAACGCCCAATTTGCCTACGGCCCTCCGGTGGAAAATGGGTTCTACTATGACTTTGATCTCGATCACCGGATCACGCCGGATGACTTCCCAAAGATCGAGGCAGAGATGAAGAAGATCGCCAAAGAGAACCAGAAGTTCGAATGGAAGGGCATCAGCCGTGAAGAAGCGAAGGCGATGGCGCAAAGTGGCAGGCTCGGCGGACTCAGTGAACGACCGGGCAATCCGAGTGTTTTTAAGCTCGACTTGATCGATAAAATCCCTGAGGGCGAGCAGATATCCTGCTTTCAAAATGAGGACTTCATTGATCTCTGTGCAGGACCGCATGTGAACTATTCCGGCAAGTGCAAGCACGTGCGTCTAACCAGTGTTTCTGCCTCATTTTACCTCGGAGATGAGACAAAACCGCAGCTCCAGCGTCTTTATGGCACGGCCTTCCCGACTTCGGAAGAGTTGGAGCAACATTTTGTCCAATTGGAGGAAGCGAAGAAACGCGACCACCGGAAACTGGGGCGCGAGTTGAAGCTTTTCCATATCGATGAGGACGTGGGCCAGGGCTTAATCCTTTGGACTCCAAACGGGGCCACGATCCGCCAGGAGCTTCAAAATTTCATCAGTGAAGAACTTCGCAAACAAGGCTACCACCAGGTTTTCACACCGCACATTGGAAAGCTGGCGCTCTATAAAACCAGCGGTCACTTCCCTTACTACAAGGACAGCCAGTTCGCGCCCGTGATTGAGAATGATGATTTACATCGGAGCATTCATGAGGGTTGCTCCTGCTCTCAAGTGTATGATCGCCTCTACGGCGTGAGCGAGAAACTGCGCTCGGGAATCAATGAGCGGGCGGGCCGGGAAGTGATCCCGGCTGAACGCGTGCTTCCGGATGATCAATTGCTGGATGGCTTCCTTTTGAAGCCGATGAACTGCCCACATCACATCAAAATTTTTGATAGTCAGCCGAGGAGCTACCGGGACCTGCCTGTGCGCTTGGCGGAGTTTGGGACGGTTTACCGCTGGGAACAAAGTGGTGAACTCAATGGCCTGACGCGCGTGCGCGGGTTCACACAGGATGATGCCCATCTCTTCTGCACGGAAGAGCAAGTGGCGGCAGAGGTGCTCGGGTGCCTTTCGCTGGTCAAAATCGTGCTCAACACGCTGGGCATGACGGACTACCGGGTGCGCGTGGGTTTGCGTGATCCGGATGGGTCGAAATTTACCGGAAATCCTGCGCAGTGGGATCAAGCTGAAGATGCCTGCCGGGAAGCAGCAAAAACGCTAGGTGTGCCTTTCACAGAGGAACCGGGCGAGGCTGCATTCTACGGGCCGAAAATCGACTTCGTGATCAAGGACGTGATCGGCCGTGAGTGGCAACTCGGCACCGTGCAGGTCGACTACGTGCTACCGGT
>CAMBPV010000106.1 GCA_945869695.1 Prosthecobacter debontii
TCCATCGGTCTCAGGCACCGGGCGGGTATGGGTGTGACGGAGGAGACGGATGCGATCGCGCTGGTGGTGTCCGAGGAGACGGGTGCGCTCTCGATCTGTTATCGGGGAAAACTCGAGCATGATCTGGAGCCTGATGACTTGAGGAAGCGGCTCAATGAAATCCTGACCTCGGGGCCGCAGGGAGATTTACTGGAACCTGGTCATCCGAAAACGGAACGTCTGGACAAGCAAGTGCTGGCGATGCTGACCTCGAACTGGAAGGAGAAGCTTTTGGCTGTCGTGCTCGCGTTTTTCTTTTGGTATTTGATTAGCATTCAGGTCGGGCGGGGTGGAGGCAGCTTTCCAGATGGACGGCCCGTGAGGACGGCTCGGCTTTGACACCCGGTGGGTTTCAGGTTAAGGAGCGCGCCTATGTCAGAAAAACGCCAGTTCTTCGGCACCGATGGGGTGCGCGCCGTTGCTAATCGTCACCCAATGACGCCTGAGTTCGTGATGCGGCTCGGACAGGCGGCTGCGGCCGTGCTTTGTGACCGATCTTCCGGTGAGCGGCCTCGCTGCGTGTTGGGGCGGGATACTCGGGCTTCGGGTGAGATGTTGGAGGCTGCTTTAGCCGCCGGGTTGAATTCAGCGGGTGTTGATGTGGTGCTACTGGGACAGGTGCCGACTCCGGCCGTGGCGATGCTGGCTGCACAAACGGGTGCCTCCTTTGGCATTGTGGTTTCGGCATCGCACAATCCGTTTCACGACAATGGAGTGAAGCTTCTGCATGGCAATGGCCGGAAGCTTTCGGACGAGACTGAGATCGCGATCGAGAAGATTGTGCTGGGAACCGAAAAGGAAATGGCGCGTCCTGAGGGCCGGGAAATCGGACGCATTTCACGCATGACCGATGCGGCGGAGCGATACGTGGCCCATGCCGTTGCGTCGATGGGCGGAGTGCGACTGGATGGGATGAGGGTGGCTCTGGACAATGCGCACGGTGCGGCCTCATACACCAGCGCGCTGGCATTGGAGCAGCTCGGAGCTGAACTGATGGTGTTCCATTCCGAGCCCGATGGGTTTAACATCAACGAAAACTGTGGCTGCACGCACGGTGAGGAGATGGAGCGGATCGTGGCTCAAACAAAAGCACATGCAGGCCTCGCGCATGACGGTGATGCGGACCGTATCCTGCTCTGTGACGAGAATGCATCCGCTCTGGATGGTGATGAGCTCATGGCGGTGGCAGCGGCTTCAATGCTGCGCAAAGGCACGCTGAAGCACAACACGGTGGCCGTGACGGTGATGAGTAATTTTGGCTTTGATGATCTCGTGTCGGGTCTGGGTGGCCGCGTGATTCGCACGGCCGTGGGGGATCGCTATGTGCTCGAGGTCATGAACGAGCGCGGGCTGAATTTTGGAGGTGAGCAAAGTGGGCACATCATTTTTGGAGACTGGGCCACGACGGGTGACGGTCTGATCGCGGGATTGCAGATCCTGCGGATCATGAAGGAGACAGGCGAGCCGCTGAGTGAACTGCGCAAGTGCCTGAAGAAGTTCCCTCAAGCATCCCGAAATCTTCGGGTGCGCTCGAAGCCTCCGATTTCTGATTTGATCGACGCGCAAAAGATCATCAAAGAGACCGAGAAAAAACTGGGTGACTACGGGCGCGTGCTTCTTCGCTTCTCCGGGACTGAGCCGCTCATCCGATTGCTCATCGAGGGTCGGGATGTGGAGTACCTCGAGGCCCAAGCGGACAAGATTGCTTCCGCTGTTTTGGCGCAGATTGGCTAGACCTGTGACATGAATTTTTTCATCACCGGAACCGATACAGACGCGGGGAAGACGTATGTGACTTGCCTGCTGCTGGAGGCCCTCAAGCGTGAGGGGAAGCGAGCTGTGGGTTTTAAGCCGTTCTGTTGCGGAGACCGGATGGATGCTGAGCATCTTTTGCAAGCAAGTGCTGGCGGCGTGTCTGTGGATGAGGTGAATCCTCTTTGGCTGAAGGTGCCCGCGGCTCCGTATGCTGCTGCGCTGATGGAGAATCGCGTGATCGACTTTGGCTCCATCCGAGCCGCCTATGATCATTTGGATGGGCAATTCGAGACGGTGCTCGTGGAAGGCGCAGGAGGCTGGGAGGTGCCGCTGGCTCCGGAAATGACGGTGGCCGACTATGCGCAGAATCTGGGTTTGCCCGTGATCGTGGTGGTGAATAACAAACTCGGGGCGCTCAATCATGCCTTGCTCACCGTGAAAAACATTCAGGCGAGGGGACTCGTGTGTGCCGGGATCATTTTGAACTATGTGCGTGATGAGAGGGACCCTGCCAGCATTTCAAATCGCGCTGTTTTGGCCTCTTTCTCTGAGGTTCCTGTTCTGGCGGAAGTCATGCACGGAGAAACGGAAATCGATTGGCCGCTTTAAGGCAATCCTCACCCTTGCTCGTCGAGCGGAGACATGGCAGTTTCACGACCCATGAAAAATGATCCCACGGTGCCCGCTGAAGCGCGTTTTGAAACGCGGGCGATTCATATTGGACAGGAGTACCGCTCAGAGACCGGAGCGGTGATCCCTCCGATCTACATGACCTCGACCTTTGAGACGGGGAATCCCGGCGGCTTTGACTACACGCGGTCGGGTAATCCCAATTACCGCAACCTTCAGCACACGCTGGCGAGCCTTGAGAATGCAAAACATGCGACGGTTTTTGCGAGCGGTGTCTCAGCGATCACGGCCATCGCCTTTGGGTTGAAGTCGGGAGACACGATTCTTTCGGAGTTGAACATCTATGGGTGCACCTATCGGTTATTCGAGCGGGTGCTGCGTAAATTCGGCGTAGATATTCAATACGTGGACCTGTCGGATCCGGCAAATTACCGTGTCATCACCGAATTGAAGCCGGCGCTTGTTTGGTTGGAATCTCCGACGAATCCGCTGCTGAAGATTCTGGATATTCAGGCGATTTCAGACGTTGCCCATGCCGTCGGTAGTGCGGTGGTGATGGATAACACTTTTGCGTCCAGCCTTCTGCAAAGGCCGCTCGATCTCGGTGCGGATCTGTCTTTGTTAAGCACCACCAAATACAGCAACGGACACTCGGATGCACTGGGTGGAGCTGTCTGCTCCAATTGTGACGAGTGGCAGGAGAAAATGATTTTTGCGCAAAAGGCGCTTGGCCTGCAACCGAGTCCTTTTGACACCTGGCTTACGTCTCGGGGAGTGAAGACGGAGGCGATCCGGATGGAGCGGCACTGTGCGAATGCACTGGAACTGGCGACGCGTCTGGAGGCCCAGGTTGGGGTGAAGAGCGTGCGGTATCCGTTTTTAGCCAGTCACCCCCAATACGACTTAGCGCGGAAACAAATGTCTGGTGGAAGTGGGATGCTTTTGGCCGATTTCGGTCACTCGCAGGAGGGTGCCTTGGCCTTCATTCGCAGATTACGTCTCTTCACTCAGGCAGAGAGCTTGGGAGGCATTGAGTCTCTGGTTTGCCATCCGGCAACGATGACTCATGCGTCGATACCCCGAGACGTGCGGGAATCTGCGGGCGTGACGGATGGACTCATCCGGTTTTCTGTCGGCATCGAGCACGTGGATGATCTGTGGTCGGACATTGAATCGGCACTTCAAGCTTAGGACTCATGAGTGACCTTTTGAAGCATCCGCTTTGGCAGGGGCAGGATCTCGGATCTCCGCTTCCTGATAATGAATTCGGCGTCTCGGTGAGTCTGCCTCTGTGGCGTCATGTGATTGGCTACGAGGAGAAAGATCCTGAGGTGGTGAGTAAGTTCCGTTCAGGGTATCCGCGCTTTTGTTGTCCTCCTGCGGTGAGTGATTTGTTTCGCGCTGCGGAAATCCAGTTCGCGAGCCAAGGCGAGCGGTGCCTTGTTTTTCCGAGAGCGGTTCATGCGGAACGTTGTCTCTCGTTCATCGCGGGCGCTGGTTTCGCGGGTCGTGTAGCCGTTCTGAGTGAAGAGGAACTCGGCGTGGCGGTCTTCCCGGCGGCGGCCTACGACAAGGCGCGTCACTTCTGGCGTTTCTGCGGAGAAGTGGTGAGCACACGTCAGGCCTGTCATGCGCTGGGACGGGTATCGACAGCGGTGAGCATGGAAAAGGGCAAGTCCGCACAGATGGAGATCCGGGCACGCTTGGCGGGACTCTCGGGGCAGTCTAGCGAGGATGTTTTTCTGTTTCCCTCGGGGATGGCTGCTAGTTATGCCGTGCATCGAATGCTGACCTCTCTTTTTCCAGATCGGAAGACGGTTCAGCTCGATTTCCCGTATGTGGATGTTTTGAAATTGCAGGAGCGCTTTGGCTCGGGGGTTCATTTTTTTCCGCTCGTGAACGAGAGCGAGTATGGCGACATCGAGAACTTGATGCGTGGTGAAAAACTGGCGGGCGTTTTTTGTGAAGCGCCGAGTAATCCGCTACTCAAGTGTGTGGATTTTGAAAGGTTGCAAAAGATCATCGCCGCCACGCAGCCTAGTCTTCCATTGGTGGTGGATGATACCATCGCCACGGTGGTGAATGTGGATGCCTTCCGCGTTGCTGATGTGGTGACGACCAGCCTCACGAAAGCCTTTTCGGGCACGGGTGATGTGATGGCCGGCAGCGTGATTCTGAACCGGAAGTCTCCGCATTACGCCGCGTTCTCGGCCTTTTTGAATGCGGAATCGGATCACGAGATCTGGCGCGGGGATGCGGTGGCCCTCGAAAAGAACTCGCGTGATTTCGCGGAGCGTGTCGCAGTGATGAGCCGAAACTCCGTGGGTCTTTATGAGTATTTGAAGTCGCATCCGCGCATCGACAAAATTTGGCACTCCATCACTCAGGGGGGTCCCGGTTACTCGCACATTCAACGTGCCGACGGCGGGCATGGCTGCCTCGTTTCTTTCACTCTGCGTGATCCGGAAAAGTCGAGTCCTGCGTTCTACGACGCGCTCGAGGTGTGCAAGGGGCCGAGCCTCGGGACCCGGTTCACTCTGGCCTGCCCTTACACCCTGCTGGCTCATTATGATGAACTCGAATGGGCGGAAAGCTGTGGTGCTGATCGTTATTTGATCCGCGTGTCGGTGGGCCTAGAGCCGCTGACCGAGTTGGTGGCTCGTTTCGAGCGGGCGCTTTCTCAGTGCGTGTCGAAGACGACCTGAATGCATTGAGGATTCCCTGCGAGATTCCGACAACGCCAGTTCCACCTGGGTTTTAGGCCAGCGGCGGAAGGGAGATCTCCCTCCAGGATGCGCGCCTGACCGAGCAATTCACCGCCTTCTTTGACATCGACGGACCGTGCGGCCACTGTCCCGAAAAGGGTGGCTCGTGGTCCCAAAGTGAGCTGGCCGTGGCAAACGAAGTCACCGGTGGCATGGCCATGAATGACGATCTCACGTGCGCGCACTTCGTGGAGGAATTGAACCTCCACATTCGGCATGATTTCAATGCGTCTGCAGTCAATAGGCTCTGCCACGATGGCACTGGCCTGGTAGACGCATTCCGAGGTGAGCGGTTGGTGGAGTTGGACGCCGGTGACTGGATGTTGAGTCATCTTTTGCAGGCAGATCGGGCAAGTGGGTGCTGAGAAGTCGCCAGCCGTCGTGATGACATGGAAAAAGTCGGAGTCCTCAAGGGCCATGGTCCTGAGACGGTCGTAAATCCGCCATGCATCAACGGTCTCAATGTGGTGCTCCTGCGCCGCATGCAACGCGGCTGGCGTGAAGCCTCCCGGGGCGATGAGGATTCCCCGAGCATTTCGGGTGCTGTGCACTTCAATGGCAAATCTTTCGACGGTCGATGGGCTGGCGCCCCACTCATTCCATGGCACGAGTTTCACCAGAGCCCGTCTGGGGCTGATGGACTTGGGTTCTTCGAACATGGCAAAAAGTACCGATCCATCTGCACAAACGCGAGAACCACCCAATTCACAGCCTGCATCTGCAACGATCGCACGTGCCAGTTCAGCCAGTCGCAACCAATCGAGTTGGGTGATCAATTCAGCCGACCAGCCACGGGGAGCATCAGCGCCCACACCGAGTGCGGAGAAGCTGGCTTCCCTGAGGGCTGTGAAGGGTTCAAGCATCGGTCGAAAATCTAACGCGGAGAGACTGCCGAGGAATCGGGACGGGAGATCGAGGCAAAACGTGCTGTCCTAGATACATGCAGGGAATGTCGTAAGAAACACAAGGAGATTATTTCTTTTCTGTGCTTTACCATAACTGATAACATTATTGCATGCAAAACTCACCCTCCAATCAAGAATAAAATTTTCTTTCTATAAAAACAGGAAGTGCGTCCCAAGCTTTGATTGGCTCTCTTCGGTCACTTTCTCCATTGCTGAGGGGTGAAAGTGTTGTTTCTTCCGCGTCCCATGGGTAAAGGCACTGTCGAGGTCGAGACGAAGTTTTTGAGAGTTGGCTCTGAAAAGGAGCCATTTGTTTTTTCGTCGGGAGAAAGCCTGCCCGGAATCACGGTCGCTTACGAGACCCATGGGAAACTGAACAGCCGGAAGGACAATGCGATTTTGCTTTTCCATGCGCTCTCGGGAAGCCAGCACGCTGCCGGAATCATGAAGGCCGTCCCAGAAACGGATCAGCGCTGGACGGAGGACTGTGAGATCGGTTGGTGGGATTTGTTTGTGGGTCCGGGCAAGGCACTGGATACGAATCGCTACTTCGTGATCTGTGCAAACTACCTCGGAGGCTGTTATGGGTCGTCTGGGCCTGCATCGATCAATCCCGTGACGGGGAAGCCGTACGGGCACAGCTTTCCTTCGGTCAGCACGAGCGATGTCGTGCGTTCGCAGTTGGCACTTCTCGATCACTTGGGTGTTGACCAGCTTCTGGCCGTGATCGGGGCTTCTGTCGGAGGGTTGCTTGCCATCAATCTTGCCACGATGGCACCAGAGCGCGTGAAACTGGTCATCCCTGTCGCCTCGGGGTCGCGGACGACGGTTCTCGCTCGCCTGACCCTGTTTGAACAGGTCATGGCCATCGAAAATGACCCGCACTTCCACGGCGGTGATTATTATGGCGATCAGCCGCCGAAGTATGGCCTCGCGCTGGCTCGCATGATCAGTCATAAGACCTTCGTGCATTTGGATGCGATCGAGCGCCGTGCGCGCACGGACCTCAAACAAGCCGACGGCCAACTCTCGTGGTATCGCGTCGGGCACAATGTGGAAAGCTACATGCTCCATCAGGGGAAGAAGTTTGTGAAGCGCTTTGATGCGAACACCTACCTCCGCATCTGTGACATGTGGCTGAGGTATGACCCGCTCAGCGACGCGGGTGTGGACAGCTACGCGGCGCTGTTTGCCCGTTCGCAGGCGGCCGGGCACCATTACTTGGTCTTCAGCATTGATTCCGACTATTGTTTCTACCCCGAGGAGCAGGCGGAATTGGTCGGCTACCTCGAGCAGGCGGGCGTTTCGTCCATGCACATCACGGTGCATTCGGACAAAGGGCATGATTCCTTTTTGCTAGAGCCTGAACTCTACACGCCACACCTCGTTTACACCCTGGAGGGGCGCGGCAAACGAGAAACTCTCGAATACCGGGGGCCGGACGTCGAATGAGTGAAACGCTCCCATCCCTTATCGAGACCACAGCGCTCCTGCGCAGCCGGCGTTCCATCAAGCCTGCGGACATGGATCCCGAGCGGGAAGTTGATCGTGAGCTGATCGTGACCTTGCTCGAGAACGCCAGTTGGGCACCCACTCACGGAATGACTGAGCCCTGGCGCTTTCGCGTCTACACAGGGGACTCCCGCCTCGGGCTTGCGGGCGGCCTCCAGACGCTTTACCGCGAGACCACATCCGCTACGGAATTCCGGGAGGACAAACACGAAAAACTGGGTGTCAATCCGCTGCTGGCACCGGTGATCATTGTTGCCTGGGTCGAGCCTCAGGTGGGCGGCAAGATTCGTGAGATCGAAGAGATCGAGGCGGGTGCCTGTGCGTTGCAAAATTTGGCTCTCTCTGCTGTGGCCGCAGGGCTGGGTTCTTTTTGGTCCTCACCGCCGCTGATCTACACGCCCCAGTTCAATCAATGGTTTGGAATCGGAGAGGCCCATCGATGCCTGGGGCTGATCTATCTCGGTTGGCCACGAGGTGACCGGCCTTCGCCAAAAAGCGCGCGTAAACCCATCACCGAGAAAATAGCTTGGGCGGATGCTTGAGGCCCTTCACAGCTTTTGGACCTGGTGCATGAGCATGGTTCAGTCGGTTGACTGGAATTGCATCAGCGTGTGGTCGCTGACCCTGAGTTTGCTGGTGGTCGGCTTGCTCGGAGCGGTGCTCCCGTTTGTTCCCGGTCCTTTTCTCATTTTCATCGCCGGCATCGTGCATACCTGGCTCAGGCCCGAGTCTGGAATGAGTTGGCCGGGCATCGCGCTGCTGGCGTTGCTCCTCGTGGTTTCTTATGCCCTCGACATCGCCAGCGGAGCTGTGGGTGCGCGTTGGTTTGGCGCCAGTAAATGGGGTGTGCTCGGTGTTTTTGTGGGCGGGATCGTGGGCCTCTTTTTCGCGCTCCCGGGTCTCATTCTGGGCCCCATCGTTGGCGGGCTCAGCTTTGAGCTCCTCTTTGCCAAAAAAGAGATGCGCCCCGCCATGAAGTCCACCTGGGGAACCCTCGTGGGCACGGGCGCTGGCTTGGTGCTCAGAGTCGGAGTGAGCGTCGCCATGGTGGCGACGTTCTTCATCGACGCGCTCTGGCGGTGATTAATTTCCTTTGAACAGCTCTTTGAAAAAGCTGCCGGTCGTCTTGCCTGCGTCTTCGGTCCAGTTCCAAGCTTTGCGGACTCCCTTTTTCACTTTCTTAGCGGCGATCTCGCCTTCGGTTTCAGGCTGGCTTTTCTTGGCCGTTGACGCAGTTTTGGGAGTCCAGCTCTGGTGAACCAAGGCACCGGTCTCGGCTGAAATGACGCAAAACCCGATCTCATATCCTGTGGGGTCCAGCAGCTCGATTCCCCACTCAGGCACGCCGTTGGTGTCATTGGCCGCGAGTTGGTATCCCGCTTTGGAAATCGTGACCTGAGACAATGCCGCCGCTTTTTTGGCGACTTCGAGTGCCTGAGCCGAGTCGATTTTGACACGATTCAGATCCAGAGTTTTGGGTGGGTTGCGCTCCAGCAAGTCTTCTCCCGCGCCATTCGGAGTCGTTGTCCAACTCACGCCATTCAGTGTGGCGATGGTCCGCACGAGTTGGCCGGGACGGTAGGCGTCTCGGGCGTAGACATTCCATTGAATGGGATCCGTGCTGGCGGGAAGGGCGCGGAAGAGCACCACATTTTGCAGGTAAAGACCGCCGTATTGCTGCCGGAGAGATTCCGTGATTTCTGGCACAGCAGCCTGGTTGGTTGCGGAGGCGCCGAGGACGAGGAGAGTCGTCAGAGTGAAAAGGGGATTCATCATGATGAGGTGGGTTGGATGGATTTACGGGGGTGGGTGAAATGTGCTGCCTAGCCGCAGAGGAGCAATGACTTCTTTGCGCTCATTTTTGCCGGTTGCCATGGCAGGGAGGTCCGCGCATTGTCGCCGTCTCCCCGGACGCCTCCTGTCAGACCTCTCGCGCGTGGTATTCAGCTCACACATTTTCATCTTCTATTTCCTGCCCATCGTGGTGGGCATCTATTACCTGCTGCTCTGGCGCGGTGCAGGCAGCAATGTGAGGCACCTCTTTCTCACCTGCGCCGGGATGGTCTTCTACGGTTGGTGGAATCCCTGGTTCGTGTTGCTCATGCTCGGCACCACCACGCTCGACTACAATCTCGGACGGATGATCGTCAATGCAGGCGATGACGAACGGCGAAAAAAACTCGGCGTTATGCTCTCGGTGGTCTCGAATCTGGGTGTGCTGGCCTTCTTCAAATACACCGCCTTCGCCATCGAGAGCGCGCAATCCGTGGCTCATGCCATGGCCTGGGGAGACATCACGGTGCCGGAGTTTTTCCAAAACATCGTGCTGCCAGCAGGCATCTCGTTTTATGTCTTCCAGAGTCTGAGTTACTGCATCGATCTCTACCGCGGCCATGCCAAACCGGCGGAGTCCTTCCTCGACTTCACCTGCTTCGTCTCGCTCTTCCCGCACCTCGTTGCGGGTCCCATCGTTCGCTACGGCATCATCGCGGATCAAATGCGTCACCGGGAGCACACGATCGAGAAGTTCTCACTCGGCATCACTCGCTTCGGCTTCGGATTGGCCAAAAAGATCCTGCTGGCCGATTCGATGGGTGCCATGGCCGATGCGGCCTTCGGTGCCGGGGCAGGGAACCTCACTGCCTCTGCGGCGTGGGTGGGTGTCATCGCCTACGCTTTTCAGATCTATTTTGATTTCTCCGCCTACTCCGACATGGCCATCGGCCTCGCGAAGATGCTCGGCTTCTACTTCGTGGAGAATTTTAATTCGCCCTACAAGAGCGTCAGCATCACGGACTTCTGGCGACGCTGGCACATGTCGCTCTCGGCCTTTCTACGGGACTACCTTTACATCCCGCTCGGGGGGAATCGCCATGGCTCCGTGCGCACTTATGTGAATCTCATGCTCACCATGGTCATCGGCGGTCTGTGGCATGGAGCCTCGTGGAATTTCATCATCTGGGGCGCCATCCACGGCGGCATGTTGGCCTTTGAGCGACTGATGGGAAAAGACTCCATCTACGCGAAGTTGCCGGGTCCTCTCAAAGTGGCGATCACTTTCTTCATCCTGCTCATCACGTGGGTCTTCTTCCGTGCCGAAACTTTTGAGGTGGCCACTCAATACCTATCCATCATGTTCGGCGCAGGCCCTCCGCTCGTGGCGACTGCACCTGTGCTCGATATCCAGATCATGCGCCACTTCAATACCTTCCAGTTTGTGATTTGTGCCTTCGCCGTTTGGGCCATGCCGAACACGCAGACGATTTTGCATCGCTTTGTTTGGTGGAAGGCGCTTGTGGGCCTCGGCCTCTTCGCGCTGGCCGTCGCCATGATGTTCACCCGTGGGCACAGTCCGTTTCTTTATTTCCAGTTCTGATTCAAAACCATGTCAGACACGCCCACCAACCCCTATCCCGATGAGAAGGACACGACGGATTACCAAATCAGTCGCAGCCACGCCTGGCGCATCGCGCTCTACTTTTTTCCCGTCATCACGCTCCTGCCTCTCTCGCATCACCTGATCCAGGCATTCCGTGGAAAAGGCGCAGAGACGCCCGCTGCCAAGCTGTTCTCCTGGCGTCCCTCGGCGGGTCCTCTGCTGACCCGATTGCATGAAGTCGAGAAGAGCACGGACAAAGCGGGCTACGCGACCTTCATCCGACAGACCACCCAGAGCCTGCTCACCTACTTCGGGGGAGAGGGAAATCGGAAGGTTTATGTCGGCAGCGGTGACTGGCTTTATTACCAGCCCGAGCTCACCGCCCTGCACGGCTGGGGTCCGCTGAAGCGTGAGCCCTTTTCGCCCATGAAAGATCCCAGCGTGGCCAAGCTGCGGATGGCCAAGGACGTCGTGCTCGAATACGCGGCCCAACTGAAGGAACGCGGCGTGCCGCTCCTGCTCGTGCCCGTGCCGGTGAAGGCCATGATCTACCCGGAATACCTCGCCATCGGTAGATTCAAGGAGCCGCTGTATCACCCGGATCAAAAGGCGCTCTACGATCAGTTCCGCGCCGCAGGGATCGATGTCATGGACCTCAGTGAGGAAATGTGGAAGCTCAAGTATCGGATGCAGATATTCCTCCAGCAGGACACCCACTGGACGCCTGATGTCATGAAGCTCATGGCCGAGCATTTGAATAAGCACATCCGCACCCAGTATCCGCAGGCTGTGAAAGAGCCCTTGGAGTCACCCCTCGTGAATCCCCGCATCATCGACCGTTCTAGTTATGGCGATCTCGTGGGCCTACTCGACGTGACCGCTCCCCAGTTCATCTTTGGCAAAGAAGAGGCCACGCTGGTCTCCATCCAAGGCCTGGATCCGAGTCCGAAGTCCCCCATCGCCGTGCTCGGCGATAGTTTCGTCAATGTCTTTGACGATCCCGCACTCGGTTTCACACCCGAGGACGGCACCGCCAAAGACGAGCGCATCAAAGCAGGCCTCGCCAATCAGCTCGCCGTTCTTCTCAATCAGCCGCTCGATGTCTTTGCTGTGAATGGCGGAGGTGCCACGCCGGCCCGGCGCGACTTCGCCCGCCGATTCGACGATGAAGTCCGCGCCAAAAAACTCGTCGTCTGGGTCATCGCCTGCCGGGACCTTCTGCTCTCACCCTCCGCCGCACGCGATGCCAACGTCACCTGGGAGCGCGTCGAGTTTAATCCCAAAACCAGCGATGGCTCAGCCCCCGCCGTCGCTACCACCCCCACGCCCGATACCAAGATCATCATCGAGGCCAAACTGGTCGAGAAATCCAAGCTCCAAGATGCCGGTGGCACGCCCTACACCCACGCCCTGCATACAGCGAACTACGAGCTTCAAAAAGTCGTCAGCGGCACCTTTGCCAGCACCGATTGGCTCGCGCTTCAGTGGACCTTCAAGAACAAAGAAAATCAGCCCACCGCCAGCGCCACTCCCGGCAAAATCTACCGCCTCACCCTCGTCCCCGAGTCCGCCGCCCCCCCCGAGGCCAAAAGCGTGAACACCAGCGACGACTTCACCGACCGCTTCACCGCCGAGCGCTTCTTCGTGGAGCAGATCGAAGAGGTGAAGTGAGATGCCGCTATCCGCTTCGGGTCCACTTCCCGATAACCATCAGGCGAAAAGTCTCCGTCCCCTGCTGCGACTGGGCACCGCACTCAGCTCGCTGCCGAGCACCTCATCAGCAGAGCTGATCAAATCGGCGCGGACTCGGAAAAGGGAACGCCAAACGAGTCTCGTTTAGCTCATTTGGAAAACCAAATGCCCCAAACGAGCCTCGTTTGGCCCATCGGGAAAACCAAATGCCCCAAACGAGTCTCGTTTAGCCTATCGGGAAAACCAAACGGCCCAAACGAGCCTCGTTTAGCCCGTCCGGAAAACCAAATGCCTCAAACGAGACTCGTTTCGGCCATTCGGAAATAAAATCGGGTCAAAAAAGCGCATTTTCAGCTCCTCCCCCAGTAAAGTGGAAAAAACACCGCTTCCCTCCAAAACCGTGATGAAAAAATGCTTGGCATCTTTTGAAAGGACATCTGAAGGATCTTCCCCTGAATCACTTCTCCAACCGCAGTGAAATCAATGGCAGTAGAATGGGGTCAGTAGAATGGGAGTCCAAGCCGAGAGACAGGGAGATTCTGAATCTCGTCTTCTCCAAGTCCCCAAGTCTCCGAGTCCTTTGCAGGGCATTGACGTTATTCCTCCCACCCGTTACCATCACCCCATGAGCACTCGACAACTGACCCTCGGTAACTTCGCTGCGCATTGCCTCGACGAGATCAAATCCGTTCAGGATGGTGATACCGTTATTGAGATCCTCAGCAGCGGCAAGGTTGTGGCCGTGCTCAGTCCGCCGCCACCCGAGGAACCGGCTGGCACTTTGGCAGATTGGATGGGCAGCGGCGCAGGCACCGTGACGTTCGCACCCGGCTATGACCCCGATGAGCCCGCCTTCGCCCCAGAAGAGTGGGAGGAGTTCTCTCAGGGTAAGGAAGACTGACCTCAACCTGCGACGAGATACCTCCTCGACACCAATGCCTGGATTTGGCTGTATTCCGATCCGGGGAAGATTCGCAAATCCGTGCGGGATGCTCTCAATCAAGAGAGCCGGATTGGCCTCTCGCCCTTGAGTATTGTCGAAGTCGCTCAGAAGGCGGCAAAGGGACGCTTGTCTTTTTCCCTGCCATTGGACCGTTGAGTGCAAAAGGCCATGCCGCCCTCCCGTCTCGCGCTTCAACCTCTGACAGCTGAGATTGCCCTCCGTGCTTATCAGTGGCCTGCGGATTTCCATGGTGATCCCGCAGACCGCCTCATCGCCGCCACGGCAGTCATCAGCGATTTGGTTCTCGTTACTTCGGATGAAAAACTACTGGAGAGGACCGACCTCCAGACCCTTTCCACGCGCTGAATTTCTGGTCCCCAAGTCTCCAAGTCCTCAGATTCCGCTTCGCCGCCATTTTAACCCGGCGCACCAGTGAAAAATGCCTGGCATCTTTTTCCTTGGCATCTTTTTCCTCTTGAGGTAGGCCAGGACGCCTTTGTGCAGTTGCTTCAGGTGGTCGATGTCGATTTTCTTGTGCCGTTCCCTTTCTGCTTTTTCCGCGGTGGCATCTTCCTTGACGACGGGGCTGACGGGTGGTGCGGAGGGAGAATCGCCTGTCTTCACCATCGTCGGAGGCGGCAGCTTCTCCACCGGGCGTGTCGATTGAGGCGCCGCAGGCTTGGCTTCGGCTTTGGCGATCGGTGCCTGAGGCTTGAAGTCGGCCAGCTTGATTCCGATCAACCCACCGAGACAGATCAGCGCGACAACAGCGGCAGCGATGGCGGTTTTTTTCATGGCGCGGGAAAGGGACAAGTGTTCGGCGATTCGAATCTTCAGTCATTCCCGGCATCTGAGAATACTAGGTCACTTTAGACCGCTCCTTTTAAGCAAACGCAAGCTTGCCCTTGGGTATTGGAATCGGGCGGCCCACTGACATCGCGGTTTCGATCCACTCATGAACGACGACTTGCGCATTTGCCACGGCTTCCTCATAGGTGCTGCCATCTGCCATGCAGCCAGGGAGTTCGGGGACTTCGACAATGAAGCATTCGTCTGCTTTGCTCCAATAGATGATGAGTTCGTAGCGCATTTCAGTCGATCTCCAGTTGGTATTTGATGATGAGGTCGCGGACTTGTTTAACTTGGTAAGCTTTCGCCTGCGAGCCGCGAGGTTGCAAGTTGATGATCTCCTCCACACCTTCCTTGAAGTAAATTTGATGACTGCCTTTTCCACGCCGGAGAGTGAAACCGGCGCGACCTAAGATAAAACACAGATCGCTGAAATCAAAGTTTTCATCAGAGCGCCCTTCGAGCAATGCGGCTAGGTTTTTCTTGATTTTGCTCATGGAGGGCTTTGGGAAAAAGCAGTTTCAAATGCAAGGATATGTTCGCTGAATCACTGATGCGTTCAAGTCATGGGTTCACAGTGCAGTCGTTCCTCGGCTCGGAAATGGAAAACTCCCCCAGCCTCCTACGCAGGCACGACGAGCACGGGGCAGGTGGCTTGTTTGAGAATCTCGGAGGTCACGCTGCCGATGAGGAGATTGTAGATGGCTCCGTGATGGTGGGTGCCGAGGATGATGAGGTCGGCGGGGAGCTTGGTGCACTCGCTGAGGATGTCGGAGATCGTGGCGGTCGGGAATTGGTGGATGGAGGCGGGGACGCCGTTTTGGGATAGGGATTCCTGGAGCTCGGTGAGCTTGGCTTTGTCGGCCGCCACGCTCTCGGGGGAGGCGGGACGCAGGACGGTGGCGGAGAGCCCGAAGTCGATCACCACGGGCTCTTCTGGGACGACGTGCATGATGACCACCTGACTGCCGAGGGCCTTCGCCAGCGTGTGGGCTTGTTTGAGCACCTTGAAGGTGACGTCTGAGAAATCGATGAGGGCGACGATGTTTTTCATGGGCGGGTTGGGTTGGGTTTACAGAAGAGAGAGCGGATTCACCCGCGTCTCCAGCGGGAAGGTGACACGGCGACCTTGCAGGCGATGAGACTCAAAGACAGCGCTAATCATCTCGATGGTGGTGCGGCCATCGGCGGCGCTGCAAAGGGGCGGGCGTTGATTGGCCATGGCGTCGATCAGATCGCGCGCGCCGACGGCGTGGGACGCGACATCACGCCCGAGGCCGACGATGGGCTCGGGCTTTCCGATGCCAGCGGTGGTGATGGGCACCCACGCAGCGGGCTCGACCTTCGGAGAAAATGGACTGCCGCGCCGGATGTGCGCCAGTGGCTCTTGATCAATGCGGAAGTCGATCACGCCCTCGGTGCCGATGATCTGAAGGCCAAATCCGGCGGTCTTGGTTCCAGCATTTTGGACGGAGTCAAAGAAGGCAGGTGTGCCGTTGGTCATCTCAAAGCGTGCGTGCACCTCATTGCCGCCGAGAGGTCCGATGCCCTCGGCTCCTTCGACGACATCGGCCTTGGTGAGCGGCTTGCCCGCTTGGTAAACACCCGCCGTGCACGCGATGGGCGGACCGCCGAAGTAGGCAGCGAGATTGAAGAGATGCGAGCCGAGCACCCAGAGATCGAGACTGCCGCCGCGCGGGTCTTCTTTGCCCCGCATGCGATACTCGAGGACCCTGCCGATGGCTCCCTCCGTCACGAGTTTCTTCACCAACGGCAACGCGGGATGGTAGCGGTTCC
>CAMBPV010000107.1 GCA_945869695.1 Prosthecobacter debontii
CGACTCTACATCCGCGGGCATCAGAATCTCTGGTGCATCGGAAGAAAATAAGAGGCTTGAGATAAAGTGAGGCGAATGCGATCGCATATAACGAATCTGAACTCAGCACTTGGCTCGAGAGGCGAACTTCGTTTGATGACAAAGTCGCAATGGCATTTGAGCCCGCCTTATGTGCAGTGTTCGGCTAAGTCGATCCGTGCACCGTTCCGCCACGCTCCTTGATCTGCTCCCGCGCCTGCTCCACCGGCACATGACGCGGCGTATTCGCAGGTGACCCCTGCGGCCGCGCCCAGCGGATGCCATTGGCGATCACGCGTTGCACATCGGGATGATGATAAATCGGATACACCTCATGCCCCGGGCTGAAGTAGAAGATGCGACCGCTGCCGCGAGTCCATGTCGCGCCACTGCGGAAGACCTCGCCGCCTTGGAACCACGACACGAAGATCAGCTCGTCCGGCGTCGGAATGCCAAACGGCTCGCCATACATCTCCGATTGCTCGATCTCGATGCAGTCGCCGAGCCCCGCCGCGATGGGATGACCCGGATTCACCACCCACACTCGCTCGCGCTCGCCCGCCTCACGCCAGCACAGCGCACAGCTCGTGCCCATGAGCCGCTTGAAGACCTTCGACCAGTGCCCGGAGTGCAAAACGATCAATCCCATGCCCGCCAGCACCCGCTGCTGCACCCGCGTCACCGTTTCATCGAGCACCTGATCATGCGCCGCATGCCCCCACCACAGCAAAACGTCCGTTTCATCGAGCACCGACTGCGGAACACCCTGCTCCGGCTCATCGAGCGTCGCAGCGCGAATGATGAAGTCTGCATGAACTCCCAAAGCCTCCGCCAGCGCCGCATGAATGCCATTGGGATAAATGGCGGCGACAGCAGGATTCTGACGCTCGTGGACGAATTCGTTCCAGATGGTGACGCGGATGGGGGTAGGCATGGTGTGCATTCAAACGCATGCGATGATGCGATCAAACGGCCATTTGACCTTCCTCACCGCGATCTGCCTCACGAGCCGGAGGCTCGAAAGACATTAGCCGGTGGTGCAACCACCGGAATATGCCGCCAACCCCGGGCTCGCGCCCTGAAAGGGCGCAAGAAGCCTTCGCTACCACAAAAACCGCTCCTCATAGACCACCATCCCGCGTTTCAGCATCGCCACATACTCCTCCTGAAAGGTCTTCACACGATGATGTTGCTCTTGGTTCAAAACATACGCCCGCACCGCCTCTAGGTCCGGCGCGGCGAATGTGAACGCCCCATAGCCCTCCTGCCACGCAAAGCCCGCTAGGCGCAGTTCCTCGTGGATCCAGCGGGAGGACTCGCTTTTTACCTCCCGCATCACGTCGGCGAGGCAATGCGTCGCCCGCAAACCGGCGGCGATGTGGATGTGATCGCCCGTGCCGCCCACCGCATGCGCCACCCCGTCCATGTTTCGGATGATGCCACCGATATATTCGTGAACGCGTTGCCGATGCGTCGGCGAGAGCCAGGGTTCCCGGTTTTTCGTGCTAAACACGAGATGGTAATGCAACGAAAGATGCGTCGAGGCCATACGGGATGGTTTCAGATCGGGCGAAGGATGGCAATCACGAATTCGGATCCCGTGCCGGAGGCACGAGAGAAATTAGCCGGTGGTGCAACCACCGGCCAACGCCCGCCAAACACGAACCGCGCCCTGGAAGGGCGCGAGAAGAGCACGCGAGGTGTGGCGGGCAACATCGCCGGTGAACAATCCCACGCTTCTCGCGCCCCTGCCGGGGCGCAGGCCATCTGGTGCGACCCGGTTCCGGTGGTTTCACCACCGGCTAATCTCTTTCGAGCCTCCGGCTCGGAATGTTTGAGTTGGCGATTGCTTCAATCGTCTATTCGGACAAAACTGTTTCCAGTGAGTGCAGAAGGCCAACTTACCGTGTGCGGAGCGAGCTTCGCTCTCCGCAAGGCAACCATTAGCGCATGGATGAATGATCC
This sequence comes from Prosthecobacter debontii, assembly GCA_945869695.1. Lineage (GTDB taxonomy): Bacteria > Verrucomicrobiota > Verrucomicrobiia > Verrucomicrobiales > Verrucomicrobiaceae > JAIBCL01. The sequence continues at coordinate 1,984 of CAMBPV010000107.1, forward strand.
GCACTGGGTTCGAGAATTCGCGCCAGATCACCCACTGACGCCAAAATGGTCTCTGGAATTGTTTTTTGAGCAGGGCGTGATTGGTGAAGACCAGTATGAACCTCACGTCTATCACCATTCGCTGCCGTTGACGCTTCGGAGCTGGCGGCAGCTTGCGGGCTTTGCCTGTGAATGGAACGAACCTATGGACGAGAGTGGCAAGCCAAAGGGTGGATTCTATCTTTGCCAACACGGCAGCATCATTGAAGGGCGTCTGAGTTTCCACGGTGTTGGAGGCACCCGTTTTCGAGTGGAGTGGAGCGGTCTTTGCGAAACGTGGATCGACGATTCAGCACAGAGCGTGTCACCTTTCCGCCTCACTGCTGAAACGGAGTTCACTGGCGTCACCATGGCTGCTAGTGACAGTGAATCCGAATCGGACGTGCAGGAACGATTCGCTTTGTGCTTCGAAGCTTCAGATTTCCTGCGCGGCGAAGATGTATGGCAAGGCAGCTATGACTCAGGCGTGGGGGGGCGCCAAATTTTCTTTAAGCCGCGTCTATAAGCGCTCGCCTCAATGCTTCACCGAGCACCCCGGCCCGACGCTTTGGAAGAAATCATTCCCCTTGTCGTCGATGAGGATGAAGGCCGGGAAGTCTTCCACCTCGATCTTCCAGATGGCTTCCATGCCGAGTTCGGGGAACTCGACGACTTCGACTTTTTTGATGTTTTCCTTGGCGAGGATGGCGGCGGGGCCGCCGATGCTGCCGAGGTAGAAGCCGCCGTGCTTCTTGCACGCGTCGGTGACCTGCTGGCCACGGTTTCCCTTAGCGATCATGATCATGCTGCCGCCGTGGCTTTGGAAAAGATCGACGTAACTGTCCATGCGGCCCGCGGTGGTGGGGCCGAAGCTGCCGCTGGGCATGCCGGCGGGTGTTTTGGCGGGACCGGCGTAATAGACGGGGTGGTTTTTAAAGTAGTCCGGCAGCGGCTTGCCGGCATCGAGCATCTCTTTGAGCTTCGCATGCGCGATGTCGCGGGCGACGATGATGGGGCCGTTGATGAGGAGGCGCGTGGTGGTGGGATACTTGCTCAGCTCGGCCCGGATCTCGGCCATGGGGCGATTCGTATCGATGCGCACGGCGTGGGTGTCTTTGCGGTGGCGCAGCTCCTCGGGGATGTATTGCAGCGGGTTCGTCTCGAGCTTCTCGATGAAGACGCCGTCACGGGTGATCTTGCCCTTCGCCTGGCGGTCGGCGGAGCACGAAACGCCGATGCCGATGGGCAGCGACGCGCCGTGACGCGGCAGGCGGATGATGCGCACATCGAGCGCGAAGTATTTCCCGCCAAACTGAGCGCCGATGCCGCACTCGCGAGCGGCCTGGAGCATCTGCGCCTCGAGCTCGACATCGCGGAAGGCGCGGCCGTGCTCGTTGCCGGTGGTGGGGAGGTTGTCGTAATACTTCGTGGAGGCGAGTTTGACGTGTTTCATCGTCGATTCGGCCGAGGTGCCGCCGATGACGAAGGTGAGGTGGTAAGGCGGGCACGCGGCGGTGCCGAGCGTGACCATTTTGTCGGACAAAAATTTCACGATGCTCTTCGGATTGAGCACGGCGCGGGTCTCTTGATACAGGAAGGCCTTGTTGGCCGAGCCGCCGCCTTTGGCGATGAAGAGGAACTTATACGCGTCGCCATCGGTGGCATACAAATCGAGCTGCGCGGGCAAATTGGTGCCGGTGTTCTTTTCGTCGAACATGTTGAGCGCGGCGTTTTGCGAGTAGCGCAGGTTGTTCTCCGTGTAGGCGAGATAGACGCCCTTCGAGAGCGCGGACTCGTCACCGCCGCCGGTCCAGACCTGCTGGCCTTTTTTGCCCATGATGATGGAGGTGCCCGTGTCCTGACAAAACGGCAACAGACCTGCGGAAGCAACGTCGGCGTTTTTTAGCATCGTGAGGGCGACCATGCGGTCGTTTTCGCTGGCTTCGGGGTCATCGAGGATGGCGGCGACCTGCTTGAGGTGCTTCGGGCGGAGGAAGAAATTGATGTCATGAAACGCCTGGTTCGCGAGCAGCGTGAGCGCCTCGGGATCGACGACGAGCATCTCCTTGTCGCCCAGTTTTTCGACGCGGACGTGATCCTTCGTCAGCAGGCGGTATTCGGTGTCGTCGGTGCCGAGTTCGAGGAGTTCTTGGTAGTGGAAAGCAGGGGTTGGCATGGTTGGAATTTGAGACTGGATACGCCCACCGACAAACGGAAAGACGGCGAGTGGGTGAGTGATTCGCGCAAGAGGGACCGTATGGCAAATCATGAACCGTCGCCTTTTTCTTCACCAAACGTCCGCCATTGCCGCAGCTTCCCTCACCCCTCGGTTGCGGGCCGCCGATGGGGCTGCCAACAAAATCAAGGTTGCCGTCGTGGCTCTCGGCCGTGGCATGGGTCATGTGCAGGCACTGCTCAAAATCCCAGGTGTTGAAATCAAGTATCTGGCGGAGGTGGACCCGAAGCGTCTCGAATCAGGTCTCAAGGTCGTCGCAGCAACACAGGCCGTTTCATGTCTGGGCGTGAAGGATTTTCGCACCTTCTTGGATGACAAGGAGCTGGATGCCGTCTTCATCGCCACGCCGAATTTCTGGCATACGCCTGCGGCGCTGCTTTGCATGCAGGCTGGCAAACATGTGTATGTGGAAAAGCCCGGCAGTCAGAATCCCCATGAGGCAGAGATGATCGTGGCAGCATCCAAGAAGTATGATCGTCTGGTGCAGATGGGAAACCAGCGGCGCACTTGGATGAAGGAGGCCATGGAAGCTCTTCACGGTGGAGCCATCGGCACCGTGAGATTTGGCCGTGCGCATTACTACAACACGCGAAAAGCGATCGGCCAAGGCGCGATGAGGGCCGCACCGGATATCGACTTGGATCTCTGGCAAGGCCCGGTGCCTGATGACGCCAAACACGATCTCAAAAACTTTGCTCACTACGATTGGCACTGGCTCTGGCATTGGGGAAATGGTGAAATGGGAAACAACGGCATCCACAGTCTGGATATCCTCCGTTGGGGGCTGAAGGTCGAGTATCCAGAGCGCATCACTTACAACGGCGGCCGCTACTTTTTTGATGATCCCCAAGAGACCCCCGACACGGGTGTGGCGGTGTTTGATTGTGGCGAGGTCGGCATGAGCTGGGAATGCAGCAGCTGCCACCCGCGCGCGGCAGAGAAGCCTTTGGCCGAGTGCCTTTTTTATGGTGATAACGGCACTCTAGCGGTCGCGCGGGACACCCACACGATCTATGACCCCAAGGGCGTGAAGGTGAGTGAAGGCAAAGGGGCTGGCGGGGGCGATGTCGCCCACATCGGGAATTTCATCGAGACCATCCGTGGCAATGCCAAGCTGAATTCACCCATCGATGAAGGACAAAAGAGCACCATGCTCTGCCATTTGGCCAACATCGCCTACCGCACCCGCACCACGGTGCAGTGTGACCCCAAGACCGGAAAGGTGCTCGAAAATCCGGCTGCCGAGAAGCTGTGGGGCCGACCTGAGTACCGGAAAGGTTGGGAAGTTAAAATCTAAACAAAAACGCCCGCTGCATCGGCTGATGCAGCGGGCGATTTGCAGATTTCTCAATTAGGCTTGGCTCACCTGAGGTGGCATCTCGACACTGTCGAGCACCTGACGATGCAAGCTGGTGCCAGTGCGACGGGCCCACCAAAGCACCACGGGAGCGGCGATGAAGACGGTGGAGTAAACACCGGCGATCATGCCAATGAAGATCGGGATGGAGAACTCGCGCATGGACGGACCACCGAGCACCATGAGGACAATCACCGAGCAGAGAGTCGCTGCGCTGGTGAGCAAGGTGCGGCTCATCGTGGCGGAAATGGCTTCGTTCATCAGATCACGGATGTTGCCTTTTTTGCCTCCTTTGATGACCTCGCGAAGTCGGTCGAAGATAACGATGGTGTCATTCACCGAGTAACCCGCGATGGTCAGCACCGCACTGATGTGGAGAAGCGAGAGCTCTTGTCCCATCAAAACAGCGCCACCTGCGGTGATGATGCAGTCATGGATAAGGGCGACGATGGCACCGACGGCGAACGAGGTTTCGAATCGGAGAACGAGGTAGAGGAAGATGCCGATCAAGCCCGCGATCACCGCGATGATGGACTTCTTGGCCATTTCTCCGCCGATCACTGAACCGATGGTTTCCAGCTCACTGGATTTGATCCGATCCTTAAATTTGTCTTCGATCGAGGCCTTGATGGCCGCACCTGCAAAGTCAGAGCCCCGGAGGGTTACGATCTGCCCGGTCGGGCTGTTGCTCTGCTGGTAGCGCACAGCTCCGATGTCCACTTTCGACACTTTGCCCGCTTCTGTTTTCTCAGCCTGCACGCCCTTCAAAGTAGCGAGGGCTTCAGCTTCTGTGATGTTTTTACCATCGGCGATACCGAAGGCCACCTTCGAGCCACCTTTGAAGTCGATGCCGAGGGAGTTCATTCCCCTGAACGGGAAAATGAGAATGCAAACGGCTACCACCGCGAGGGAAATCATGCTCCAGCGTCTTGTGAACGACATCACGTCAAAGATGCGATCGGGAATGATCCGCAGCACTTTGATGTGCTTCAGGATGCCGCCGTCGAGCAACCAAGTCAGCATGACGCGGGTCACAACCAGTGCACCGAAGAGCGTGGCGACAACACCGATGCTGAGAGTGATGGCGAAACCCTTGATGACTCCGCTGCCGAGGATGAACAAAATCACCGAGGTGATTAGTGTGGTGATGTTCGAGTCAAAGATGGCGGAGAAGGCTCGCTCATGAGCTGCCTCGATGGAGGCGGCGAGTGATTTGCCTGAGGCCATTTCCTCTCGTAAGCGCTCGTAGATCAGAACGTTGGCATCGACGGCCATACCGACGGTGAGGACGATACCGGCGATACCGGGCATCGTCATCGTGAACTGGAACACGGCCATGGCGCCGAAGGTAATCAAAGCGGTGAGCACGAGACCGATGAGTGAAATGGCTCCGGCAAGTCGATAGTAGAGCGACATGAACAAGGCCGTTACCACGAGTGCAGCGATGCCGGACATCACGCCTTGCTTGATGGTATCAGATCCGAAGGTGGGCGAGACCTCACTTTGACTGAGGATGGCCATCGAGTTCTCGAGCGGGTTTTCCAGCACGCTTGTGAGCGTGCGCGCTTCAGCTTCCTTGAAGTCACCCGAGATGACGGCAGTGCCTCCAAATTTGTTCGTCTGCAAAGTCGGCGCTGAGATGATCTCGCCATCAATGATGATGGCCATGCGCTTGTATTGATTCTGCGCCGCGACTTTGTCGAAGAGCTCTGCGCCTTCGCTATTCATGTTGAGGTAAATCTTCCATCCCTCTGCGTCGAATGAGGTATGGGCACTGGAGACATACTTGCCTTCGAGGTCTGCGCGATTTCTCACAAGGAGCGATTTCTCTCCCTTGGTCTGATCACGCATCGGCATCTCGACAAATCCGATGGCCACTCCGCCATTGGTCTTGATGCGCTCCAGTTCAGCGGCGCTGTTATCGTTGGCGATGCGGAATTCGAGCTTGGCGACTTGCTGGATCTTTCTCTTCACGTCCGCCATGTCCTCAGGCTTCACACCGGGCATTTGAATGATGATTCGGTCATCTCCGGCAGGTTGGAGTTGAAGATCTTTGGTGCCCTGATCGCTGAGGCGTTTATCGAGAATGGCCATCGCCTGCTGGCGGGAAACTTCACTGACGGGCTTGGCTTCACCTTTATCATCCACTCCAGGCTGGAGCTGCACTACAAACTCGGAGCCACCCTGGAGGTCGATGCCTTTTTTGATGCCTTCAGAGGAGTATGCCCAGACGAAGAATGCACCCATGAGGACGCTGAGCATCGTGCCGAGATTCCGCTTCAAATTATGACCGGCGGTGCCGACGTAGAAGAACCACAGCAGGAGAAGTATCGTGCCGGCAAAGAAGGTGATGTAGGGATTCATGTTGAGAAAGATCGGGGGGTTGGAGCGGTTGGAGGGGCTTTGACTTATGATTTGTGGGCAATGGATGCGGCGGCATCACCTTCCGTCTTCTTCTTGACGGTGGCCACGGCACTCCGGTCATACTCCACGCGCACATTGTCCGCCACACGCAGCATGAGAGTGGTGTCCTTCACACTGGCGACGATGCCATGCACACCTCCTGCTGTGACGATGTGATCTCCGGCTTTGACATTTTTCACCAGTTCCTCATGCGCCTTCTGACGCTGACGCTGCGGGCGGATGAGCACGAAGTACATCATGACAAACATCAGCACCATGAACACCATGGGATTCCCGAGAAGTCCTCCAGCGCCCGAGGCACCAGCACCAGATGCCTGGGCAATTAGGTTGAGAGATGCGCTGGACGCGATTGCAGATAATGTCATGTCGTTTGTGTTTCAGGCCTGGGTTGATACCTCGCGTTTACTTCAGCACGCAAGTCTGCAAAGCAACCTTGAGCGATAGCATTCCGCGCCTTGGACGCGAGGGATAGGTAGAAATGCAGATTATGAAGAGAAATCAACCTTAAACCCAGGATCTCCTGGGTGTTTACAAGGTGTCTGATGTAGGCCCGCGAGAAGCCCTGACAGAGTGGATGCGTGTCTTCTGAGAGAGGGCGTTGGTCACGCGCATACTGGGCATTTCGCAGATTGATGGTGCCGTCCATGGTGAAGGCGGTGCCGTTCCGAGCGAGTCTCGTGGGGATCACACAGTCAAACATGTCGACGCCGCGCGCGATGAGTTCGAGAATCTGAGGCGGCGTGCCGAGGCCCATCGCATACCTCGCTTTGTTTGCGGGCAAAAGCGGACACACCCAGTCGGCGATAGCCATCATGTCCTCTTCGGGCTCGCCGACGGAGAGGCCGCCGATCGCGTATCCATCAAATCCCATGGCCACCATTTCACGAGCCGAGCGCTCACGAAGATCTTGGTAAGTGCTGCCCTGCACGATTCCAAAATGGAGTTGTGGCTTGCCTCCGGTCTGCGGTTTGTTTCGATCAATCCAATCACGGCATCGACGCGCCCAACGGAGCGTGAGTTCGAGACTCTTTTGAGCGTCCGCATGAGGGCACGGGAACGGCGTGCACTCATCAAAAAGCATCGCGATGTCAGAGCCCAGCGTGGCCTGGATTTCCATCGCCGTCTCAGGGCCCAAGAACATCGGGGTGCCATCGACATGATTGTTGAAGTAACAGCCCTCTTCTTTGATCTGCCTGATCTTCGCGAGTGAGAAAACTTGGAAGCCACCGCTATCCGTAAGGATGGGGCGCTGCCAGTTCATGAAGGAGTGAAGGCCGCCGGACTCCTTGATGACTTCCATCCCGGGTCGCACCCAGAGATGGTAGGTATTGCCCAAAATAATCTGCGCCTCGAGCGCCTCCAGTTCAGCGGGATGAACAGCTTTGACCGTGCCCTGCGTTCCGACAGGCATGAAGATGGGCGTCTCCACCACGCCATGAGGCGTCAGCACCCGGCCACAACGGGCTTGGGACTGGGGATCGGTGGCGAGAAGTTCAAACATGACGCGAGGACAAAAGGGCGTCGAAGGTGCACGCGAAAGACACAGGTGTCCAACGTGATGGCAAAACGTCTTGCATTTGACGATTTAAGTGTTCATCTGAACGGTTATGTTTCACACATGAATCCAACTGACTATCTTTTGCGTAATATAAATTGAAATCTATAATTTTTAGAACAAATTGTTCACATCTGAACTGACTCTGTATGTCGCTTTCAATTTTCCCCTCACCTCCTGCTCAACAAGCTTCCGATGCAGCATCCGCCGTGAGTTCTCGCATGGAGGCCGCCACTGAGGCATTACTCCAGGCTCGCAATCACGTGATCGCTGCTCTGGATCAGCAACTGGCTGAATTGCAGGATATCCACCGTTCTCTCGCCTACTCCCCCCTCCCGTTTGTCGTGATCGAGGAATCGCCACCCGCGGCCCCAGTTGCCCCGATCCACTCCATATCCGGCGTTTTGGCCTCCGCGTCCGCAGCACCAAGTTTTCCGCCTCCTCAAGTTGACGCCACCTACATGGCTGCGGCGGCTTCAGGCCTCGCCCCGAGTTTTCCTCCCTTGATTCCCTTTGAGCCACAAGCGGTGGAAAATCGAATCGACCCCGTGCTCGAACGAGCCACTTTGGACGAACTGAACGCAGCTCTCGCCAATGCATTTGCCTCCGTTTCGGGCCGCCCATAGCTCCTGGCTAGCGCTTCAAGAAAACCCAGCACTCCGGTGGATGCTGAGACCGGTTGACCGGCCTGATTTGCTGCACCTCCACCTCTCGCGCTGGCCGCTGACTGGCGAAGAACCTCACGGCCTCAGCCTCCTCGTCCCCACCCGGATGACCGGGATAAACAACCACCGTCATGATCCCCCGGGGTGCCAGCCAGTCGAGGGCAGATGCCAGCGCCAGCAGGGTCGTGTCAGCCATCGTGATTCGAGTTTTATCCGAACCCGGCAGGTAACCGAGATTGAACATAAACGCCTGCACTTTTCCCCGGATTTCGGCTGGCAACGTGTGAGCAAGCGTTTCGTGGGGTGCACACAAGGTGATGACTTGTTCATCCGTCATCCCTGCATCCGACACTCTTTGACGTGTCCTTTCCAAGGCGGACTCCAGAACATCAAAGGCGAAGACCCGACCGCTCGGCGATACTTTTTGGGCCAAAAACAGGGTGTCGTGGCCGTTCCCCGCCGTCCCATCCACCGCAAGATCACCCGGCCGAAGGTGCTCCGAAACCACACGCTGGGCCCACTCCACGGCTGACGGGAGAATCCAGGGTTGGGGAGATTTCGTCGGGTTGCTCACGCCTCTCAATGGTTCGATTGGAGATCGATTTCAGCCTCCAGGGGAGCGCCATCGATCAGATGCTCCGTCAGTTTCCGCGCCAGATACGGACCGCGCAAGGCTCCCTTTGAGCCGAGGCCATTCATGAGCACGATCCGACTCTGCACAGGGTGCCTCCCGATGGCGGCCTTGTTCCGTTTGATCCCCGGACGCACCGCCGTTTGGCTTCCGAGCACCTCCACGTCACTCCGCACCAGCGCCCTCAGCTTCGACTCCAATTTTTCGATGCCCCCCGGCACCGGTTGATGCGGATGATCAAAGCGCGTCTCGTAAGTCGAGCCAGCCATCATTGACCCGTCGTCGCGTGTGACCACCCAGCAACCGCTATTGATGATGCGCCGTTTTTCACCTGTCTCCGCCCGAAGTGATAGCACCGTGCCCTGCGTGTGATCAAAGGGCAGCCACGAGAACCACCGCGACCTCGCCACCTCCCAGCCCTGGCACAGAACCACTTGGGAAAAGACCTCGCCTTCCCAGCCGATGCCATCGTCGCTGATTTGGAGACTTTCCTCACTCACGTCTCCCTGCTGATAGACTCCCAGCGTCTCAAAATGTCGTCTGCTGCTCTCGATGAAAGCCGCTGAATCCAAAAATCCCGAATGGCTTTGCTGAAAGCCTCCCAGTGGTGCGGAGATTCGAGTGCCATCCACCAAAGGCCGGCCCGACAATGGCGTGATAAAAGCCTGAATCTCCTCATCCAACTTCCTCCGTTCCCAGACCTCCACCTCCCGTTCATTTCGCAAGAGTCGCACATGAGGCCTCGGGAAAAACAGCCGTCTACCCAGAACGCGCTCTTTATGTCGATAAAACCGCAAGGCCTCCCGGTAGAGCTCATCGTAGCGCCAGTTTAAGGTCAGCCTCATGCCCGTGATCGGTGTCACCAGTCCACCCGCCACTTTTGAGCTCGTGATAGGCTCCTCCCGATCCACGATGATGAACGTCCGCCCGCGCTGAAGCAACGTCCACGCCAGCATCGTGCCCGCGAGACCCTGGCCGACGATGAGAAACTCAGCACGCATAGCCCACCCCCATAAAGCCTGAAGCCTCGAGGGTCAAGACAGGCATCCCCTACCCCGTCGTCCGCAGACCCGAAGCCAGCGCATTCACCGAGATCAGCAAATCTGGCACCATCGCCTCGGCCGCATCGAGGCGGTCCGCCTGCACGTGCTCACGCCAGGTGCGCAGCAGTCCGATCTGTTGGGCATGGAGCACCCGCAGCGGCTCCTCTCGAATCGCCAGCGTGTAGGCCAGCCGCGGACGCCGCGCCTCGAAGGTCCCTTTAAAAAGCTCCTCGAGAACCGACTTCGTCGTGTGGTACTCCTCCAAAATTCGCGACATGAACCGATCCCGCACCGCCGCATCCGGCACCAGGCTCGCGTAATCATTCATCAGTGATTCATTGGCACTCACGAGCGAGCTTTCGATGTTGGTCAGCACATAACGCAGGAAGGCTGAGTCCTTCAAATGACCCGCCAGCTCCGCAAAACCCGCTGGATCTTCGGACCTTAGTTTCTCCAGCGCAGAGCCCGCCCCATACCAGCCCGGCAGATAAAAGCGTGACTGCGTCCAAGAAAAAACCCACGGGATCGCCCGCAGATCACTCAGCGTGGCCTGTCCCGTCCGCCGCGCCGGGCGCGAGCCGATGCGGGAGTTTTCCAGCGCATCGATCGGTGTCGCGCTGCGGTAAAACGTCATGAAATCCGGTGCTCGCAGCAGCGCACGGTAAACATCACTGCTCCACGCCGCCAGCCGGTCCATCAGCGGCCGCACGGCATCCTGAGTGTTGCCACCGTGCTTATGCCGCGCCGTTGCCGCCGCCGCCGAGGCCATCAGCAACTCTGTGTTATAGACCGCTGAGCCGATGTGCGCATACTTTTGAGCGATCGTCTCTCCCTGCTCCGTCATGCGCAAAAACCCACCCAGCGAGCCCTGCGGCAGCGCCTCCATGAACCAATGCGTCGGACCCGCACCGCGGCCCACCGTGCCGCCGCGCCCGTGGAAAAATACCGCGCTCACGCCATGCTGTCGCGTCATAGCAGAAAGCTCCCACTGCGCCCGGTGCAGCGCCCACTGGCTGGCCAGAATGCCGCAGTCTTTATTCGAGTCCGAGTAGCCCACCATGATCTGAAGCGTCGGCGACTCCTTCGGGAGACTCCGCTTGGTCACCGGATGACTCAGAAACTCATCCACGATCCCCGGTCCTGCCTCGAGGTCGCCCATTGTCTCAAACAAAGGCGTCACTGGCAGAGGGCAGCGCAGACCTTCCGGCGTCCACTCCATCAGTCCTGCTTCCCGTGCCAAAAGATACACCGTCAGTAGATCTTCCACATTCCGCGTCATCGACACAATCAGCGCACCGAGCCCCGCATTGCCATGCTTCGCCAGATGCGTCGCGATCACCCGATGACAGGCCAGCACCGTATCCGCCTCATGCCCCGCCGACACGCCCGGACTCAGGAAAGGTCGCGGTGAGAGCAGCTCCTTCTCGATCAGCGCCCGCTTCTCAGCCAGCGGCCACTCTTCCAGCGGAGGTCCATCAATCACACCCGCGCAGCGCAAGAGTTGATCCAGCGCTTTCTCATGAAAGGCCGAGTTTTGCCGCACATCCAGCACCGCCGAGTGAAAGCCAAACGCCTCCACCCGCCGGCGGAAAGGCACCAGATGCTCCTTTTCCAAAGGACCCGCACCCACCGCCTCCAGCGCCGCACCATACACCACCAAGTCAGCATCCAACTCCGAAGCCTGCCGATACGCCGCCGCTGAGTCCGGGTGCTCGATCGCCAGCAGCACCTTCGCCCGGATCAGGAACGCCGCCTCGCGCCACGGCTCCTCCTTGTTCCGCTCCACGATGTAGCCCACATCCACCGTCGGCTCCGCAGCCAGTTCTGCCCGCAGCCTCGCATTCAGCGCCACCAGCTCCGGCGGCGGCACTTGAAAAAGAGAGCTCAGCGGCGTCGAATACGCGATCTTCTCCAGCGCCCGCCGGTGGATCCGCAGCGCGTTCGAGCGCAGTGCCTTCAGCGCCCGCTCCGTGATCTCCGCCGTCACAAACGGATGCCCATCCCGGTCTCCACCGATCCACGTTCCGAATCGGATCAGCGGCGGCAGTGCATCGATCCCCGCCGGATCATACCCCGCCGCCACCCACGCCTCACGCAGGTGGATGTGCGCCCGCGAAAGCGCCTCAGGGAGGACCTCCCGCAGGTAATGCAGCGCATTTTGCAATTCCGCATCGATCGTCGGTCGCGTCACGTGGATCTCACCCGTCCGCCACAGACTCTCCAGATTGTTTTCCAGTTGTCCCTTCAGCCTCGCCTGCTCACGCGGCGTGTAGGCCGCGTTTCCGTGCCGATTCATCAGCGAGTAAATCTCACCGTGAAGCTCCCGCACCGTCTCCCGCTTGGCCTCCGTCGGATGCGCCGTCAGCACCGGCTCCACCCTAACCTCCCGCAGCACCGCCAGCATTTCTTCTGGGGTCAGCCCCATCGCGATGATGTCCTTCAAATTCTCCGGCCACAGCCCCTGCTCCGCCTCCGGTCCCGACTCCTTTTCACGCAGTCGCCGCACCTGAGACGCCACCCGCTCCTCCGCCACATTCAGCAGCTGAAAAGCGATCGAATACGCCTGCCCAAGCGCCCGGCTATGGCCCGCCTTCGTCTCCGTTTTGCCACCCAGCCAGGGAAGTTGCCCCGCCAGCTCCGGCTCACCCAACCGCGTCAGCACCGCCGCAAAGGCCTCCATCAAAAAGGAAAGTTCATTTTCAAGTAGGCTGAAACCGTGTTCGCGTAAAGAGGTCGGTGAAGGCATGGGGGTCAGTACTGAGCAAGAATGATGCCGCAAACACCAATTGTCACAAATTCACATTCCCACGAGCCTCCGAGATTTTTTTGGCCTCGGAATTGGAAAGTCAGATGAAATCCATCTAGCTTTGAGGATTGACCGTCCTGTTGAAATTGAGCATTCTGCACTGAGAAGGCACAAAAAAACTCGTTATCGAAGGGGCCTATTTCAACATGACCATGAAAGCCTTCCGTCTCATCAAGCTCCTCTGCGGGATGTTGGCGCTCTGTGGAAGCGCGCAGGCGGCGGTCCTGAACGCCACTTTTCACTCGGCAACGACGGTTCCTCTGGCGCAGTTAGGCAACTTCAATGCAACGGGAGCGACGGTGAACTTCACCCTCAACTTTGCTCCGCCCGTGGGTACGGATTTGACTTTGGTGAGGCTGGTCTCGTTTTCGTCGGCCACCACCGGTAGCTTCACCAACCTTCCTCACGGTCAGGCCGTGACGATGATCTTCAATGGGCAGCCCTATGATTTCGTGACCAACTACTACGGAGGCACGGGCAACGACATTGTGCTCGAATGGGCGAGCGCCCGGCCCATGGCTTGGGGAAACAATGGCAATGGACAGCTCGGCACCAACAGCACCACGCAGAGCAATTTGCCTGCAAATGTGACGACGACAGGGGTTCTGACCGGGAAGACGATGATTTCCCTCTCGGCAGGGAGGAATCATAGCCTCGCTCTATGCTCGGATGGGACGGTGGCTGCCTGGGGACTGAATGCCGATGGCCAGATCGGGGCGAACGGTGGCAGTCAAAGCACGGTGCCTGTGCTCGTGAGCAATCTCGGAGTTCTCGCCACCAAGCGTGTCATCGCGTTGGCAGCGGGAGAGGCGCACAGCCTGGCGCTTTGCTCGGATGGTTCCGTGGCGGCGTGGGGATCCAATGCCAACGGCCAGCTCGGCAGGAGCGGCGGATCCACTGCGAACCCGGTGGCCGTATCCACTAGCGGCGTGCTTTCCGGCGAGAGAGTGGTGGCGATCGCTGCGGGTCAACGTCACAGCGTCGCCCTCCTCTCGACAGGGGAGGTGACCACCTGGGGCTACAATTTCTACGGCCAGCTGGGCGACGGTGGCAACGGCTCCAAAACACTGCCTGTGCTGGTCGACATGAAGGGAGTGCTCACCGGTAAATCGGTAGCGGTAATCGCGGCAGGGAACGACCACTGTCTCGCGATCTGCTCGGATGGGACGCTGGCCTCCTGGGGCGACAACGGTGACGGCCAGCTGGGCAATGGCACCACGACGGAAAGCAATGTGCCCGTATTGGTGACAACCACCGGGACTTTCTTGGCAACCCGAACGGTGACCACCATCGCCGCAGGGGCCGATCACAGTCTCGCGCTCTGTTCGGATGGGAGGATCGCGTCCTGGGGACGGAACTCGTTTGGCCAACTCGGAAGGAC
>CAMBPV010000108.1 GCA_945869695.1 Prosthecobacter debontii
CTGGGGTGACTACGCGGCTTTGCTCCTGCGGGGAGCGAGGAAGCTGATGAGCAAGCGTTCGAGGACGAGTTTGGTGTCGAGCTGCGTGGTGACCAATTTGGAATTGGCTTCCAGGCAGGCCTTGAATGCCTCATTCAATTCTTCGAGCGTGAATCGGGTTGATTCTCCGATGGCCAGAAAAAGCGGAAAGGCATTGAAGCCAGTGCCGTCTTTTTTTCGCGGTAGATGGGCGGTGACCGATGAAGGCAGACCGTCAAGCGAGTGCGTGAAGGCTGAGTAAGAACCGGTGCTGAGTTTGTGCTTCGAGACGAGGTCCTTCACGAGGAGGAGGCTGCGGACTTTGGGTACGATGGCGGCGAGGAGGATGCCGATGGGGTTTTGCCCCTGGTAAACGAGGGTGCCAAGAAGTTCCAACGCGCGTTTGAGATCTCGCATACCGATGGCATTTCCGATCTCCCAAATGACGCCGGCGCGGCTCATGGAGACGAGACTGCGCACGGTGTTGAGTCCGGCTCGGCGGCGTTCTCCGAGGTAGAGATCGATCTTTTCGAGCTCATTCTCCATTTGCCTCGTGTCATCGCCCGCCATTTGAACGAGGAGCTCGAGAGCGCCGGACTCGAAGGTGATTCCCTTTTCACGGGCCCAACGCGAGGCTTGGCCCATGACGGCGTCTTCCCAGCCGGCACGCGAGGTGTCGGGCTTGTCGAAGACCTCGATCTTCGCCAGTTTCCCGAGCCGCTTGTAGGCGGTGCGACGTTTGTCGAGGCTGGTGGCGCTGAGGACAAACTGCACATCAGCTCCGATGCCCGCTTCAATGACATCAAGGATGTTTTCGAATCCGATGACGGCGGCTTGAGCGCGGCCGGTGACGCTGTCGCCCAGAAAGTTGGCATTCTTCAACCACACGACCTTGGCCCCGCCAAAAAAGGGCATGGTTTGGAGTGCCTGGATGACATTGTTGCAAATCTGGCCAGCTCCTTCGGCGTTGTCAGCCGTGCCTTCGATTACGTCGTTGGAGAAATCACCCGCATCGGGTGGCGTGAGCTTTTGCACCAGTTTGAGCGCCACTTCCTTTACCCGCGCTTCATCGGAGCCGATGATGACGTGGATGTTGGAATTGCTGGGAGCGGGAGCTTTCTTGGGTGGAGGCATTCAGGTGAGAGGCAAGCGTGAAGTCAGGCCAGTGTCAAGAAGGCCTCGCGGATCTGGGCCTGCCATTTGGCAACGTAGGCGAGTTTGGCCTGAACGCAGTGGAGCTCGGAGAAGACGTTGGTGTCACCTGAGCGCCTTTTTTCATCCAGTAGCGGGAGTTCTGCCTCCAGCGTCTCACGCAGGGCAGAGAGCTCGGCTCCGAGTGACTCGGCCTGCTCCTGGAGTTTCATTTCGGCACTTGAGAGAAGTGCCTTGGCTAAGGCGCTGGCGGCGGTTTCTTTCTTCTTGGCGTGCGCCGTGAGGTTTTGGAGGAAGGGACCAATCTTGCTGAAGAGATCCATCATGGCGGCATCGAGCGGAACGGTTTTCCAGGCAGCTTGGTCCCCGGCTTCGAGGGAGAGAAGATGCTTCAGGCGTTTTTCAGGTGCGGAGAGAGTCTCGAAAGCCGTGTTGAGATCCGCGCTCCGGGCTTCATCTCCCGAGGCTTGGTCGGGGTGGGTGAGTCGGCATCTCTCGGCGTAGGCCGCTTTGAGGAACTCCGAATCGAGCGCGGCCTGTCTCGGAAGACCCAGGGTAGCAAAGGCGTCCATGCTCAGGCTGCAAAGCTTTCGCCACAGGAACAGGTCACTACGGCGTTGGGATTTTTCACTTTGAAGCCGCCGCTCTGGAGGTCATCGCTGTAGTCGAGCTCGGATCCAGAGACGAAAAGCGCGCTCTTGGGATCGATCACGACGCGCACTTCGCTGGACACGACCATGATGTCGCGATTGGCAGGGCCATCGACGAGATCCATTTTGTACTGAAGCCCCGAGCATCCACCTCCCACGACCGCTACACGGAGAGCGCCCTTTTCCTCACGCCCCTGCTTTTTGAGCAAGCCGAGGAGACGGTTGGATGCATTGGGGAGCACCTTGATGAGTTTCTCGTTTCCGAGTTTGTACTGGGGTTCTGTGCGCACGGCCTCCATGATACGAATGTGGGACAGGCTGGGTGTTTCGCAAGACACGTCTCTTGGAGACTTGCCCCCTTCTGGTTCTTTTGTTGATTGGCTTTTCGACTCCCGATCGTGGGTGCTATTTGACGCTCTTGTTCAGACCTCGGGCGTGTCCTTCATCATGTTTCTCAGGCCAGCGAAAAAGGAGACGTTCTCCTCTTGTGAGACGGTCTCCTGCATGTGGTGGGCGTAGTCCACCATGTCGATGTAGGTGTAATCGAGTTCCTTGAGAAAAGGACTCGAGAGGCAGGAGGTTTTTTGGCCCCATTTGGTGCGCCATTTGACGTGGCTCAGCGTGAGCCGCTTCATCGCGCGGGTGATGCCCACGTAAAAGAGGCGGCGCTCCTCATCCACCCTGCCTTCTTCATAGGACCGTCGATGCGGCAGGATGCCCTGCTCGACGCCGGGAAGGTAAACAACGGGGAACTCCAGCCCCTTAGCGGCGTGCATGGTGATGAGACAGACGCCTTTTTTCTTTTGGATGTCATCGTCATCATCCCGCTCACCATTGAGGCTGACTTCATCCAGGAAACCCGCCAATCCTTCCGTGCGGTTGCGCTCATCGTAAGCAGCCAGGGACTTGGTGAATTCCTTGATGCCGTTCTCCCAATTCAAGAAATCATCCTGCGTCTTGGCCTGTGTCTTGAGCCATTCGAGGTATCCTGTTTCGACCACCAGCATTTCAGCCAGAGTCGCCAGCATCGTGCCAGGAGCGCGGGCAGCGGCGGAGAATTTCCCCAGCAACTCGATGAGTGCGCGCACGGAGGCTCGGGTCTTGGTTGGGATTTGAGCCAGGAACTCCTCGTCACAAAGCGACACAAAAATGCTATGCCCACGCTCGATGGAACGCTCGCGTGCCAGCTCGGCCGTGGCGGCACCGATGCCGCGCGTCGGTGTGTTCAGGATGCGGAGCAGGCTGATGTCGTCATTCGGATTGTGCAGGACAGTCAGGTATGAGAGCACGTCCTTCACTTCACGACGATCAAAGAAGCTGCGCGTGCCGACCACGCGGTAGGGCACTTTTCGCGCACGAAAAAACTGCTCCAGCACTCGGGACTGATCATTCGTGCGGAAGAGCACGGCAAAGCTCTCCCACGGCTCGCCATCCATGAGTTTGGATTTTTCGATCTCTTTGACGATCATGTCCGCCTCTTCTTTTTCATCTTCCGTGATGAGAAGGCGGATGCGCTCGCTGCCTGCGTTTCGACTCCACAGGGTCTTGGGTCTGCGGCCTGCGTTGAATTTGATGAGGCTATTGGCGGTGTGCAGGATGGGCGTGGTGCTGCGGTAATTTTCCTCCAACTTGATGACGTGTGGATTGGGGAAAAAGGACTCGAAGTCGGTGATATTCGTGATCTCAGCACCGCGCCAGCCATAGATGCTCTGGTCATCATCCCCCACGACGCAAATGTGGAAGGGGGGTGGCACGAGCGCCTTTAGGAGACGCATCTGGAGGGAGTTGGTGTCCTGAAACTCATCCACCATCACGTAGCGGTGCTTGGCTTGCACCAAGGCGCGCACGTTGTCGTGCTCTTCGAGCAATTTGACGCCGAGAAGCAAGAGGTCGTCGAAGTCCATCGCGTTCAGAGCACGCAGCTCGGCGTTGTAGGCCTCAAAAACGGCGGCATCGAGCGACTCCTCGGGGTCGCCGAGAGTTTCGGCTTTGTTTTTGGCGCTGCTGATTCGCGACTGCGCTTTGTTCACATCGTAGGTCTCGTCTTTGGCGACGAAGCGCATGATCACGCGCTTGAGCAGGCTGATCTGCTCACTCTGGGAATAAATGACGAAGTTTTTCTTGTAGCCCACGCTCTCGGCGTGCTCACGCAGGAGTCGGCAGCAGAAGGCGTGAAAGGTGCCGAGCACGACTTTTTTTCCCCGACCTCCGGGGATCATGCCCGAGACGCGCTCGCGCATTTCATTGGCGGACTTGTTGGTGAAGGTCACGGCCAGGATGTTCTCAGGCGGAATGCCTTCATTCACCATGTTGGCGATGCGCGCGGTGACAGTGCGCGTTTTACCCGTGCCTGCACCGGCGAGGATGAGCAGGGGACCTTGGATGGTTTTGACAGCTTCCCGCTGCTGGGCATTGAGCAGCCCCATTGAAAAGGGCGCGCTCATGCTTTTTGAGCTTCGCCTCCTCGGATGGGCAGTCCCCGAGCTCGCCACTCGCCCAGCACTTGAGGCAGCAATCGGTGCTCAGCCTCCTTGATTCTTTCGTGAAGAGCCTGAGCAGTATCGCCAATGAGGACGGGCACCTTCGCCTGTGCGAGTATCCTCCCGGCATCCACCTCTGCATTGACAAGGTGCACGGTGCAGCCGGACTCCAGTTCCCCCTCGTTGATGGCTTGTTGGGGAGCGTCCCGGCCTTTGAACAAAGGGAGCAAAGAAGGGTGCACGTTCACGATTCGGTCTTGGAAGGCGGAGAGCACGGGTTCTTTGAGAAGGCGCATGAATCCGGTGAGCACCACGACGTCCACCTGATGCCGCTCGAGATGCTCACACACTTCTTTTTGGGCCGCGTCACCGAATTTGTTTGGGTTGGGACCGGGATCGACAAACACGGCGGGGAGACCTGCTCCCTGCGCTAGTTTCATCATGCCGCTGCCTGCGACGTCAGAGATGACCACGCCGACTTCGGCGTCCAGCTCACCCAGCTTGATGGCGCGGAGGATGGCCGCGAAGTTGGTGCCCTTGCCGGAGCCGAGGACGCCGAGGACTAGCTTCTTTTCTCCGTCGCTGGATTCAGGTGCCAGCATTTTATGAACGGTTTTGGTGGTAGAGCGCCCGGGCACCAGCGGCAGGATTTTGATTTCTGCTTTCACCCCATCGAGAGCAGCACGCTCTTCAGGGTTTAGCGAGTCCACCGTGTAGTCGCCCCCTTTGGCGAAAACGTGGGGTTTGATTTTTTGGATCAGCTTGGTGGTCCGGTTCTCATCGAAAATCACCACCGCATCCACAGACCGCAGCGCGGAGAGGATCTCGGCCCGATCCTCTTGAGACTGGATGGGTCTTGATTCTCCTTTCAGAGCCCGCACGGAGGCATCTGAGTTCAGGGCGACCACGAGTGCATCACCCGCGGCGCGCGCCTGCGCGAGGTAGCGGACATGGCCTGCGTGGAGCAGGTCAAAGCAGCCGCTGGTGAACACGAGGCGCTTCCGCTTGGCGTGCAGCTCCTCACGCAGTCTCTGCACTTCTTCGATTGTTGCGGGATTGTACTGACCTCCTTCCATGGCGCTCTATTGGCTGAGGTCCGGCGTTGTTTCAACCCCCACGAAACGTCATTTTCCATTTTACCGCTCTTCCACGCTCCTTTATAGGAGGCTCATGCATGACCCCAGAGTTGACCAGCTTGCGCGCCAGTTAGTGCGCTATTCCACCCAAGTGAAAAAAGGCGATCGAGTTTGGATCGACTGTTTTGATGTTCCGAGCTACGTCGGTGTCGCTCTCGTGAAAGCAGTCGTGGAGGCCAAGGGCATCCCGATGGTGAAGATCCATGACGCCCTCGTCACACGGGAGATGATGATCCATGCCACCGATGAGCAATACGACATCCTGGCGGAAAACAGCCTCGCGCTCATGAAGGAGACGGACTGCTACATCGCCGTGCGCGGGAGCTATAACATCACCGAGAACTCGGACATCCGCCAGGAAAAAATGAAGATGGTGATGGCCAAAATGCGCCCCGTGCTGAATGCCCGTGTGAATGACACGCGCTGGTGCGTGCTGCGTTGGCCCTCAGCGTCCATGGCCCAACAGGCAGGCATGAGCACACCGCAGTTTGAAGATTTCTTTTTCAAGGTCTGTCTTCTGGACTACGCCGCACTCATCCCTGCCATGAACGCTCTCAAGAAGCTCATGGATAAAGCCAAAGACGTGCACATCAAAGGACCGGGCACCGATCTGCGCTTCAGTCTCAAGGGCTTGAAATCCATCCCCTGCGGCGGTCGGCATAACATCCCCGATGGTGAGGTCTTCAGCGCACCCGTGAAGGACTCTGTGGAAGGTCACATCACTTACAATGCGCCTTCGATTTATCAGGGGATCGCTTTTGACGGAGCGCGCCTGGAGTTTAACAAAGGGAAGATCATCAAAGCCACAGCGAACAACACCGAGGCGCTGAATCGGATCCTCGATTCTGATGAAGGTGCCCGTTACATCGGTGAGTTCGCCATTGGATTTAATCGGGAGATCCGCGAGCCCATGCGCGACATTTTGTTTGATGAAAAGATCGCTGGCTCCTTCCACTTCACGCCCGGCCAGGCTTATGAAGGCGTCGCCGACAACGGCAACCGCAGTCAAGTCCATTGGGACATGGTCTGCATCCAGCGCCCCGACTACGGCGGTGGAGAGATCTACTTTGATGGCAAGCTCATCCGCAAAGACGGCAAGTTCCTTGCGCCTGAGTTGAAGCCCCTGAATTAGGCCGCCACTCCGGGTCTGCATTCATCGCAGACCCGGATGGAGCCGCTTAGGATTCGACCCATCCAGCGGAATGCGGGCTGAGGACTCCTGAGGTTGCGTTTGAGGGTTCGCTAGAATGACAATCGAGATGAGGCCACCACAATGCTGCGAGAACTGGTCTCCACTGACTCCTAACCGCGCAATTGCCCCATGCCACCTGACACACCCCAACCCTCACGCCCCCGCATTCTGGTGGTCGAAGATGAGCCTTCCATCGCGGATAACATCGTGTACTCGCTGGAGTCGGAGGGTTTTATGCCGGTGGTTTGTCGGACGGGTGCGGAGGCTTTGGAGCAGGCGAAAAGGGAGCTTTGGTCGCTCGTTGTTTTAGATGTGGGGTTGCCGGACCTCAGTGGCTTTGAGGTCTGTCGCCGTCTTTTGGGTCAACGGGATGTGCCCGTGATTTTTCTCACCGCTCGCGGACAGGAGGTGGATCGGGTGGTGGGGCTGGAACTGGGCGCAGATGACTATGTGGTGAAGCCCTTCAGCCCTCGTGAACTAACAGCGCGGGTGCGCGCGGTGCTGCGTCGTGCTGCCAAAAGTGAAGGAACACCGGCGACTGCCGCCATCAGACCGATCGAGGTGGATGAAGTGCGCTGCGTCATCCGATACTTTGGCCAAGCGTTGCAACTCCCTCGCTACGAATTTCGGCTTCTGCGCACGTTGACGAAACACCCCGGTCGGGTCTTCAGCCGCGCTCAATTGATGGACCAGGCATCCGATGAACCTGAAGCCGCCATGGAGCGGACCGTGGATGCCCATATTAAGTCTCTGCGCGCAGCTCTGAAAGCGGTCAAACCAGACATCGACCCCATCCTCACCCATCGCGGCATGGGATATGCGTTCACGGAAGACTGGAGTTCAACTGCGCCATGACTCTTGCGGCTCGCTTACTTCTCGGGTTCGTGCTCATCGCAGCGGTGGGGTTTTATTTTCTCGTGAGAGACACGCTGAAACGCGTGGAGCGGCAGTATCTCGAAGCGCTCGAAGAACCCATGATCGACGCGGCCAACATTCTCGCTGCGTCACTGGAGCAAGACATCCGGGAGGGCATGATGGATGCCTCAAACTTCGCGGCTACATTTCGCGCAGCCAAGGAACGGAAGTTCGATGCACGCATCTATGAGGTGAACAAAAGACAGGTTAATCTCGACGCCTATGTGACGGACGAAAAAGGAGTCCTTCTCTTCGACTCAGCGAATCTAGTGCCTGTCGGCTCAGACCTGATGGGGCGTCGGGATGTGCGCCTGACGCTGAAAGGAAGCTACGGCGCGAGATCCACCCGCACGGATGAAAAGGATGATGATTCGTCGGTCATGTACGTCGGTGCACCCGTTCGACACGAGGGGCGCATCATCGGCATGGTGAGTGTCTCGAAACCGCAGCGTGCGGTTTTTCAATTTCGTGACGAGACGCAAAAGTGGCTGCTGTGGCACATCGGTCTCATCGTTTTCTGCATGGTGCTGGGCTCCTATCTGCTCGCGCGATGGGCGGCGCGTCCGGTGGAAAAACTGACCGCCCACGCCGAGGCCATCGCCCGTGGTGAGCGACCCGCTAAGCCCAATCTGGCAGGTAAAGACATGCGGACGCTCGGTGAGGCTTTCGAAAAGATGCGCGATGAATTGGAGGGCCGTGAATACGTGGAGGAATATGTGCAAACCCTCACGCACGAACTCAAGAGCCCAGTGGCCGCGATCCGGGGTGCAGCCGAGTTGCTGGCAGAGGATCCCCCTGCTGCTCAACGTCAGAAATTTCTCACCAACATTGGTCAGGAAACGCATCGATTGCAGGACCTCATTGATCGACTTCTGGAGTTGTCCTCGCTCGAAAAAAGAAAAGGGCTCGAAGACCAGAAGGAAGTCAATCTGAGCGCCATCGCGATTGGAGCCGTGGATCATCTGATGCCCATGCTTCAACGCCGGGGACTTCGTATTGAATCGGAGATTGCGCCGACGGTGATGATCTGCGGCGACGCCTTTTTGCTCGAGGTTGCCTTGATGAATCTGCTGCAAAATGCCTGTGAGTTCTCACCGCAAGGCGGCCTTGTTAAGCTGACGGTTCAAAGGAATGCGGAGACCGTGCATTGCACCATTGAGGACGAGGGCCCCGGTCTGCCCGATTACGCGATCGAGCGCGTCTTTGATCGCTTCTACTCACTGCCGCGTCCCTCCACGGGTCACAAAAGCAGCGGTCTGGGTTTGTGTTTTGTTCGAGAAATTGCGCTTCTCCATCAGGGAAGCGTGAGCTTGAAAAATCGACCATCGCGCGGAGCCATCGCCACGCTCGTCCTTCCAGTGAGCAAGACCCCGCGAGTGGCGGCGTAGTGCTGTCACTCCATGACTGCACGCTTCCTTCTCATCGCCTCCGTTCTCGCCCCCACGATCCACGCCGCACCACCGGCCAAGATTCTGGAGACCAAGGTGATCTCCATGCAGCCTGAATTTTATCACGGCTGGTCCACGGTGGCGCAGCGGCAGAACGGAGAGCTTTGGGTGACTTGGTCAGGCGGACGGGTGGCGCACGTCTGCCCTTTTGGCCGTGTGGATGCGATGACTTCAACGGATGAGGGAGCTAGCTGGACTTTTCCGCGCGTGCTCCTCGATTCTGCCACCGATGACCGAGACTCCGGCGTGCTGGAGACCGCCAAGGGGACGCTCATCGTATCCACTTTTACATCGCTGGCTTATGAGGAGCATCTCGCAAAAGCTACCGCCTTTGCCGATCACACGGATCAAGGTTGGATCTCGAAAAGCATGCCGCAGGATCAATTTGCAAAGTGGCGGGCGGCTCATTTGCGCCTCAACGACGCCGATCGCAAAGCTGAACTTGGCGAGTGGATCATCCGCTCGACGGATGGTGGCAAATCGTGGTCAACGCGCATTCCCACCGTTGTGAACAGTCCTCACGGTCCGATCCAACTCAAAGACGGGCGTCTTTTATATGCAGGCAAAAAATTATGGGCTGAGGACAAAAAGATCGGCGTGGCAGAATCCAGAGATGATGGCCACACTTGGCAATGGCTGGCTGAGATTCCGACGCGCAAAGGCGACAAGAACGCCTACCACGAATTGCACGCGGTCGAAGCCACGGACGGCACACTCATCGCCCAAATCCGAAATCACAATGAAGCGAATAAAGGTGAGACTCTTCAGACGGAATCCAAGGACGGAGGCAAGACTTGGGCGGAGCCTCACAGCATCGGCGTTTGGGGCTTGCCTTCTCATCTGCTGCGTCTGCGGGATGGCCGCCTGCTCATGAGCTATGGCCACAGACGGAAGCCCTTTGGAAATCAGGCCCGCCTCAGCACGGACAACGGCAAAACTTGGGGTGAGCCCATCCTTCTTTCCGGCGATGGGAAAGGCGGCGATCTCGGTTATCCAAGCACCGTGGAACTGAAGGATGGAACCCTTCTCACCGTTTGGTACGAAAGCATGACAGAGCCGAAGCTGGCCGTGCTCCGGCAGGCGAAATGGAGGCTGGAGTAGCCGTCACGCCACGGGCTTGGCGCACATGTAGGCAGGCAGCTCGACGAGTAGATTCGGGCTGCGCATGAGAGTCTCTCCGATCAGGAGTGCATCCGCCCCAGCCTCCGCCAGTCGCTCGGCATCCGCCACGCATTTGATGCCGCTTTCGCTGACGAGAATGATGTCGTGCGGCACTTCTTCTGCCAAAGCCTCCGTGGTGCCGAGATCGACGGTGAAGGCCTTCAGGTTGCGATTGTTTACGCCGATGATCCGCGCGTCGGTTTCGAGGGCGCGCTCGAGCTCAGGCAGATCATGAACCTCCACGAGCACCTCCAGCTGATAGGCGTGAGCGGTATTCAGCAAGTGGACGAGCGTTTCCTGATCCAGTGCAGCGACGATGAGCAAGATGGCATCCGCTCCCGCGACAACGGCCTCAAAGATCTGCACTTCATGAATGATGAAATCCTTCCGCAAAACGGGAATGGAAACCTCCTGCCGAATGAGAGTCATGTACTCGAGCCGACCTTGAAAGTACGTCTCGTCGGTGAGCACCGAGATGGCGCTGGCACCTGCTTTGTCATAGGTGCGGGCGATGGTCAGGTAGTCGAAGTCCTCGCTGATCGTGCCCGCAGAAGGTGAGGCGCGTTTGACCTCGGCGATGAGGCCGAGGCGCTCCGGGTCTCTCATTAACGAAGCCGAGAGGGAGCGGAAATCTTCACGCGCGGCGGCTGCAACACGGTACTTTTCCATCAAGGGAAGGATCTTTTCCACCTCGGTGCGTTTGTGGGCGATGATTTCTGCGAGCTTATCGGTCATGAGCGGGGGAAAGTGGGGTTCTCTGCTCCCGAGTCAACTGCGGGATGTCGGAGGTTGACTTCAGCTACGGTTCCAGCCAATGAAAGGGATGAATTGGGAGCAGCTATACCAAGAGGGCAGCACGCATTGGGATCGGGGCCATCCCTCGCCACCTTTGAAGCAGTATCTGTCTGACAAGGAACTGGCCGGACGCGTGATCGTCATTGGTTGTGGCCGGGGGCACGACGTGGCACACCTGGCAGAGCGGGGAGTCGATGTGACGGGGCTCGACATTGCACCAACAGCCATCGCCGATGCGAAAGCGCGTTACCCGCATCTCGAGGACCGGTTTCATGTGGCGGATCTCTTTGATTTACCTGCTGATTTCTGTGGATCCTTCGACGTCGTGGTCGAGCACACGTGTCTCAGTGGGCTGCCGCCTGAACTCCGAAAAAGTTATCGGGCCGGCGTCGACGCCCTTCTTAAAGAGGGCGGTCACGTGGTTGGAGTCTGGTTCATCAATCCGGATCTTGATCCCGGAGAGACGGGGCCTCCCTTCCCTTTGCCGGTGAGCGCTCTCGATGCCCTGTTTGAGGATTACGAGATCTCGGATGACTACGTGCCAGACGTTGCTTTTGAGGGACGCGAGGGTCGAGAACGCCTGCGAGTCTTGAAAAAGCGGCCTGCCGACTCCGCAGTTGCAAAATAATCCTGCGCTCTAAATTAGCCTCATGCTCAACCGCTTTTGCATTCCCCTTTTTGCTGCGGTGGCGATGTTTCCTTTTGGGCTGATGAATGCACAACCTCAACCCGTGGACCTGCGCATTGGCATCATCGGGCTCGACACCTCTCACGCCGAGCAGTTTACCATGCGGCTCAATGACGCCGCCAATCCGAATCACATTCTGGGCGGACGAGTGGTGGCTGCTTTTCCCCAAGCCAGTCCAGACCTTGAGGAGAGCAAATCGAGGATCGATGGCTACACGAAGACGCTGGAGAGTAAATTTGGCGTCAAGATGGTCAAGAGCGCCTCGGAGCTATGCGCCATCGTGGATGCCGTCATGGTGCTGAGCCTCGATGGACGGCCGCACCTCGAGCAGGTGCGCCAAGTTCTCGCTTCCAAAAAGCCCGTCTTTTTAGACAAACCCGTCGCCGCCTCCTTGAAGGATGTGATCGAGATTTATAAGCTAGCGGATGAATCTGCCGTTCCTCTTTTCAGTGCCTCCGCTGTGCGCTGGTGGCCAGGGGTTCTGGAGGTGACGGCGCAGGAAAATGCTCCGCCAAAATCAGCCATTTCATTTGGCCCCGCGCCCAAACTGGCGCACCACCCCGACCTCTTTTTTTATGGCATTCACCCGACCGAGGCGCTCTTCACCGTGATGGGCCCAGGCTGCCAGAGCGTGGTGCGCACCACCACGCCTTCGGCCTCTGTTGTGACGGGATACTGGGCGGGAGACCGGGTCGGCACGTTGCATGCGCTTCATGATTTGCCCATGGACTCCACGGCCTACAAATTGATCCGTTTCGGTGCCAGCGGAGTTTTCGAGCAAAAAACTCAGGGCGATTACACGCCGATGCTGCGGGAGATCATCAAGTTTTTCCAGACCCGTGAGCCTCCCGTTTCAGCCGCTCAAACGCTTGAGATTTACGCCTTCATGGAGGCCGCCGAGGAGAGCATGAGGAGAGATGGTGACGTTGTCTCAATTCGGGACATTTTGTCGAAGGCAGCCTGCCCTGAAAAGTGGCTCCCCGAGAAGTCCGTCTCTCAGGATTCGAGGCCAAAGGGCTCAAAATCAACAAAGCAAACGAAATAGCACCAATTGAACTCGGTCTTCGAAAGTTAGACATCCATCGCTCTAACTTAGACAGAAACCAAATTTTCGTAAAATATATACGACAAAAGTTAGACATCGTGCGTTATTGAGTTGGGCACGGTGCCCTTAAACCCAAGATTATGACTGCACAAATGGACCCCGATCTCGCCGGAGCTATCGCCGCGGAAGACATGAAGCTCATGGAACGCATCGCTCATAAAGATGCAGCCGCATTCAATCAATTTTATCGTCGCTACGGTGGCCTGCTCTTCTCGACGATTTCAAAGGTGCTCAACGATCACCACGATGCCGAGGACATCATGCAAGAAGTCATGGTGCAACTCTGGCAGAAAGCCCACCTTTATGAGCCGCGGAAAGGCAAGCCTCTCACTTGGCTGACAACGATGGCTAAGAACCGCGCCATCGACCGCATCCGCTCCAAGCAGCGCCGTTCCAGATTGAGTGAGGAGTTCACCTCCGAGCACCATGTGACTCAACCCGAGTTCGATGAATCGGGACACGATATTCTTCAAACGAAGGAGCGTGACACCAATCTGCGCCAAGCCGTGACCAAGCTCACTCCCGATCAGCAGCAGGCGATCAAGCTCACCTATTTTGATGGTCTCACGCAGGCAGAAGTGGCCGAGCGTCTCCACGAACCCCTCGGCACCATCAAAGCCAGAATCCGCCGCGGTGTGACCCGGCTTGAGGATCTGATGCGCTCCAAAACGCGGTAATCGACTGTTGTTTGCGACTGTGGAAGGGCGGTTCTCGAAAGAGACCGCCTTTTTTCTATGTCCTCGGGTTCAACGTTGTGAATGCATAGCTCGGAGCGGGCGTCTATACTCGTGCGCCCCGACCCCACGCTGCTCACCTCTCAAGCCCTGCCTTATGGCCCACCCGCATGAAAAAACTCCCATCCCTGCCTCTGAGAAGAGGACTGCCAGGGTGAGAGCGGCGGGAAAGTTTTTCGCAAAAGGCCCTGCCGGGTTTTTCATCAATGGCATCAGCTATGGGCCCTTCCGCCCAAACTCGAAAGGAGAACCGTTTCCAGAAGCCGCACGGCTTCAGAGTGATCTCCAGCACATCCGTTCCCTCGGCTTCAACACGGTACGAACTTACGAGCTCCCCAGTGAAACTTTCCTCTCTGCGGCAAAAGCATCAGATCTCCAAATCCTCGTCGGCCTGCCTTGGACGGATCATGTCGATTTCCTTTCCAATGCAGCGCTGAAAGCTGGGATCGAACGATCCATCCAAGTGAACGTCGAGCGCCTCGCGCAGCACCCGAACGTCGCTGCTTTTTTAGTGGGCAATGAAATCGAAAAGACGCTCGTCCGCTGGATGGGCCCCTCAGAGGTTCGTGAGTTTCTTGAGCATCTGATCGAGCTGGGAAAATCCATCGCCCCGGACATTCCGTTTTCATACGCGACCTATCCTTCCACGGAATACCTCATCCCTCGCAATGCTGACTTTGTCTCAGTCAATGTTTATCTCGAGAAACGCTCAGCCTGGGAGAGCTACCTGCGCCGCTTGCAAAACCTCGCAGGGAACAGACCCCTCGTGATTTCCGAGTTTGGCCTGGACACGCTCAAGCATGGAAACGGGGCGCAGGCTGAGATGATGACATGGCAGCGCACTTCCATCATCGAGGCCGGTGCCGCAGGAAGCGTTTGGTTTTCCTACACCGATGAATGGTGGCGCGGTGGTCAAGCCGTGACAGGGTGGCGTTTTGGCCTCGTGGATGAAGCGCGGATGCCCAAGGCTGCATGTG
This sequence comes from Prosthecobacter debontii, assembly GCA_945869695.1. Classification (GTDB taxonomy): domain Bacteria; phylum Verrucomicrobiota; class Verrucomicrobiia; order Verrucomicrobiales; family Verrucomicrobiaceae; genus JAIBCL01. Next base: position 14,452 of record CAMBPV010000108.1, read on the forward strand.
AAATCGCTTCTGCACTCCCGACGACTCTTCAGATCCCTGCTCGAGAGTTATCGCACCGCATTTCGGTTATCGTTTGCACCCGGAACGGCGCACCGACGCTCCGGCCCTGTCTCGACGCGCTCAGTCAGCAAAGTTATCCCAACTACGAGGTGCTCGTCATCGACGATGGCTCGACCGATGCCACCGTGCAGATCGCGCAGAGTTTTCCGGATGTCCGCTGCATTTCTCAAAAACCCGCCGGCCTCAGCGTAGCGAGGAATCTCGGCGCACAGGAGGCTTCAGGTGAAATTTTGGCCTACACCGATGATGACTGCATCCCGCATTCCGACTGGCTCCTGCGCCTGAGCCTGGCCTACGACGAGCCCGAATGGGTGGCCGCAGGTGGCCCTAACATCCCTCCACCTCCGAGAACACCGATGGAGGCCCTCGTGGCCTCAGCTCCCGGCGCACCGACGCATGTGCTTATCCAGGACGAGGAGGCCGAACACTTGCCTGGATGTAATCTCTCCATCCGAAAATCCGCCCTGCTCAGCATCGGCGGTTTTCATCCCGACTTCACCACCGCCGGTGACGATGTGGACGTCTGCTGGAGACTCCGAGAAGCAGGTGGGAAATTACGTTTTATCCCCGGAGCCATGGTCTGGCATCACCGTCGATTCACTGCGCGTGCTTACCTGCGGCAGCAGATCGGTTATGGCAAGGCTGAGGCCTTGCTGATGAAGCATCACCCCAGTCGCCTCGGCCCGCTGGGAGGCGCACGCTGGCGCGGCGCGATCTATGGGGATGGCCTCGGCATTCATGATCCGAGTGAGGGTTCCATCTATCACGGCCCTTTCGGTTTTGCTCCCTTCCAGGCCATTTACCCCCAAGGCATCGTGGCTTGGTGGGATCTGTTTTCAGGCGTGCTTTGGGTTGCCCTCTCAATTGTCGTATTGGCTCTGCATCTCCCTCTCTTGGCGCTTCTTCTTTTGGTTTGGTCGGTGTGGGCGGCCAAAGTGAGGATGGATCACAATGGCCACATCGTCCAACGCCTCTCCGTGGCCGATCGCGCTCGTCTGGCCTTCCTCTGTTGGATCCAGCCGATCGCGCGTGAGTGGGCTCGACTCAAAGGAATGCTGCGGCTCCATTCACGCCCGAGCTGGCACCCCAGCCTGCCTGAAATCATCATCCCCCAAAAACCGAACAAGTCCTCACTGCGCCGCTCCGTGCAGTCGTTCTGGAGCGAGACAAGCGTGGCGCGTGAGCAGTGGCTTGACGCCATGCGCGGCCTCTTGAACGAGAAAGGCATTCCCTTTCGCGACGATGATGGCTGGCGTCGTTTTGACATCGAGATGAGGCCCAGCGCCATTTTGTCCTGGGCTTTTCTCACGGTCACTGAGTATCACGGCGGAAATCGCACCCTCACACGAGTTGCCGTTGTCTCACGGATTCGGAAAACCGCTTTTGGGTGGCTTCTGTTCGCCTACGCGGCCCTCGCCGTTGTTGGATCTCGTGCCCTCACACAATTGGGCTTTGAGCCAAACCTCGCCATCGCAGCCGTGATTCTCGTTCACTTCACGTTCATCTTCCTCTGGCCACTCATGGG
>CAMBPV010000109.1 GCA_945869695.1 Prosthecobacter debontii
CAACCGCTGCCCTCTCAAAAACGCGCAGGCTACTGGATGGCAGCAGCCATGGCGGGCGTGGTGGTGGCGGTGATTTTCGGCATGTGGCTGGCGCGTCAAAGAAGCATCGAGAGCCTCATTTCGGTGAGGGAGACGCTGCCCGCTCTAACTCTGAAATCCACACCTCCCGGCGCGGTGATCTTTTCAGGTGAAGACAAGCTGGGCGTGACGCCCCTCTCGCTCAATCCTCCCGACGGCGTCCCGGTGATTTATCAACTGCGATTGCCCGGCTACAAATACGTGGAAGTGGAGCACACGTCGCAGTCAGGCAAGCCGGTCGAATTTGATCTCAAGCTGGATCCTTCGAAGCTCCCCCAACTGGGTGATCGCTGGCTGAATGCGCTGGGCATGGAGTTCATCCCACGACAAGGGGGGCACGTCTCACGCGAGCCGATCGGGATGAATCACTTTCGAAAATTCCTCGAAAGCACCGGACGCGCCTTTGAGGGAAAGGTGGTTCCGTTTGAAAACACGCAGGAAAAAAAGCCGGTCTACATCGTGGTCGCACCGATCAACGATGCCGATGCCTTCCGCTACTGGCTGACGGACTTGGACCGCAGCGATGGCTTTCTGAGTCAGGAGCATCACTACGAGGTGGAGCCTTTCTATTTTGTGGAGCACCCGTCCAGTGGAAATGAGGAGGGCACGGATGGACGTGAGCTGGAAGAATCTGCGGTGGAACAAAACTGGCAGGCGTTTTATTTGCGCGTGGGTCGGCAGACCTATGGATCGGTGACGATCCAGTCTCAACCGGATGGCGTGCGCGTTTTTCAGAACGATGAGTTTTTGGGCGAAACGCCACTGACGATCGAGCGCGTACGATCGGGTGAAGCGGAGTATGAACTGCGGGGAGAGGGCTTCACTGACATGGTGCTGGAGGGGACGGTGAAGAATGGTGAAATCCTGGACCTCTTTGCCAACATGGAAATGCGCAAGGGCGTGGCCTACGGCCGCGAATGGCTCAACCTCCAGGGCATGCGCTTTGTGCCTCTGAACGAGAACGTGATGATCGCCGTGTGGGAAACGCGTCGCCGGGATTACATCGAGTACTGCAAAGCCACGAATGCGCGGCGGCCACCTCCATTGGACGATGCCGCCAAAGGGGTGACCCAACCCGTGGCCGGAATCGATCTCACAGAAGCGCGTGCCTTTTGTGCCTGGCTGACCGAGCGCGACCGGAGCGCCGGGCTGATTGGCTCGAATGATCTCTATCGATTGCCGACGGATGAAGAGTGGAGCCGGGCCGTGGGATTGCCTTTGGAGCGCGGAGCTGACCCCGCCGAGCGCAATGGCCGCATCCGCGGCATCTACCCGTGGGGCTTCGAGTGGCCGCCGCCTGCGAACGTGGACAACTTTGCGGATCTCTCTGCAGCGAAGAACGCCGGCCTCGAAACCATCATCGCAGGCTACGATGACAAAACGCCAGCCACCGCGACGGTGACTTCCCTGCCCTTCAATGACCGCGGCATCGCAGGCCTGGCGGGCAATGTATCGGAATGGGTGGACACTGATTTCAACAAGACTTCCTCCTCCCTGCCCACACCGCTCGGCACGGTGCGTGGAGGAAACTGGCGCAGCGCGGCGCCCGAGGAACTGCTCTCCTCCGTCCGCATCCCTGCAATGCCGGGCACCCGACGCAACACCATCGGCTTCCGACTCGTGCTCTCGAAGAAGGCACCCTGATCAGTTATTTTTTCTCTCACATGGATCTGCAAAACCCCTGGTTCGTCATCGCCATCTTCGGCGCCCTCGTCTCTTATCATGCCGAACTCATCGCCGAGTTTTTGAATCTCTCACGACTCCCCAAAAGGAGCGCGGCCGAAGACGGAAACGAAAACCTCATCGAGTACAACAGCGCCATCGCAAAAGCCGATGTCGTCCGCAGCAGCGCGATGCTGGCCCTGCTGCTGGCGTTCTGGTTTGTCGGAGGCTTCGGGTGGTTGGATCAGTGGACCCGCTCTCTCGGATACAGTCCGCTGATCACCGGTGTCATTTTGATCGCGGCTCTGACACTGGCACAAAACCTTGTCTCACTCCCCTTCGATGTTTACCACACCTTTGGCATCGAGGCGAAATTTGGATTCAACCGCACGACACCCGGCACGTTCATCGGAGATCGGATGAAGAGTCTGGTCATCGGTGGAATCGTGGGTCTGCCGATCATTAGCCTCATTCTTTGGATGTTCGAGAAGCTGCCGCAGGCTGCACTTTACTCGTGGATCACCCTCACCGTTTTCAGCATTTTCCTCTCGTGGCTGGCACCGCGATTCATCATGCCGCTCTTCCTTAAGTTTGAACCCCTACCCCCTGGCGCTCTGCGTGAGCGAATCCTCTCGCTGGCTCAAAAGCTGGCTTTCCCCGTTGCCGAAGTCAGTGTGGTGGATGGCTCGCGCCGCTCGACGAAGGCGAATGCCTTCTTTGCAGGTTTCGGTAAAAACAAGCGCATCGCCTTATTTGATACCCTCATTCAAACACACAACGAAGACGAAATCGCGGCGGTTCTGGCTCATGAGATCGGCCACTTCAAGAAGAAGCATGTCATCCAGCAGATGGTTTTTGGCTTTCTTCAAATGGGCGTGATTCTGGGGCTTCTACACTACGCCCTGCGCTCACCGCAACTCTTCTCGGCCTTTGGCGTCCGTCAGATGTCCGTGGGCATGGGTCTGGTGCTTTTCATGATGGTCGTGGGCCCGCTCTTGTCTTTGATCGAAATCGTTCAACTGATGATCAGCCGGCGCTTTGAGTATCAGGCTGACGCCTATGCGGCTGAGGCCATGGGAAGCAGTCAACCCTTGGTGACCGCTCTCGGGAAGCTCTCACACGACCACCTTTCTCACCCATCCCCGCATCCTTTCTACGTGTGGCTGCATCACTCGCACCCGCCACTTTCCCAGCGCCTCGCCGCCCTGATCTCCAAGGCCTGATTCCTCATGCACAGTCCGATTCATCTCCAGTGTCCTGTTTGCGGGCATGTCTTCATGACAAGTCAGGCCCGCACTGAAGCGGCCCAGTCCTGCGCTCATTGTGCCTTTGTCGCACCTGGCCTTCACTTTCAGGTGATCACCCCGGCAGCTGTGGCGGCTCCCATTGCTTTCCAAAAAAGAGTTGCCCGATTTCGACCCGAAGAACCGGCTGCACGTTCCGATCCCGAAGAGGATCCGCCTGAGTCTCCTCCGGCTCCGATTCAGAGATCTCACATCCGTCAGACGGGAATCCAACAGCGAATTCAACCTCACACCCCGCAGTCCGCTCCGTTCCCGATCCTGGATGAAGTCATCGCTCCCCAAAAGAAGAGCCCTTACTTCCGCTGGTTCGTCACCTTGATTCTCTTCATCGCCGTGTGCGGCGTGACGGGCATGCTGGTCTGGGAAAAAATCCAGCAACGCATCGAGATCGAGCGGCAAAACACAGCGGTGAAGGCTGCGGGTCAGAGCATGGCGGTCAGAACCCCTGCTCCGTTGAATGCTGCTGCAACCAGCCGATTGGAAGGCAGCATCATCACGCACGAGGCGTCCTCCGATGCCGAGCGGCTGGTGAAGGTCCTGTTCAGCGAATCTAACCTCGAGGAACGACTGACCGCCATTGAGAACCCCCAACTCTATCGCCCGGAAGTGGAGACGTTTTTTGACAGGGCTACCGAGAGGCCTCAACTCATCTCCGTCACGCCTATTTCGAATCCCCCGATTTCCATTCGAGAGCAGAGCCGCATCCCCATGTTCAAGGTCGTCACCCGGCAGAATCGTTCCGGTGCTCTGGCCTGGATTCTGAGAGGTGAAAAAGGTGAGCCGCTCATTCACTGGCCTCTTTTCCGCGAGACGCATGAGCGAGCGCTTCGGAAGTTTCTTCTTGAGAAACCCGAGACCCCCGCCTGGTTTTTCGTGGGCTTGCGCCGCACTCATCCCTTTGATCTCCCCGAAGACCAGAGGAGCGAGCACGAGGCCTTCGATATCGATGGCTCCACGGATGGCAGCGGACGCACCACGGTATTCATCAACAAAAAGACGCCCCTCTGCCGCACTCTGAATGGGAAGATCCAATGGAGTGAGTTCTACTACGGTCAGGTGCTGGTGAGTTGGATGGACGTGGGAGGTGAGAAGCGATTCGCCATGCTGGACTGCGAGACCTCCGCCGACCCAGCCCTTCCTGACGAAAAATAGTCCAGATTTGGCCCGATTGTTGCTTGCCTCTTTGCTTGGTTGCTATTTCTTCGCAGGAAACCTGCCAAGATGGCCGACCAAGGACTCTACCAGACTCAAACGCAGAAGCTCATCATTGGGCCTCAGATGCAGCAGAGCTTGCAAATTTTGCAGGCACCTGTGCTGGAACTCAGGCAGATCATCCAGCAGGAGATCAATATCAACCCGGTTCTTGAGATCGAATCACCGGACGTCTCGATTGAGGACACCCAGCCGGAAGATCCAGATGACATCGACCTCAATGCCATCTCTCAAATGGACGAGGAGTGGCGTGAATACTGGGCGCAGACCCGGGCCACGGCCAATCGGCGTGATGACGACGATGAACGCCGGAAGTTCCTGATGGACTCCATCACGGCGGCCACCACTCTTCAGGAGCACCTCGTCATGCAGCTCCGAACCTCCGATGTCGAGGACCCTCGGATCCTTGAGCGGGTCGAGTTCCTCATCGGAAACCTGGATGACAATGGCTTTCTGAATTCCAAGATCGACGATCTCAGCCTCGATCACTCCATCCCGCTCGAAGAGCTGGCTGCGGCACAAAAAATCCTCCAGAGCTTCGACCCCGTCGGCATCGGTGCTGAGAATTTGCGGGACTGCCTCCTAATTCAAATGAAGCGCCTCGGCAAATCGGGCAGCTTGCCTTTTCGGATCGTGGAGTTCCATTTGGATGACTTGGCAAACAAGCGCTTTCCCATCTTGAGCAAGAAGATGGGCGTGCCCATTGAGCAAATCTCACGCGCTGCTGATTTCATCGGCACGCTGGATCCTCATCCGGCGCTCCGTTTTGCGCCTTCGCACAACAGCTACGTCACGCCAGATGTGGTCGTGGAGCGTCAGGGCAAAGAGTGGGTGGCCCACATGAACAATGATGAACTGCCTCACCTCCGACTCAGCAATGCCTACAAAGACATGCTCTCCCAGCCGGACAGCACGGGAGACGTGAGGAACTACATCCGCGAAAAACTCCGCAGCGGGAAGTTTCTCATCCGCTCCATTCATCAGCGTCAGGACACGATTCACCGCATTGCCTCGGAGATCGTGAAACACCAGCTCGAGTTCCTGGAAAAAGGCACCTCCCAGCTTCGCCCTTTAAACATGGCGCAGGTGGCTCAAGAAGTCGGCGTGCATGAGACCACCGTTAGCCGGGCCATCTCGGGAAAATACATGGCAACGCCTCACGGTGTTTTTGAGCTCCGTTTCTTTTTCTCGCACGGCGTGAAGACGGAGAGTGGTGAAGATCTCAGCAATACGAGCGTGAAAAACGCCATCGCTGATCTGGTGAAGTCCGAGCCGAAGCACAAGCCCCTGAGCGATGACAAACTGACCAAACTCCTCGATGGACAAGGCATCAAAGTCGCCCGCCGCACCGTCGCAAAGTATCGGGAGGCGATGAACATCCTTCCCAGTCATCTGCGGAAATCCTATTCCTGAGCTGGGCACCAAAGTCCCACACCGTCGGGTCGTCACCGACGTATCCCCTTTAACCACCCTCCAACCATGCCAACTGAAGACACCGTCCGCGCCGCCCTCTCCACCGTTTGTTATCCAGGATTTAACCGGGACATCGTTTCATTTGGCCTCGTCAAAGGCGTGCAGGTCGAGGGCAGCAGCGTCAGCATCGACATTACCCTCGCCACCCGCGACGCCAACGTGCCGCGCCAGATTCATGAGGCAGCCCTCGCAGCCGTGAAGGCCCTCCCCGGCACGGGTGAGGTGAAGCTCAATTTTGACATCAAGGAACCGCCGAACCCTGTCACTGGAGCCAGCAGCTTACCAAAATCCAGCATCCCCGGTGTGAAACGCATCATCGCGGTTGCCTCTGGAAAAGGTGGCGTCGGAAAGAGCACCGTCGCAGCCAACCTCGCTGTCTCCCTTGCGGCGACTGGAGCACGCGTCGGCCTTTGCGACTGCGATCTCTATGGCCCGAGTGTTGCCCTCATGTTTGGGACTGACGAGCGCCCCATGCAAAACGAACAGCAGGAGATCATCCCGATCCGCCGTCATGGCCTTCAACTCATGTCCATGGGCTTTCTGCTGGACGACGGCTCACCTGTCATCGTGCGCGGGCCCATGGCCACAAAATACACCCAGCAATTTCTCCGACAGGTCGCCTGGGACGACCTCGACTACCTCGTGCTCGATCTCCCACCTGGCACAGGCGACATCCAACTCACGATCATGCAAACGGTGGCTCTCGATGGCGCAGTCATCGTCACCACACCGCAGGAGGTGGCTCTCATCGATGCCCGGAAAGCGGTGTCCATGTTCGCCAAACTAAATGTGCCCATCCTCGGCATCATTGAGAACATGAGTTTCTTCCTCTGTCCCAGCGATGGCGTGGCCTATCACATCTTTGGCAAAGGTGGTGGAGAGCACGAGGCCCGCCGTTTGAATGTGCCTCTCCTGGCACAAATCCCCATTGAAATGTCGGTGCGTGAATCGGGAGATGAAGGTCACCCCATCGCCATGAGTGATCCCGCCAAGAGCCCCGCCAGCCGCGCCTTTCACGATCTCGCCAAGCGGGTCGTCGGCACCTTGCCCAAAGTTTAGGCCTCTTCTGCGCTGATCCCATTCCGACGCCGCATCACCACCGGTTCCGCCGTTTCGCGCTGAAGAGCCGTGCTTACCAGTGCGGCAAAGCTCAGCGCCCCTCTGGGCTCGGGTGGATGGGGCAGTTCCCTCGTCGCCATTTCCCACTCCAGCCTCAGATACTCCGCCATCACATGAGTTAGGCTCAGGTGAAAAAAGTGTCCGACCGCCGCCCAGACAATCGCAAAATGCCCAGGGGCCAATCCCCCTTCGACATCAGCCCGGTAGTGGCCCAGCACGCCTTGATAGCGGGCACCGCGTGTCGATTTCAAAAGCACCGCTCCTGCTGCCCGACTCCTCTCCAACAGGGAGGAATGCGCTCCCTGACCCAAGGCCACATCGATCTCCGTCAGCGAAGCGCGATCTCTCGCATTCAAGGCACGCCAAGCAGCCACCATCTGAGGAGCTACAAAGACCAAAAACCACTCATCGGCAAACTGCCCCCACGCCAGCGGCAGCAGCACACCCGCCCTTTCACCCGGAGAAAAAGCACCCTCCTCGCAGCGCGCACGCACACTTTGCAAAAGCCACCGCACCCACGGCTCACCGCCAGCCGCCCCTTCAGGAAGCATCCCATTTCCATCAAAACCGACCACGCGAGCCAGTCCGCTCATGGAATCCATTGCACCTTGCCTTTCATGGCGGGAATATGGGTTGCCTCCGCACTGACTGCGAACTGAAAAACGCTCATGCCCGATTCTTCCGAAGCCACCACCCCTCTTTCCGAAAAGCCCTGGTATGAATGCCAGCGCTGCGGGAACTGCTGCCGCTGGCCCGGAGATGTGCACATCACGGAAACTGAGACTCACACCCTCTCCGCCTACCTCGGCATCACGCCTCACTCCTTTGTGCAGGATTACACGCGCCTGAACGCCAAGCGCACTGGCCTCTCCATCATCGACAAGCCCAATGGAGAATGCATCTTCCTCGAAGGAGTGAACACCTGCACCATCCAGGCGGTCAAACCCATCCATTGCCACGGATTCCCAAACGCCTGGAACTTTCCCGGATGGCGCGATCACTGCGAAGCCATTGAACAGCCCCCAAAAAACTGAATCACGCGATCCCTAAAACGGTTTCCTCTGTTCTGGACCGATTCTTGCGGCTGCCACGCCATCCCTCGCTTACGGTCCCTTCTTCATTCAAAAAATTACATGCACCTACCCTCCATCTCCGCCTTCATCGCCGCCTGCCTTTCGTTTACCTCGCTCGCACACGCAGACCTGACCATCTTTTATCCTGACGAGAAGAATGCCGTCTTCTCGATCAAGGCACCCGAAGGATGGGAGTTCGAAGCCGGCACCGAAGAGGACCCCTACTGCACACTGAGCAAAGACGACACCGTCCTTTCTTTCTGCACCGTGGAGGGCGACGAGGACTCCCTCGAAGAGGCCATCGAGGGGACCTACGAATACGTGAGGGAAACCTATCCAAAGGCCGAGTTACCCACGCCTGAAAAGACCACCATCGATGGCAAAGCAGCCGTCGCCGCAGCTGGAAGCGGCAAGGATACGGAGGGAACCCTTACCCAATTTGGATTCGCGTGGGTCTTTGTTGGGGAAGACAAAATTGCTGAACTCTGGTTTGAGGTTCCTGAATCCGACGAAGACCTCCTCAAAGAGGCCGCAGAGATTCTCAAGTCATTCAAGGCAAGATAGTTGACGCCTGGTGACGGATACCTTCGTGAAGTTTACCCCAGTTTTCGATCCAAGCGTATCATAGGCAGCGCTGACTAGATTCCAGCAGGCTCCCCGATCTCCATCATGGCCAAACTTACCCTCATTGTTGCTGACGAACCCGAAGTGGTCATTCCCCTCGAGGGACTCGTCACGCTCGGTCGTGACGAGGACAATGATGTGGTTATTGATGATGATCGCATCTCCCGGCACCACACCGTTTTTGTTTGCTACGATGATGGTTTGATCGAAATCCGCGACATGGGATCGACCGCCGGCACGCTGATCAATGACGAGCCCATTCGGAGCCACTTCTACCAAGAGGGTGACCGACTCGCTCTGGGGCCGCTCACCGCGCGCATCAGTCTTGAAGCCACCAATATTGACAATGCGGCCATCGGCGCAGGAGAAAAGCAACTGGCCGAGCTCACGCAATCGATCGAGCACCTGTCACGACAGCGCGGCGATCTCGCGCTTGCCCTTCAGGAGAGCGAGACCACCCGCTCAGCCGCTCAGCAGGAGATCCAAAATCTCCTCGCTCAGCAGAAGGAGGAACAATCTCGCCTCGAACAACTCAGCAAGGAAGGCGAACAGGTGGAGCTTCAGCTCAAGGATCTCCGCAACCAGTCCGCCGAACTCGAGGAGCGAAACCAATCTCTTAAGGCTCAAGCAGACAAAACCGAAGCCGAGACCCAAGCTGCCGCGGAAAAACTGACCCACCTCACAAAGGAGCACCAATCCGCAGAGGAAGCTCTGAATCGAGTTCGCACAGAGATCTCCTCTTCCGAACACCAGAAGTCCGAGCTCCAGATCGCGTTTCAACGAGTTCAATCAGAACTGTCCGCCCAGCAGATCTCCCTCCAGGAAACCGCCTCCGCTGAAAACAGTGCCCGCGGCCTCATCTCTGAGCTCACAGCACGCGAGCAGGAACTGCGCACAACCCTCGAGAACCTGAGCCCCAGCATCGAAAAAGCCCGTGAGGACCTCAAGGAAATCGAAGCCAGACTCACGCCTCTGCGGGATTGGAAAGCTTCGATGGACCAGCGCTATGAGCGGCTCGGCTCAATGGACAAGGACTCAGAAGAAGAAATCGAACTCTGGCGCGAGATCGAAGAGGCCCAAGCCACACTCTTTGATCTGCTGCCAGCCGCGCGGATCCACACACCTCGACTCACACGGGGAGACTTCCCCCGCATCAGCAACCGATCCGGAGTTCCGCTCAAGTCCGAGCGCATCCGCAGGTCCAGCTAGGCGAACAGCACCCCCCGCCGTGGGTCAAGGGGGAGAGCCACCCCAATGCAGCGCCAAACCTGCCCCCCTTGCATCTTCGTTCACTCTCGACAAAATTTACCCAGACTCATTTTCTCATGCCCACCAAATTTGCTATTCTTTCCCTGATGATCTCGGTGCAGCCGCTCAAATCAGCTGAACCCGTCAGGGACATGATCACGGACAGACCCGATACCACCGAGTCGCCCTACACGGTCCCAGCGGGCATGTTTCAAATTGAGGCCAGTTTCTTTGACTACAGCCGAGACTCCAACTCAGGCGTAGGCGCATCGGATGAATGGATCTACGGCCAGATCAATTTCAAAATGGGTCTCGGCACAAACTCCGATCTTCAGGTCATCGTGAACAGCCACACCGAAGCGACCGAATCCGCGCTCAAGAGCAGCACCCGTTCCAGTGGCTTTGGTGACATCACCGTGCGCTACAAACAGAACTTTTGGGGCAATGATAGCGGCATCACCGCCCTCGCACTCATGCCTTATGTAAACATCCCGACATACACTGAAGTGAGTGATGAGGCCTGGTCGGGAGGACTCATTGTGCCTTTGTCGATCACGCTGACTGACCGACTCTCACTCGGACTGATGATTCAGGGGGACCTCGTTCCCGATTCAGATACGAGCGGCTACGATCTCGAATGGCTCCACTCGGCCACTCTTGGCATCTCGCTGACGGATCAACTCAGCCTCTATCTTGAACTAGTTGGAATCGCCGGACAAGACGCCGATTATCAGGCGCTCTTCGACACAGGCCTCACTTTCGCCGTCACGGAAAATCTCATCCTCGATGCAGGCGTGCGCATCGGCATGAATCGTCCCGCACCCGACTTCGGCGTCTTCACCGGCATGAGCATTCGCTTCTAAATGATCACGCTCAGTCAATGTTCACCGACACATTCTTGGGCCTGAGCACGGCATAAAGGAGGACGCTAATCAGGATGATGGCACCGGCGATGAGCGGAGCGATCCTCTGAGCCTCATCGGCACTCGTGATCGCGGACTGGACACGCACGAGGATAAGCATCGCACAGACAAGAGCGCCCAAGATCGGCACAAAAAGCGGAGGCTCAAAGCCACCCCGAGGCTCACCTGGACGACGTTTCAAAACGACCAAGGATACATTCACGGTGGTAAAAACAACCAGCAGCAACATCACCGTCGCCTCTGCCAATTGTTTCACTCCTCCGCTCAGGATCAATACCGACACAATCGCAAAGAGCACCCCCACGGCCACGTCAGGCGACTGACGCTTTGGGTTGACCCGACCGAGAATCGCAGGCATCAGGCCCTGACGGCTCATTCCATAAAGAAGGCGCGAGCCCATGAGGTAGTTCAACAACGCTGTATTCCCGATCGCAAAGATGGTGATGCAGGCAAAAACCGGCTTGATCCCCGTGAACCAAGGGGCCGCCCGGCGTGCGACCTCCAGCAGTGGCGCATCGCTCTTGGCCAACTCCTGCCACGGCACCACAGAAACAGCGGTAACGGCCACTGCCATGTAAATGCACGTCGCCAGAATCATGGCCCCGATCAGTCCAAATGGCACGTTTTTGGACGGGTTCTTCACCTCCTCACTCACATTCAAAATGTCCTCGAAACCGATAAACGAGTAAAAAGTCAAGACCGCGCCCTGCATAATCAAAGCCAACGTGATGCCCGAGCCCACACCTCCCGCCGCCGTATCGCTGGGAGACTCCAGATAGTTCACACTCCCCCAATAACGCACTCCGACCGCAATGATGAAGACTAACCCTACGGCCTCGATCACCGTGCACAGGATGTTCAGCCACATGCTCTCCCGAATGCCTCGATAGATTACACATCCCACCATGAAGACCACGCCGATGGATAAAACTTTGATCTGAAAAGGATCGAGAGTCCACGCCATCAGTTCCTTCACCTGTCCAATGATCGCCTGTGACCCCGTAGCCATGCTGGTGAGCCCGCTCATCATGACCGCGATACCAATGACGTAGCTCAAAAGAGGTTTCCTCAATCCGCGCTGAGTTACATAGGCGGCACCCCCCGCCTTTGCATACCGCCCACCCACGCAGGCATACGAAAGGCCCGTCAGCATCGCCCCCAGCATGGCCATCAAAAATGCAAGCCACATCGCATTGCCCAGGCCACCTGCGGCTTTTCCGATCAAAGCATAAATGCCAGCGCCCAGCATGGACCCCAGTCCATAAAACATGATTTGCCAACCACCAATGGACTGAACGAGTGCAGGTTTTGAAGAGGAGTCATCTGGCATGGCCACCCTCTAGCCTAAATCCCCCATCTCAGGAAGACGAAATTGCATCCATCAGCATTCGCAGAATGTCATACCCTGAGTCCCGGGAAAAATTGACTCGCCGCCTTGTCCTCGTAATGGACCTAAGCCAAATCTTGCCAGATATGATTTCAAATGTAGGGTCATTTTTCTTCATTTCCATGAATCAGGTAAGCCGCTTTCTCTTCTGCCTCATAATTCCTTCCCTCGTTGCGTGCGCGCCCATCGCCGCTCTGAGAGAGACACGAATTCGTTCGATAACCGTTCTCTCTACCGATGCTCGTCTCCAGAGTGCGCAAAAAGATCTGACAGACGCCCTTCGCCTCGAAAGACGAGATCCACTTAAATCCGTGGAGTTGTCTTTGCAGGCAGCCGAAAGCGCATGGCACGAGCTCCAAAGCGACCCCGGAGATGCAGAGGCTAAACGAGTTTACAACTTTGCACTTGGACGGTTTTTCGGGACTATTCGCTCCCATAACATCGACCCATGGACCCAACCTCTAAAGGTCGGAAAGTATACTCTAAAACAGAAACACGACCCGAGGCCAGGACGCGACGCCTCGCTTTACGAAATGATCCCAGATGATCAATTGAAAATCGACGGAGAATATTTCGCCAAACGTGTGACTCGCGATGGGGTTGGCGCCTCGCTTGTCTCAATTAGAAAAGAGCCCAAAAAAGATTTTCAAAAAAACTTTGGCGCTGGCGCACGCACCTACTATGGCGTGACTGCGGTTGCACGATTCTCCAGCAAAGTATGCGAATTTGAGTTTTTAAATCCTCTGGATGTTGAAACTATAAACTTGGGGCAGCGAAGATTTACACTGGCAGCTGATTTCTCTTCCCCATTTGCAGTGCTTTTGACTCGTGAACGCCCCCAAAAACTGGGACTCGCTCGTTTGATCAATCCAGAAAAGTATGCGGAAACAGCCCGAATCGCTCGATTGCGACCCTACGATCCCGAGCGCATTCCACTCCTTCTCGTTCACGGCCTCATGGATACTCATGCAACTTGGGTGCCCATGCTCAACGGCCTCCGGGAAGATCCTGAAATTCGAAAACGCTATCAAATCTGGATCTACACTTACCCTAGCGGCTACCCCTATCCTTACTCAGCCTCTTTGCTCCGGGCCGAACTCGATGAGGTTGCCAAGGTCTACCCAGATCATAAGCCAATCGTTTACATTGGCCACAGCATGGGAGGAATGATTGGCAGACTTATGCTGACTGACAGCGGTGACACGATTTGGAGGAACTCATTTTCCCAACCGCCTGAAAGCGTGAATCTGCCCGCCGCCGATCTTCAAATGATGAAGGAAATGCTTATCTTCAAGCACCGCCCTGATCTCTCCCGTGCGATTTTCATCTGTGCCCCTCATCGCGGCGCTAAGATGGCAGCAGGCCTCGCCGGTCGAATCGGCACCCGCCTCGTCAAAGCACCCAGTTTTCTGCTCGATGTCGGTGATACACTCAAGCATGCGCTGACTCTCGATCGAGCGGGATACGAAATGAAACGCATCCCCTCCAGCATCGACACATTATCCACTGAAAATAAGTTTGTTAAAGCCGTCAATACCCTGCCTCTCACCAGCGGCATTCCTTACCACACCATCGTCGGCGACCGCGGAAAAGGAGACACCCCAAACAGCAGTGACGGCTTCGTGCCTTACTCCAGTTCACACCTCGAAGGCGCAGAGTCTGAGTTAATCGCGCCTTCAAATCACAGTGGCCACAGAAACCCCCAAGCCATTGCCGAAGTAATCCGCATTTTGAAAAAACATATCAAGAAATAGCCCTCCACTTTCCTTCTCAACCACCCAAGGTTTGCAGCACACCGTCAAGGCAAGTTTGTCACCGAAACTCGCTCATCAAAACCTCTCGCACCCGAGCTACGGGGATCAGCCATGAGGATTGGGAAGCGGGGCCCTTTGAGCCCACGGAAATGCCATTTGTCAAAATGACCTGTCACCTAACGAGCGACTCAGAGAGTACTGAGGAGGAATTTCGTGAACGCCGGCACTTAGTGAATGCGGTGGGGTGGATTACTTTCCTCGGCCCTTCTTTTTGGGGTTTTCGTTACCTTTCATGGACTGCTGAAACCGTTGATCGAGTTCAGCAGGGCGGGCTTCCTTGAACTGATCAAGCACGGCTTGCAGCTTCTTCGCGG
This sequence comes from Prosthecobacter debontii, assembly GCA_945869695.1. Taxonomy (GTDB): domain Bacteria; phylum Verrucomicrobiota; class Verrucomicrobiia; order Verrucomicrobiales; family Verrucomicrobiaceae; genus JAIBCL01. Next base: position 14,232 of record CAMBPV010000109.1, read on the forward strand.
CGGCGGCGGATTCATCAACGAGAGCGGAGGGATCAAGTGGCTTGGTCTCCTCGGGATCGGCAACGAGATCGTGAAACTGACCCGTGCGGTAGAGCTTAAAGCGCCGGTCAAAAGCAAACTCGCTCACCGTGAGATCAAGCCTCTGGCGCGGCGAATACCAAGTGTAGAGCCAGTCGCGCGGCGTGCCTTTCTCACCGCGAAGCTGGGGTAGGAAGCTGACGCCATCGACATGGGCGGGAATGGCCACACCAGCGGCCTCGCAGATCGTTGGCAGGAAGTCGGCAGCACTGATGAGGTCAGAACTGATGCGTCCCTGTTTCATCTGGCCGGGCCAGCTCACGACCATCGGCACATGGTAGCCGCGATGCGTAGTCTTGCCTTTGCCACCGCGGAATAGGACATCTTTGAACCGGCTGGTGATGGTGCCGTGGGTTCCATTATCGCCGATGAAAAGGAGCAGCGTGTTGTCACGAATACCGAGTTCCCCGAGCTTCGCATCCAAGCGGCCGATCATTTTGTCCAGATAGACGACCATGTCGGCGAAGTGCTTCCCGCTTTTGAGCTTGTTTTCGCTTTGGATCGTCGGGTCCCAATCTGGGCTATCAGGCGTGGGCTGAAAGGGGTCGTGCGTGAGGATCATCGGGTAGTAGAGAAAGAAGGTTGCATCCTTTTTTCGAGAGATGAATTCGAGCGCGAAGTTGTTGATTTCCGTGGGGCCATAGCTGCCTTCGGGATACTTTTTCTCCACCCCATTGAGTTCGAGTCCGGCATTCGCATAGCGTGGCGGGCGACGCGTGTGCTGCCAGAGCAGAGCTTCGTCAAAACCAAAATGCTGGGGCGCGTCCACTTCATGTCCGAGCTGCCATTTGCCGCAGATGGCGGTCGCGTAACCATTCTTTTTGAGCAGGTGGGCAAAGGTAGTCTCCGTGCGTGGCAGCGTGCCAAAGTTGAGGTAGTTGCGGACGTTGTAGCGACCCGTCATGAGTTGCACCCGTGTGGGTGTGCAGAGCGGCTGCACATGGCACTGCTCAAAACGCATTCCCGCAGCGGCAAGCCGGTCGAGATTGGGTGTTTGATACGATTGCCCGCCATTCGCCGTCACACACTCACAGCCGAAGTCATCGGCCATGATGAGAATGATGTTGGGCTTCGTTTCAGCGGTGAGCGGACTACCTACAAGTGCGAAGAGCACTAAGAGGAGAAGGTGGCAGATGTCGCGATTCATGCAGATGATCAGAGTGGTGCGCTCAGCGCAGGAACGGTCCTACGGGCAGGACGAAAAAGGGCAGAGAAATG
>CAMBPV010000110.1 GCA_945869695.1 Prosthecobacter debontii
CTCACGGGGTGCCGCGATGAAGGCCGCATTCCCAGCCAATCCCCATTCGGGTCGCACCTGAGACCAGTCATTGCTACGCTGTCTGAAGGTGGAGTTTAACCGATGGCTTGCAGTGCCCTGAATACCCAACATCGCCGAGCGTTTCTGCCGGGTCAGATCTGATGCTTGGTGGAGCCAGTCTTTGAGATTTCTGAGGTCATCCAAATGGCTATGGGGCACGCTTCCCGTATCGAAAAGTGTGATCTTGTCCGTGGTCGTGTCGTGCAGACCGGACAGAAAAACCGTGTCTTCGGGGATGCAGATACCATGCTTTTCTTTCAGGGCAGCCCGCACGATCGCCCGATTCAAGATCGCTGAACCCACTCTCGCATTTGAGTCGCCTGAATGTCCGCCGCAGGCACCGCAGTCGAGGCCAGAACCATAGGGGTTGTTTTTGGTGTTACTCCCGTGGCCACAGAGGAGAATCAAACGGGCGAATCTTGTGGTCAGCCCCATGTTTTTGAGTGCTCCAAAAGCAAGCTTCACCTGATCCTCTTCCGTGATGCCGACCTCGAGGCCACTTCCCTCCGCCTTATCGCAGGACTGCACTCTGGGGTTCAAGTCAGGCGCAAAGGTTCGGGTCTTTCCGTTGGGTAGCGTGATCTGAAAAGTATCATTCAGCAGCTTCCAACCCGAGGCAATCCCCGCACTTTCCACAAAAGAAAAGCAAGACACCGCAGAATCCTTGAACGAGCGCCAGGAGTGCCCCACCCTTCTTCCGAGTTGCTGTTTCCGCAGATGTCTCTCCTCGACTGTTGGCGATGCATTCGGGATCCGCTCTTTCACGCGAAACTGGGGACTCAAAAGCACGGGGCATTGCGAGGTTCCATGACGCTTGCCAAAGGGAATGTACTCAATGGCCAAACCAAAAAATCCGGCGAAACCTAGCGTTTCCAAACCGGGCGAAACAGCTTCCAAGGATCTCCGCATCACTTCGGATCTCACATCGATACAAAAGACAGCTTGCACCGCCGGAACCACTTTCACGTCAGACTTACCTTCAGCGTTGTGCTCGGTCAGCTTCCCCAAAAGAGTGCGTTGAAAGGAACGCTCCAGAGCCGAATGCCACAAGGTGTGAAGAAAGGTGTCGCGCGCGACATTCAAAGACTCGTGCGCAAAACACCCTGTCCAAAACTCACGGATTCCAGCCGATTCATACTTGCGCAGAAGGGCCAACTCATAGGTCAAGCGAATGGCCAGCAAGTCCAGCATCATGTCGTCCTGAGTCCCCTGCATGGCTTTTTCCCTGACCCGCCACTGAACGAATGCACTCCATCCTGGTAGGCTCATGAACAAACGATGAAAGTAGTCCTCAGCTCCTTCGAGGGCCACATTCAGCTCACTCAAGAGTGTGGTGATTGCCTTGTGAGCCTCGGCTGGCAATGATTCAACGATCTCACGAAATTCCTTGAGCCCCTGAATCTCCATCGAGGCATCCATCACCGCGGCCTCGCCCCAGGCACTGAAAAGGGACCCCGTTTGCCACGGCATCCTCCACGCAGCTTGCCCCTCATCAAAGTAGGCGGCACACCATTTTGCAATTTCCTCATTCACTGCAGCCGACCAGTGCGCACCATGCCGCTGATCCACAATGTCACTGACCGTCAGGACCTTGAGTCGAGTGGACTCAGGTGCACTTGGCTTTTCCAAATAACGCAGGAGCTCATCCACCACTCTTTCCTTTTCATCATGCTTGCTCGTGGGTGCCGCTTCCACGGCTTCGAGTAGATCTTGCCTAGAAATGCGACCCGACTCGAAGGCACTTTTGAACCATACCGGATCCATCAACATGGAATCATGCGTCACCCGCTTGATGAGTTCACACACCTCTTCAAAGGGACGGTCGACCAATCCCACAAAGGGATTCACTGCCACGAAGTTCTTGAGTGACCACAGGGGCGGCACCCGATGACTCGCTGAACAAGCCTTTTGTAACCATGCGTTTTTCAGATCAGTCGCAGGAGCTTCGAGTAGTAATGCAGAAAGTGATTTCATAAATTTCGAAGAGCGAAGGGAGGTCTATTGAGGAGAATGTTTTTTGAACAGGCGACCGATGTAGGCGCCCACGTAAAAGCCATTGCTCGCCTGCACATACAGAAGCCTAAACCACTGGTGACCTGCCCAGACTGGCATCTGGGACTGAAACACCAGCACACCCATGAAAAGCAGACCCACGCACGCCATGATCGCATACTCCAGCAGGGAGCGACCCGGAGCGTAATCAGGCACCGAACCTGCCAGTAGGTAATTGAAGATCGAGTGAAGGCCAAAACAGCTCGCCGCTGCAGCCGTGGTGATGACGATTCCCCACACGAAGAGGCTCCTCCGGAATGAACTGCTCCAGAGCGTCCACAGCAGATGAGCCACCGCCATCATAAAGATACTGCTGAGGAGGATCAGCCCGGAATTGCCCTCCAGTTGGATGCCAAAGATGGCCCACACTCCGAGACCCACCAGAGCAGATGCAGCGAGGGAGAACACCAGCACCGCGACGCGCGCGGCTGGCCGACCCGTCGGCACCCACCCTGAGCGAGACCGACTCACAATACTTCCTGAAGAGAGAAAGGCGTGTGCCTTATAAAGTGAGTGGGCGACGATGTGGAGGACCGCCAGCACAAAGGCTCCCAAGCCACACTGGAGCATCATAAACCCCATTTGAGAAATCGTCGACCAAGCGAGTGAGCGCTTGATGCTGGTTTGAGTCATCATGACCACCCCCGCAAAGATCGCCGTGAAAGCCCCTGTTAACGCTAGAATATTCAATGTCGGCGTAGACATCACCATCAGCGGGCTCATCCGAACGATCAGGAAACCTCCGGCATTGATGATCCCCGCGTGCATGAGCGCCGAGACGGGAGTCGGGGTATCCATCGTATCGGGAAGCCAGGTGTGGAAGGGAAACTGCGCGGAGCGCATCAGAGCCGCCACCGCTAGAAATCCGCACAGCAGGTGGAGCTCCATCTTTCCCTGATGCAGTTCCGCTTTTGCAAAGAGCTCGCTGAACTCGAAGGTGCCAAAAAGTTTCCAAGTCAGGAGCACCGCGCCGACCAAGCAAATCTCACTGCAGCGGCTGATGAAGAACTTCTGCTTCGCTGCCCGCATTCCAGCGCTCCGATCCGGCTGAAAAATCAAGAGTTGATGGAGGCACAAACTGGTCGAAAACCAGAAAAGGGCGAATTGCACCAAATTACCGGACACCACCAACAGCAAAGCTGAACCGACCGTGGCGCACAACCACCGGGAAAAACTGGCCTGCCTTACATCTCCATCCAAATAGTTGACGGAATAGCGCGTGACGATCAGGCCGAGAAAGGAGATCAAAACCCCCATGATCGCCGAAAGAGCATCCATGCGAAAACTCAGGCTGAAAGGCCCGACTTGAGCCAGGCTAAAGTGACTGGGCCCGGTCATGAGCATTGCAGACGCGCAGATCAGAGCCGAGAGAAAAAAACCCGCAGCCACCCGACTGGCCGTGATGGCCGATTGGCGCCCCTCACTGCAGAGGCCCATGCAACAGAGCACAAAAACCAGTAGGCCTGGGACGAGGAGAGCATATTCAGGGTGGGCTGTTACGTAGAGGGGGCTGGACATAAAGTGAAAAGCGGGGGTTTCTGGACAGCCTCTCTGTTCCAGACGCTTATCGTTCCCTCCAATAGATGTTTTTGCATAAATCGTTCACTATTGTAAATGTGAGTGCATGTCGTTCTTGAACTATCACCACCTGCGCTACTTCCGCGCCATCGCCAACGAAGGCAGTCTCACACGAGCAGCTCAGCACCTGAAGATCTCCCAATCCGCGCTCAGTGTACAGTTGCGTCAGCTGGAAAACAGCCTCGGCCAATCTCTGTTTGCTCGCGAGCATAAGTCACTGTCGCTCACAGAGGCAGGCCGCATCACCCTCGACTACGCAGAGGCCATTTTTCGAACAGGTGAAGAGCTGACGGACACGATAAGAAACCAAATCGGCAAAAAGCGCACACTCTTACGCGTGGGGGCGGTGACGACACTTTCCCGCAACTTCCAACTCTCCTTCTTCCGTCCTGTCATGAATCGGGATGATGTGGAACTCGTGATCAACTCAGGGAACCTCCGCGATCTTCTGGCTCAGCTCAAGGCACACACCATCGACATGCTGCTATCGAACATGCCCGTGAGACGAGACGCGGAAACAGGGTGGCACAGTCACTTGCTCGATGAGCAAGCCGTGGTCCTCGTGGGCCGCAAAGTCCGAAATTTGAAACCCTTTCGTTTTCCAGAGGACCTGCGCAGCACTCCCGTCATTCTCCCGAGCTTGGAAAGTAACATCCGTGCCTCCTTCGATGTGATTTTGGACCAGGCTGGTATTCGACCGATCATCGCCGCAGAGATTGATGACATGGCCATGCTACGACTTTTCGCGCGCGAGAGTGATGCCGTGACTCTCGTGCCTGCGGTCGTGGTCAAAGATGAACTCGCGACTGGATTGCTCGTCGAACGCCACAGGATCTCTCAAATCAAAGAGACTTTTTTTGCCATCACGCCGAGTCGGCGTTTTTCGAATAAGCTGGTTCAAGAACTTGTTCGGAAGCAAAAAGCAAATCTTCCGGAGTCGGCGCCAAAACCGACGTCCACCAAGAAGCCTTGAAGCAGGGAGCCGACGCTTCCTCTACTTTTTCAGTTCGGCGATCAAGTATTCGGTAATGGATTTGTATTTCGGGTTTGCCGCAGTCGGGTAAACCAATTCGCAACTCACACCATTGGCCTGACAGTGCTCCTGAAGTTTGAGCCCAAAGTTGGCTGTGTGAGTCGGGTCCTTTTCCTCCTTACCGATGGCTGGCGGACTGTTGTAGTAGAGGTAAACCGGAGGATCGTCTGAGCTCACCAGTGCATACGGCGAGTATTCAGAAATCCATGGAAGAATCCTCTCGCGGGCAGAAACAAAGTCGTCAAAGGATTTGAACTCTCCCGACTTGCTGAAGGCGTGACCGCCGTAGCGACTGTTGGGCGTCCACTCACGCATCTGCTTCGGGTCCAAGGTTGTTTGAGCCCCATTGACTGCAGCGCACTTCAACCGTGTGGACTCACGTGAGATGGGGTCCGCACTGGCCGCTTCAGCCATGTCTGAGTGAAACGCCAGCCAGAGACTGGAGCAGGCACCCGCAGATCCGCCACTCGCGCCGATCCGTTGTTTGTCGAGGTTCCACTCCGCTGCTTTGCTACGCACAAACTGCAACGCGCGCGCCGCGTCGGTGAGAGGCGCTTTGACCGGCGGCACCACTTCCTGCGATTGAGGGATCAGTCGGTAGTTGATGGAAACCACCGAGATGCCCTCTTTCAAATAGGGCTCAACAGCGATCCCCGCCTTGTCTCCACCATTCCAACCTCCGCCGTGAATGAAGAAGAGGAGAGGAGTCGGTTTGTCTGATTTTGCCTGCCAAAAGTCAAAGACGTTCCGCTCTGCGGGGCCGTAGCGCACATTGGCCTGCGTCGGCGTGGGGTTCTTGGGATAGACTTTTTTGGCGGGAGCCTTGGGCGCTGTTGGTGCAGGGGCTTTCGTTTCAGCCACAACGGTGAGGCTACTGAGCAGGAGGATGGCGAAGGTCAGTTTCATGGATGAGAGACGTCAAAACGTCCGCTCCACGCTGAATATTCCAACGATCCAGGAATCATCCCTGCGTCATAAAATCCGAACACGGAAAACGACACAGGACACTGACACCACCTCGCGGTTTTGATTCCACTTTGAGCGTTCCCCGGATGAGATTGGCCCGGTAGTCCATCACGCGAATGCCGATGCCCTCGCCTCCATTCTTCTTCTTTGCTATATCGGCACCATCATTTTCGATCTTGAGGATGCACTCCTGTGGGCCTGCCCTCTTGAGGCTGATGGTAATGTTCTTCGGCTTTCCATGCCTCAAGGCATTGTTCGCAGCTTCCTGGGCGATCCGATAGATGTGCGTGACTTTTTCTGGATCATCGACTTGGATCTCAGGATCGATCTCGCAAGCACAGGATGTGCGATGATTGGTGCGGATGGTTTCCGCGAGAAGTTGAAGAGCGCCCCCGAGGCCACGGTTCTTCACGGCAGCGGGTGACATGCTGTGAGACATGCTGCGGACTTCATGAATCGCTTCCTGAACAAACTGCCGGATTCGAGCTGCGCGGACACGGAGATCGCCTGTGAGTTCAGCTTCGAGCGACTCCATGAGAGATGACACTCCCGTCATGGTTTGTCCGACGCCATCATGCAAATTGTGTCCGATGCGCGCCTGCTCCTGCTCTGAAATCTTGAGGATCTCTTTTTGGAGTTGGTTGCGCTCTGTCAAATCGGCTCCCGTGACGATGATGCGGTCGATCGTTCCATCCGGCAGTCGCGTTGAGACACTTGAAAGCGAAAAGAGATGATCGCGCCCATCTTTGGCTGTTAAGATGGTTTCCCGGGGCGGATTGGCTTCCCCCTTGAGAAGCACCTGTAGCTTTTCGAGCGCCCGTTGCTTTTCCTCCTGGCTCATGATGCCCACTTCCCATGGCGTCCGGTTGACCAGCTCTTTTCGCGTGTAACCGAGAATGTCAACGGTTGCTTGATTCACGTGCACCATATGTCCCTGTCGATCCAGCAACACAATGATGACCGATGTATGGTCCACCAGGGTCTCATTGAATTTTAACTCCCGCAAATACCGCATTTCGGCTTCTTTGCGCTCCGTGATGTCTTGAATCGTACCCACCAAGCGCACGACCTTGCCCCGTTCCTCAATGGCAGACCCTTGGGATCTTACCCAGATGGATCGCCCTTTGGCGGTGATCACTCGCAGCTCCATCTCATAGGATTTTCCTTTGGTGATGGCGGCCTCAAGCGCCGCCAAGATCTTCGGGCGTTCCTCGGGTGCGTAAAAATCAATGGCTCCCTCCGGATTGGGTGCCACGGGAACATCAAGTTCAAAAAGTCGGCACGTCTGCTTGGACCAAAAGAGCTTTTGGCTTTTCAAGTTCAATTCCCACCCGCCGATCTTCGCCATTTCCCCTGTGCGCTCCAGCAGATCGGTGGTGTGTGCCAATGTCAGCTCGACCTGCTTACGTGCCGTAATGTCTTCGACGATGGCAATGTGGCGGGAGGGCGGTTCCCCAGGCTTCCACATCGGTGAAACGGTGACATGCGCCCATCGGATCTCCCCGTTTGGGTGGACATAACGCTTCTCCATTTTGAAGGCCCGCAAGGTTCCTTCCCTGAGCTTTTTAATATTGGACTCATCATTCGGCCGATCCTCCGGCAGTGTGATGTCCATGTACGTCGTGTCGAGGATTTGTGTGCGGCTGCGATTTGTGATCGCGCATAAACGCTGATTCACGCTGAGATAGCGCCCGGTATTCGAGTCAATGATGGCAACGCCCACAGCTGCCTGCTCAAAGACGGCTCGAAACTCTTCCTCACTTTTACGAAGGGCCTCTTCTGCCATCTTTCGCTCACTGATATCCCGCACAATGGCCTGAAGCAGCACTTTGCCGCTGAATTCCACTTTATTTAATGTCACTTCTGCCGAAAACGGAGTGCCGTCGACCTTCGTGTGGACCCACTCAAAGGACTGTGGACGACCCTTCATTGCGTTGGTTACCTTCTCGATCGAAAACTCAATCGATTCCCGACCGTTCGGTTGTCGCTCAGGTGAGAACTGATACGGTGGACGCCCCACGATCTGGTCACGAGCCTTGCACCCGAAGATTTCCAGCGAGCGGGCGTTGCAGTCAATCAAGCGATCACCCTCCAAGATGAGAATCCCATCGCCTGCATTCTCAAAAAGTAAGCGGAACCGCTCTTCACTCTCACGCCAGGCCGCCTCCGCAGCTCTGCGTGCACTGATGTCTGTCAGCAGCGCCACCGCTCCAACATAAACACCCTTGGCATCGGTAATGGGATTGGTAGAAACGAAGGCCCACAGTTCCGAGCCGTCTTTGCGGATGTATTTGAATTCAAACTGCTCGGAGATTCCTCCTTTGCGGCGTTTGATGAGGTTGCCCAGCATGGTGCGCCCTTCCTCGTCCAGGAAGTCGTCAATCGGGCGTCCCAGCATCTCCTCTGGGGTATAGCCCATCATGTGAGCCATCATCGGGTTCACGTAGTCGGTCAGTGACGCGGTATTGATCCGCCAGATGCCTTCTTGTGCAGTCTGCACAATGTTGCGGTAGAGCACTTCGCTTTGATGGAGTGCCTCCTCCGTACTTTTCCGTGCGCTAATGTCACTGAGCACAATGCGAATGACTTCAGCACCATCATCCTGCGCGGCAGCGGCGGAGAGGTGTGCCCAGATGGACGCGCCGCCGTTCTTCACCATTCGCAGTTCGCAGTCCTGCGCTTCACCGGTCGTGAGGAGTTGTTTGTTCAGGAGGTAGTAACTGTCCGCGTCCTCTTTCTGGATGAAGCGGGAGAGCGGCTGCTTGATGAGATCACCACGCGTAACACCCAGAAGGGTGGCAGCAGTGAGGTTGGCTTGCAGGATTATCCCCAGCCTGCTGACGGTGATATAACCGGCCGGCGCGAGGTCGTAGAGGTCGAAGTAGCGGGCGCGGGAGACGTCCAGCTCCACCTGCGCCCGGCGCAGTTCCTCGTTCTGCATCTCCAGCTCGATCTGATGCACCCGCAATTCGTGTGTCATCTGTTGAGTGGCTTCGGGCGAGAGCGCTTCCAGACTCTCGCGCGACGGTGCAGTTCTTTTTTGAAAGGCTGCCTCCGCGCGCGCGCGCAACTCCGTTGCTTCAGATGGGTGATCCTCGGGTTTCATTGGGGGCCTCCTTCGATCGCGCGTTCTGTGGTCGCGATGGCATACATCCGTCCAGCTTCATTCAGCAGGGCGGTCGCGATCATTGAAATCTCCACGATCTTGCCCGCCTTGGTCAGGCGTTGGGTGCGATAGGGTTCGAGAATTTCGGCGCGACTGAGCTGTTTCAATTTCGCGACCTCCTGCTCCCGATATGCTGGCGGGATGCGGTCACGCACGTTCATCTTCAGCGCCTCGGCCTCGCTCCAGCCATACATCCGCACCGCGCCCGGATTCCAAGCGAGGATGCGGCCCTCCAGATCTTTGACGGTGATGGCATCGTGCGCGTCGCGAACGACCACGGCGAGCCGGAGCACCTCATTGGCGGCGTGCAGTGCGTCCCGCGTCTTCACCATCTCGGTGATGTCCACGAACGAGATGACCGCGCCTTCGATGACGTTTTCCAGCGTGCGGTAGGGCTGGATGCGCATGGTGTAACTCTTGCCTTCGGCGGTCCGCACCTCTACCGCTTTGGACACTAGCGTGTCGAGCACGGCCTGCACATCCGCCACCAGGCTGCTGTAGCCGGCCAGGTTCGAAACGAGGTGCGCCACGGGCCGGCCCACGTCGGTGTTGATCAGGTTGATGATCGAACTGGCAGCGGGGGTGAAGCGCAGGATGCGCAATTGATGATCCACAAACACGGTGCCGATGCCCGTGCCGGCGAGCAGATTGTTCATGTCGTTGTTGGCCCGCGTCAGATCCGCCACCTTGGTTTGCAGCTCGGCATTGACCGTAGCCAGCTCCTCATTGACCGACTGTAGCTCTTCTTTGGAAGTCTCCAGTTCCTCGTTAGTCGATTGCAGTTCCTCGTTCACCGACTGCATTTCCTCGCTGGAGGATTTAAGTTCTTCCGTGGAGCTTTCCAGTTCTTCGATGGTGCTCTGGAGGTATTCCTCCTTGACGCGCAATTCCAGCTTGAGCGCAGCGATGCGCGCCTCGGCATCCGGCGGCGTGGTGCCCGGCACCTCCACATCGGCCACTTGCCCACTGACTGCTTTTCCCACAGGCGCCTCTTCCAGGATAACCAGAAAGAGCGGCGAGTCCGGCGTCGCGCGCGGCCCAGTGGTCACTGGGCGGATGGTCAGGTTCACGGTGGTGAAGTGGCCGTTGGTTTTCACACGCAGACCGGGGCAGGTCACGGTGTCCTTGGTGCCCGCTGCTTTGTGCAAGGTCGTGGTCAGCTCGCGGCGCAAGCCTTCGCGGGCCATCTTGAGGATGTTGTTGATGCCCACCTCACCCGGAGCCAGCTCCAAAAACATGCCGGTGCGTCCGTGCAGGTAAAGGATGTCGCCGTGTGCATTGACCAGTGCGCCCGCCGCGATGACCTGCGACAACAGCGCGTGTTCAGTCACCTCGCGCAGAGATTTCTGCCCAGCGTCGGTCGGAATGGAGGTGCGGCGAGGGAGCGATGCTTCGATGGCCGTCAACGGTGGCAGGAAACGTCCGAGCGCTGCACGCTGGTGGCCATGCAGATCCTCCCTGCGCTTATACAACTTGGCTTTTCGGTCGAGAACACTGAACAGCATGTCAAATTCACCGATGCCTTCGGACGTGCCGAGGAACAGCCAGCCGTCCGGCTTCAGCGCGTAGTGGAAAAGCGGGATCAGCTTCCGCTGCAACTCGGAACCCAGGTAGATGAGCAGATTGCGACAAGTGATCAGGTCGAGTTTGGAGAAGGGCGGATCTTTGATCACATCTTGCTCGGAAAAGACCAGCAGGTCGCGGATGTTTTTGTGGATGCGGTAAGCGCTGCCATCCGCCTCGGCCGTGAAAAAACGCGCCAGTCGCTCGGGCGAAAGATCGGCAGCGATGCTGGCCGGATAAAGACCGGCGCGGGCCGTGGCGATGGCCTGGCTGTCAATGTCGGTGGCGAAGATCTGCACCGTGTAGCTTTGCTTGAGCGCCTCGATGCGCTCCACCAGCAGGATGGCGATGGAGTAAGCCTCCTCGCCCGTGGAGCAGCCCGCCGTCCAGACGCGAATCACGCTCCCCGCTGGCTTGCCGGCAAAGAGCTTGGGAATGACCTGATCCTCCAGCACCTGAAAGGCCTCCGGATCGCGGAAGAAATTCGTCACGCCGATCAGCAGATCGCGAAACAGCGCTTCCACTTCGGCCGAGGTCTGCTGCAGAAACTTCACATAGCCGTCGATCGCTTCGATCTGATGCACGGCCATGCGTCGCTCGATGCGGCGGTGGATGGTGCTCGGTTTGTAGAGGGAAAAGTCGTGGCCAGTCTGGGCGCGGAGCAGGATGAAGATTTTCTTCAGCGCGTTCTCGACATTGGGAGCTGGTAGAGTGGTGACGCGTGGGAGTTTGCCAAAAGCGTGCGCTGCGTAGGCGATGAGCTGAGCAGGCATCTCGGCCGGCGGCAGTTCGTAGTCCACCAAGCCGGTGGCGATGGCGCTACGCGGCATACCGTCGCACTCGGTGGAGGCGGTATTTTGCGCCATGACCATGCCGCCCTCGCCCTTGATGGCGCGCACGCCCATCGTGCCGTCACTCCCGGTGCCCGAGAGCACGATGCCAATGGCCCGCTCATGCTGATCCAGCGCGAGCGAGCGGAAGAAAAAATCAATCGGCAACCGCTGCCCGCGCGGCTCACTGGGCTCGAGCAATTGCAGCGCGCCATTTAAAAAAGCCATGTCGCGCCCCGGCGGGATGATGTAGGCGCAGTTCGGCTGCACCACCATGCCGTCCTCGACCTCAAAGACCGACATGCGCGTGTAGCGACGGATGAGGTCGGAGAGAATGCTCTTGTGGTCCGGAGCCAGATGCTGCACGAGGACAAAAGCCATACCAGGATCTGTGTCCGCCGGCATCCCGGCAAAGAACGCCTCAAACGCCGCCAGCCCGCCGGCAGAAGCGCCAATGCCAACGATAGGGAAATGCGCAGGCGACGAAGATTCCGGCTCAGGTTGAGATGCCAGAACTTTTGGTTCCTGTTTCAGAATGCCCTTTTCCTTTTTGATCATGGCCGATTGTCTTTTATGACACTCCCCACCATGACCCAAAGATGTATGTTGGACAGTTTTTAGTGAACCCGATTTCGCCCAATACCCGGCGAGGCGCTCGGGGGATCAAGCGCCTCAACCAAAATGTGGAGTTACATCCGGCAAATCAGCAACTCACGCTCGTAGATCAGTTCCTTCGGCAAATGGGTCTTCAAATCGAGGAACAGTTCTTCATGTGAGAGAATCTCCTGACGCCAGGCGGCACGGTCAAAGCGTTGCAGCTCCTCGAACTTCTCTTTTGGAAAATCCAGCCCCTTCCAGTCGATGTCACCGTAGTTGGGCACCCATCCAATGGGCGTTTCCTTGGATTTGCCATGACCGTTCGAGCGATCCACGATCCACTGCAGGACGCGCATGTTCTCGCTAAATCCAGGCCAGAGGAAATTGCCGTCTTCACCTTTTCGAAACCAGTTCACGTGGAAGACACGCGGCGTCTCGCTCAGCGTGCGCTGCATGCTGATCCAGTGGCGGAAGTAGTCGCCCATGTTGTAGCCGCAGAAAGGCAGCATCGCCATTGGATCGCGACGCACTTTACCGACAGTGCCGGCGGCGGCGGCGGTCATCTCACTGCCCATGGTGGCACCGGCATAGACACCGCTCACCCAATTGAAAGCTTGATAGATAAGCGGCATCGTGGTGGCGCGCCGTCCGCCAAAAATAATCGCACTGATTGGCACGCCTTCGGGTTTTTCCCAGTCGGGATCGATCGTGGGGCACTGCGAGGCAGGTGCAGTGAAGCGCGAGTTCGGGTGGGCGGCCTTGACACCTTTTTCCTTTCCAATTTCAGGCGTCCATTGATTCCCCTGCCAGTCGGTGCATTTCGTCGGGGGCGTGTCGGTCATGCCTTCCCACCACACGCCACCATCAGGTGTCAGTGCCACATTGGTGAAGATGGTATTCTTCCGCAGGGAGGCCATGGCGTTGGGGTTTGTCTTATCGCTCGTTCCCGGAGCTACGCCGAAGAAGCCTGCCTCTGGATTGATGGCGTGGAGGCGGCCATCCGCGCCGGGTTTGATCCATGCGATGTCGTCACCCACGGTCCACACCTTCCAGCCCTTGTTCGCGAAGTGATCTGGCGGAATCAGCATGGCAAAATTGGTTTTGCCGCAGGCGCTCGGGAAGGCCGCCGCCACATACGTTTTTTTTCCCTTCGGATCTTCGACACCGAGGATGAGCATGTGCTCGGCCATCCAGCCTTCATCCCGCGCCATGGCGGAGGCGATGCGTAAGGCAAAGCACTTCTTGCCAAGCAGCGCATTCCCACCGTAACCGGATCCGTAGCTCCAGATCTCACGAGCCTCAGGGAAGTGAACGATGTGCTTCTCCTTGTTGCAGGGCCACGGCACATCCTTCTGCCCTTTCTTCAGTGGAGCACCGACCGTGTGCATGCAGGGCACCACGCGTTGCTTGCCCTTATCGATCAATTCGAAAACTTTTTTTCCAATGCGGGCCATGATCCGCATGTTGACCACCACGTAAGGCGAATCCGTGAGTTGCACACCGATTTGCGACATGGGTGAGCCGACCGGTCCCATGCTAAAGGGCAGCACATACATCGTGCGGCCTTTCATGCAGCCGTTGAAGAGCTTGCGCAGTTTGTCCTTCATCTCGAAGGGATCCATCCAGTTGTTCGTCGGCCCAGAGCCACCTTTGGAGTTGCTGCAAATGTAGGTGCGCTCTTCCACCCGCGCCACATCGCTGGGGTCAGACTTCGCGTAGAAACAGCCCGGCCATGTTTTCTGATTCAAACGGACAAAGGTGCCCGCATCGACCATTTCATTGCAAAGGCGGTCATACTCCGCTTTTGAGCCATCCACCCAGTGAATTTTGTCGGGCTTACAAAGCGCAGCCATCTTTGTGACCCAGCGCTGGAGATGAATGTTTTTACTGAGAGGCTTAGCGGAAAATGTTTTGGTCATTGGCGTGGGATATGCGCCAAACATGCCAAAACCCAGACAATTGTCACGGTGCTTCACATCCCTAATTTTGGCGAATCAGAGGCCTCTATTATTCAGCCGTAACGAAACGTCTTCTAAACCGAAGAGATACCCCAAAACCGAGCAACAATAAAAGTGTCCTCGAAGGCTCTGGAATTGGAGAATAAACAGCAATCACGCCATGACTGGTCCATTTACTCTTATCCCACTCCAAGCCACCCGTGAGAAGTGGCAGGTCCAACTGAGTCTCGCTGAGACCGACGACAGCGGAAGGGTCATTCACTCCCGTTAGATTGGCCCAATTGAGTAGGTCAAAAAGATCCAGCGCCGCTGGGGTGTAACCACTGGCAAAGGTGACATTAAAATTGCTGGCGCCGAGATGGGTGAAGTCGAGTTTGTTGGCTGCAGCACCACCATTGAAGATCAGTCGATCATTTCCACCACTCAAGTAGCTGCCACTCAGCGCACTCAGTGTGCCATCTGGATGATAGGTGGCGCTATATCCATGCAGGCCAGCGGTCAGCAGCTGAAAATCCAGCGTGCTCGTGCTGGTGAAACTGGCATCACCATTAACAGGGGTGAAAGTGAGCGTGCCGACACCGCTGTTAGTTGTCGGGTCGCCCGGAGCCAGGCTGCCACTAACCGAAATGGCATTCCCTGTGCCAGGAGAAAGAGTGCCCGTGCCACCCAGAGTCGTCCCGGAAGAAGTCGTCACAGCACCCGTGCCAGTAGCGGATCCAGTGGCGTTTTTGGCGAGCAAGGTGCCCCCCGAGACCGTCGTGCCGCCGGAGTAGGAGCTACCGCCGGAGAAAGTTTGCGTGCCGCCGCCGTTTTTGATCACCGTGATGTTGTTGTTGGTGCCAGTGAGATTGGCAGAACTCGTCGGGACACCGATTTGCGAAGTGAGCGTGTAATTTCCGCTCCCTGCGAGAGTGAGCGTGGCAGCTCCGCCGGTATTCACCACGCCACGACCTGCGCCATCGACACCCGCCAGCGTTTGGCTAAAGCCCGAGAGGTTGAGCGTGCCCCCGGCATCTGCTGTTCCGCCGCCTGCGCTTTGCGCCAAATAAAGAGCAGTGCCTATGGGGAGCGCATCAGCGATGCCGAGCTGAAGCACGCCCGAGGATGCGTGGTTCAAGTAAGTATCACCATTGTAGTTGCTGGTGTTGGTGAGGATCACCGTTCCCGCGCCGGTTGTCTGACCTGCGGAGATTTGCAACTTGGCGTTGCCACTGATCACACCGCCGTAGCTTAAGGTATTGCCGCTACTAGCACCGAGCATTGTGGCCGATGTGGCGCTGTTGTTGAGGATATTGGTGTTCAAAGAGACGGAAGTCGAGGCGGCAACAAAACCCGTAGGCCCGGCGGCGGTGCCGTTCAAAGTGATGCCGCCACCGGTGATCGTGCTCGATGTAGTGAGATTCACGCGATTGCTGTTACTTGCCGTGGCATTGCCGGTGACACTCAGACTCGACCCCGAGCCAAAGGCGATCGAGCCAAGCGACCAGGTGGGGCCAGCGGATGCCATGGAGAGAGTCAGTCCAATGCCAGGAGCCAGTGTAAGCGCTCCAGTGACTGCCAGCGGTCGCGAGTTTGCTGTCGAGTGGATGGAGTAACCTGCGGAATCCACATTCAGCGCGCTCATCGTTACGCCGTCGGATGTATCTATAAGCACCTGGCCTCCCGT
>CAMBPV010000111.1 GCA_945869695.1 Prosthecobacter debontii
GTCCAAAAGATCCGAAATCCGCTTCCAAAGTTTGCGATGCGCGGATGAGTGGCTGTCCCGCCAGCTTCCGCTAGTGCAAGTGGCTGACTCCAATGGCGGCCTCCGTCACGAGATGACGCAGTGGAGATTTGTGACTCGTTTTCGCGCATGGAGTTCCAGGAAATGGGGGTCAGTGTGCAACTGCTTGACATAGTCTACGGCTACGACGAGAAAATGGGGTCAGGTGTTCCAAATTGCAGGATTCTATTTTTTAGAGGCATCTTGAGCCCTGCCCAAGTCCCCGGGTGAAAGGGAGTTGCCGGCCGTAAAACGGGAGAGGAACCTTGTTTGGATACGGAAGCGAATGAGGGGCCTTTCGGTTCAGTGCGCCCCCACCGGCGCACGCTCTGGCGAGCGCAGATACGGGTTCTTGACTTTCAAAGTGAGGGCGTCGTTTGGACAACGGCGACGGACTGGGGACAGTCCGCCCTACCTTGGGACCTGAAACTGGAAACGACTTCACGGAAGCACCAAGCACGAAGAACCCATCACTCCAACAACCCATCAATCCACCACTCCGCCGAATGTTGGGGCGAATTGGTGGCGTAGTATCACGCTCCACCCTTGATTCTCCATGAAGACCCGCCGCCATTTTCTCCAGTCCTCCACTGCCGTCATTGCCTTGCCGGTGCTTGAATCCCTGGGGTTCCGCCGGTTTGCCTCAGCGGCGGCGCCTGCCACACCGCCCAAGCGCTTGGTTTTTCTGGGGTTTGGCTGGGGAATCACGGACACCACGTGGTATCCCGACATAGCCAAGACCGGTGCCGATTACGCGATGACCACTGGCCTGAAACCGCTGGAGCGGCATCAGAAGGACTTCAGCGTGGTGCAGGGACTCTGGAACAAATACAGCAACGAGGGCCACTGGGGCAGCACGATGTGGCTCACCGGCGCCAACCGCTATGCCCAGCCGGGCCAGAGCTTTCACAACAGCATCAGCGCGGATCAGGTGGCAGCGGCGCAATTGGGGCTGAAGACGCGTTTTGCCTCACTCCAGTTCAACAGCAGTGAAAGTGGCGACATGAGCGGCCACGGCCCCGGTCTCTCGATGGCCTGGGACGTGAGCGGAAAACCCGTCGGCGGCCAGAACGGTCCGGTGGCGGCTTTCCACCGCCTCTTTGCCAAAGACACCACGCCCCTCTCCGAGCAGAAG
The DNA here is from genome assembly GCA_945869695.1 of Prosthecobacter debontii. Classification (GTDB taxonomy): domain Bacteria; phylum Verrucomicrobiota; class Verrucomicrobiia; order Verrucomicrobiales; family Verrucomicrobiaceae; genus JAIBCL01. The sequence continues at coordinate 1,193 of CAMBPV010000111.1, forward strand.
GCGATGCTGGCGCAGAAACGCAGCGTGCTGGATGCGGTGATCGATAACGCGAAGTCGCTGCAACGCGGGCTGGCCAAAAACGACAACGCCAAACTGGAGGAGTACTTCCAGGGCATCCGCGACATCGAAGTGCGCCTGGCCAAAGAGGAGCAATGGATGGAGGTCCCTCGCCCGCAGGCACCGCTGAAAGAGCCTGCCACCACCGCTCAGGGAAATGGACGTGAGGAGATCAAACTGATTTACGACATCATGATCTCGGCCATGCAAACGGACAGCACGCGCGTGATGACCTTCCGCCAGCCCGTGGCCACCTTGCTCACCTCCATGGACATCAAGGTGCACCCGCACGACATGAGCCACTACCACACCACGCTGGGTGAAAAGCTCGACGCCTCCCAGCGCCGCGACATCGCGCAGAGCGAGTTGCTGGCCGGATTCCTGGACAAGCTGAAGGCCACAAAGGAAGCCGATGGGAGCACGCTCTTCGACAACATCGCCCTCGCCTACGGCAGCAACATCCGCACCGGACACGAGCTGAGCAATTGCCCCACCATCCTGACGGGCCGCGCCGCGGGATTCAAACTGGGCCAGAACATTGTGGCACCCAAGGACACCCCGCTTTGCAATGCCTGGCTGGCCATGCTGCACGGTGTCGGCGTCGAGGCGGAGCGCCACGGTGACAGCACCGGCGTGCTGAAGGAGATCCTGGCATAGGCATCACGCAGCGAGGCGGAGGGATTTCTGTGCGATGGGCCGCCAGAAACGGGGCTCTCCCGTCGTAGTTAGTGCCCCTCATTTCATGGACTCCAAACCGCGCTTCCTCCTCCGTTCCTCCTCGATCGTTACCTCGGCCGCCCTGATCTGTGCCTCGGCAGCGGAGGCAGCCGCCCCGGCGGGCCTGAGTTACAATCGTGACATCCGGCCCATCCTCTCGGACAACTGTTTTGCCTGCCACGGTCCGGACGCCAGCTCGCGGAAGGGTGAGCTGAGGCTGGATCTGCGGGAGCAGGCACTGGCTCCGGCTGAGTCGGGCGCGAGGGCGATCGTGCCGGGAAAAATCAGTGAGAGTGAGCTAGTGAACCGCATCCTCACCCCCGACGAGGACGAGCTAATGCCTCCGCTGAAGTCCCACAAGAAACTCACGCCAGCCCAAAAGGAACTCGTGAAGCAGTGGGTGACGGAGGGTGCCGTCTACGAAAAACATTGGGCGTTTGAGCTGCCGAAGCGTGCTCCTTTGCCACAGGTGAAGACACCGGCGTGGGTGAAAAACCCGATCGATGCCTTTGTGCTCGCCGGACTGGAGGCAGCGGGTCTCCAGCCCAATGCAGAGGCGGATCGGCGCACGCTGGCCCGGCGGCTTTGGCTGGATCTGACGGGTCTGCCGCCGAAGCCGGAGGAGGTGGATGCCTTTGAAAAGGACAGCTCACCGGATGCTTATCAAAAGCTGGTGAAGCGGCTCATGGACTCGGAGCAATGGGGTGAGCATCGAGGCCGCTACTGGCTGGATGCCGCACGCTACGGCGACACCCATGGCATCCACCACGACGCGTATCGCGAGATGTGGCCCTACCGCGACTGGGTGGTGCGGGCCTTCAATCGGAACATGCGCTTTGATGCCTTCACCCTGGAGCAGATCGCGGGAGATCTGCTGCCGCAGCCCACGCGTGAGCAATTGATCGCCACGGGATTTCACCGCTGCAACATCACCACGGCCGAGGGCGGCACCATCGCCGAGGAAAACCTGGCCATGTATGCCAATGACCGGGTGACCACGACTTCCTGGGTCTGGCTGGGCCTCACGGCAAACTGCGCCGCCTGTCATGATCACAAGTTTGATCCCATCACCCAGAAGGACTTTTATTCGATGGCCGCTTATTTCAGAAACACCACGCAGAGTCACAGCGATGGCAATGTGAAGGATACAAAGCCCATCCTCTACCTGCCGGAATCGAAGGATGAAAAGCGATTCGCCGAACTGCCCAAACTCATCGCTGAAGCCAACGCCTCCCTGGCCAAACGCCGCCGTGATGCCGCCAAGGATGCGGAGGCGTGGGCCAGCGTCCTTTCTCCCGAGAAATTTGGAATCGCTGAAAAAGCACGCCTGGACAAAGTGGATGCGGCAAAGCCTTTCTCTGTGGCTGCGCGCGTGAAGGTGGCCAAGGACGGCGTGCTCGCAGGTCAGTTGGTGGTGCAAGGCAAGAAGTTCGGCCTGCAAGCGGGCAAGCTGATCGCCTTTTCAAAACGTGAGGTCATCACGCCGGGCAAGGAGCAACACCTCATGGCCACCTTTGATGGAAAAAATGGCCTCATTCTCTACCTCGACGGCAAAGAAGTCGAAGCTGATCGCAATGGCAAGGTGACGGCAACCACGCCGCTCGAAGGTGCCACCGAGGTGAAGCTGTATGCACGCACTCTCAGCAAGGCAGATGCCCTCTCCCTGAATGACGAAGCCCGCCTGCGCAAAACCGTCGCCCTCGCACCCGAGAAGCGCAGTCCCAAGGAGAAAGCGGAACTCACTGACTTCTATTTCCGCAGTGTGGATGAGCCCTCCTCCGCGCTGGCCCTTCATCTCGAAGCCCTGGCCGCCGAAGACAACGCGATCCGGGCACGATCCACGGTGACTCACATCCAGGAGGAAAAGAAGGACGAGGCGATGGCGAACGTCCTCATGCGTGGCGCTTATGACAAAGTCGGAGAAAAAGTAACCCCCGGAGGTTTTGGCTTCCTTCACGCGATGCCCAAGGACGCGCCGAAGAATCGGCTCGGGCTCGCGCAGTGGCTGGTCTCGCCCGAGAATGCGCTCACGACCCGGGTGACGGTGAATCGCTTTTGGCAGGAGCTTTTTGGCACGGGTTTTGTGCGCACCTCAGAGGACTTCGGCGCTCAGGGCGAGCGCCCCGTAAATCAGGCTCTGCTCGACTGGCTGGCTGTCGATTTCCGTGAGTCCGGCTGGGATGTGAAGCGCCTCTTCACGCTCATGCTCACCTCCTCCACTTATCGGCAGGCAAGCAAGGTGACGCCCGACAAACTGGCGGCAGATCCGCAGAATCGACTCCTCTCTCGAGGCCCACGTTTTCGCATGGATGCCGAGATGGTGCGCGACTACGCCCTCTCTGCCAGTGGCACTCTCGTGACCAAACTCGGCGGCGCTGGCACGAGGCCCTATCAGCCGAGTAACATCTGGGAAGTCGTGGGCCTGCATGGCGCGCGCTACACGCAGGACAAAGGCGAGAGCCTCTACCGCCGCACGATCTACAACTTCTGGAAGCGCCAGGCACCCTCGCCCAACATGGAAATCTTCAATGCGCCCACGCGTGAAGTTTGTGTGGTCCGCCGGGAGCGCACCAACACACCGCTGCAAGCTCTCGTCACGCTGAATGACCCGCAGTTCGTCGAGGCAGCGCGCCGTCTCGCCGAAAGTGTGTTGAAGAAAACGCAGCAACCCGGCGAGATCATCGCGGAGATCGCTGCACGTGTCTTGCTCCGTCCACTGAGTGCCCGGGAGCAGAGCATCGTGCAAACAAGCGCTGCCACACTCGAGCAGGACTTTAAGGCCCATCCCGAGCGTGCCACCGCTTATCTCAACATCGGCGAGACCAAGCCCGACCCCGCTTTGCCCGCCGCTCAAGTCGCCACCTACAGCATGATCGCCAGCCAGCTTTTGAACCTCGATGAGGCGCTGAACAAGTAATCACCAACACCTCCGAAGACATGAACTGCAATTCCCATCTTTTTTCCCATCTGCCCTACGAAACGCGCCTCGCGCTGACTCGCCGTCAGCTTTTCGGCCGCGGCGGCAGCGTGGCTGGCACGGCAGCGCTGAGCTCTCTCTTGGGCTCATCTTTGACCCAGGCCAGCAGCAGCCAGGGGAAACCCGTTTTGCCCCACTGGGCGGCCAAGGCGAAGAATGTGATTTATCTCCACATGGTCGGGGGTCCATCCCAGATCGACCTCTACGACCACAAGCCGAAGATGGTGGAGATGTATGACAAAGACCTGCCGGACAGCGTGCGGAATGGCCAGCGTCTCACCGGCATGACCAGCGGGCAGAAGCGCTTTCCGGTCGCTCCCTCGAAGTGGGCGTTCAAGCAAGCCGGACAGTGCGGACTGTGGATGAACCAGGAGCTCCTCCCCTACACCGCCAAGAGCGTGGATGACATGGCCTTCATCCGCTCCATGCACACGGAAGCGATCAATCACGAGCCTGCGATCACCGCCATTCAAACCGGCTCTCAAGTCGCAGGCCGAGCCTGTTTGGGCTCTTGGATGAGTTACGGCCTCGGCTCCGTGAATCAAAATCTGCCAGCCTTTGTCGTGCTCGTGGCGGAGCCGTCTCAGGGCGGAGCCATCCAGGCCATCTCGGGCAAGCTCTGGTCCAGCGGCTTCCTGCCCGGCGAACATGCAGGCGTGAGCTTTCGCAGCGCGGGTGATCCCATTCTTTACATCAACAATCCGGAGGGCGTCACCGCCGACATGCGGCGCAAACAGCTCGATGGCATCCAGCAGCTCAATCAACTCGCCCTCGAGAGCATCGGTGATCCCGAAACGCACGTGCGCATCCAGCAATACGAGATGGCCTTCCGCATGCAGGCCAGCGTGCCCGACCTCACGGACATCAGCAAAGAACCCGAGCACACCTTCAAGCTTTACGGCGAGACCGCCCGCAAGCCCGGCAGTTTTGCCAACAGCGCCCTCATGGCCCGCCGCTTGACCGAGCGGGGCGTGCGCTTTGTGCAGATCTACCTGAACGGCTGGGATCAGCATGGCAATGTGGGCGGCAAACTACCCACTCAGTGCTTCGACATCGATCAGGCTACCCATGGCTTGATCGAGGATCTGAAACAGCGCGGCTTGTTTGAAGACACGCTCATCATCTGGGGTGGCGAGTTTGGCCGCACCATCTATTCCCAAGGCGGACTCACGAAGGACAACTACGGGCGCGACCATCATCCGCGCTGTTTCACCATGTGGATGGCGGGCGGCGGAGTGAAAGGCGGCACCATCCACGGCGAAACGGATGACTTCAGCTACAACATCACCCGAGACCCCGTCCACATCCGTGATCTCCATGCCACCATTCTGCATCTCCTCGGGATCGACCACGACCGCTTCACCTTCCGCGCCCAGGGCCTCGACTTCAAACTCACGGGCGTCGATCCCGCCAAGATCGTGAAAGCGGTCCTGGCCTGATCACACCTCATCGCGCGTATGAATTTCCAAATGACCCCTCGTTTGATTCTTCTCAGCATCGCCGTCACGCTTTCCGCTCGTGCGGATGACGTTTCGCCAGAGCAGCTCGCCTTCTTCGAGAGTAAGGTGCGTCCGGTGTTGGCAGAGCATTGTTATGGCTGTCACTCGGCAGCAGCGGAAGAGAACCGGAAGCTAAAGGCGTCTTTGTTTGTGGATAGCAAACAGGGCCTGCTGAGCGGTGGTGAGACGGGTCCTGCGCTGGTGGCAGGGAAACCAGAGGAGAGTCTGATGCTGAAGGTGCTGCGCCATCAGATCAAAGACGCCGAGATGCCACCCAAGGGAAAGCTGCCGGAGTCGGTGATCGCGGATTTGGCCAAATGGATCGAGATGGGTGCGCCCGATCCTCGCACGTCAACGGTGGCAACAACAAAATCGAAGCGCGTGATCGATACGCAAGCGGGGCAGCAGTGGTGGGCCTTCAAGCCATTGAGCAAACCGCAACTGCCAGCGGTGAAGAACACCGCGTGGGTGAAGACGCCCGTGGATGCTTTCATCCTCGCAAAACAAGAGGCCGCCGGCGTCTCGCCGAACGAGATGGCCTCGAAAGAGAAGCTGCTGCGCCGGGTGACCTTTGACCTCACCGGTCTCGCACCGACGCCGGATGAGCGTGCTGAGTTTTTGAAGGACACGAGACCGGATGCCTACGCGCGACTGGTGGACCGTTTGCTACAGAGCAAGCACTACGGCGAGCGCTGGGGCCGACACTGGCTGGACGTGGTGCGTTTCGCTGAGAGCAACGGCTATGAGTTCGATGCATTCCGGCCCGGCGCGTATCATTATCGGGATTGGGTCATCCAGGCACTGAATGACGACATGCCCTATGATCAGTTCATTCGCATGCAACTCGCGGGTGACAAGATCAGGCCCGGTGAATACGATGGAGCGAGCGCGGCTGGCTTTCTCGTCGCCGGTCCTTATCCCGGACAGATCACGGCAAAGACGAAGGAGAAAATCCGCTACGATCAGCTCGATGACATGGTCTCCACCATCGGCAACGGCATGCTGGGCCTGACGATGAACTGCGTGCGCTGTCACGATCACAAATATGATCCCCTGCCCCAACGGGACTATTACGGCATTGCCGCCGCGTTGGCTCGCACGGTGCATTCGGCGAACAAGATCGATCTCTCCTTTGCCGAGACGCAAAAGAAACTCGGAGTGCACAATAAGGCCGGCACCCCGCTGGTCGAAGCCTTGAGGAAATACGAGCGCGAAGAACTGCCAAAACGCTTTGATGCCTGGAAGCGTGATGAGCTGCCGAAACTGCAATCCGACGCGCCCTGGCAGCTCTTTGACGTGCAGAGCGCCACCGCACAGAGTGCCCGACTCAGCAGCGATCACGAGGGGCATGTGATCTACACGGGCAACAAGACGAAGGACGATCTCTACACGATCAAAGTAATCACCCATCAGAAAGGCGTGCGTGCATTCAGGCTCGATGCGCTCAGCGCAGCTTCACTGCCAAGCAAAGGCCCCGGACTCTCGGACAATGGCAATTTTGTGCTCGGCGATGTGCAAATCACGGCGCGTCCCCTCGATCCCAAAGACAAGACCAAGCCCGTGAAGCTCGATCTCAAAGCAGGTGCGGTGAGCTTTGAACAGAAGAACTTTGAGTTCGCGAAAACGCTCGATAACAGCCCTGGGACTGGCTGGGGCGTGGCCCCACAGATGGGAAAGGATCACGCGGGTATCTTTGAGATCAAGGGAGCGCCAGCGGGCTTTGAGGGCGGCACGGAGTTCACGGTGCAGTTGCGCTTCAGCAATCACTTCGGCCTCGGGAAGATGCGGCTCGCTTTCACGGACAAGGCGGAGGCGAAGCTTGATGACAAAACAGACATGCAGAGCCTGCGCGAGTTGCGTGCGCTGGCGGCGGCAAAGGCACCCGCATCACCGGTATCAACACGCTGGTTCAGCCGATTCGATCCGCGCGCGAAGCAACTGATGGACGCCGTGGTCAAGCATGAGCTTTCACGCCCGCAGCCAGTGCTCACGGAAGTTTACACGGCGGTGAATGGCGGTGAGGATGTGTTTTTCCTCCGCCGGGGCGAGGTGGATCGAAAGGAAGGAAAAGCGGATCCAAACTTCATCCAAGTGCTCATGCGCACGAGCGACAGCCAGAAAAAATGGGTGGAAGACGAAGCCAGGAAACCCGTGGAGCCGCGTGTGGCGCTCGGCAGCTGGATGACCGATGCAAATGCGGGCGGCGGCCCGCTGCTGGCACGCGTGATCGTGAATCGTCTCTGGAAGCAGCACCTCGGGCGAGGCATCGTCGGAACGACGAATGACTTCGGCTCGCAGGGAGAGAAGCCCACGCATCCCGAGCTGCTGGACTGGCTCGCGACTCAACTCGTCGATGGCGGATGGAAACTCAAAGCGGTGCACCGTCAGATTTTGCTGAGCGCCACCTACATGCAATCCGGTGAGGTGAAGGACATGAATGTGAAACTCGATCCTGAGAATCAACTCTGGTCGCAGCGTCCAGCGCGTCGATTGGAGGCGGAGGCCATTCGTGACGCGCTGCTGCAGCTCGGCGCACGCCTTGACACGAAGATGCACGGCCCCTCCGAGACCGATGTGGCGAGCACACGCCGCAGTGTTTATCTCCGCGTGAAGCGCAGCGAGTTGGTGCCGTTTTTGACCATGTTTGATGCGCCGGAGCCGACCCAGAGCGTCGGTGATCGCAGCAACACGACCGTCCCCACGCAGGCGCTCGCGCTGATGAACTCACCCTTCGTGCGCGACTTGGCCGCGCGCTTCAGCGCCCGCATCAAAGCAACGACCCCTGCGGAAATGATCACGCAAGCCAGTGAAATGGCCTTCTGTCGTCAACCCACCGCCGAGGAGTTGCAACGTTTCACTGCCTTCTATGAGCACCAAAAACAGCTCATCGGCAATAAACCCGATGCCGCCGTGCAGGCCCTGCGAGAGCTGTGCATTGCCATGCTGTGCCTCAATGAGTTCATCTACGTGGACTGAACAATCGCCAATACCCACCACCCCGACTCACCGTCATGTTCCATCACCCGTTTTCGAACGAATCACTGCTTCCCAATCGTCGGCGTTTTCTCCAGCAAACAGGATTGGGTTTTGGCTCCGTAGCGCTCGCATCCCTACTCCAGCAGCAGGGCCTCGCCAGCACAGCTGCGCCGAATCCGCTGGCGCTGCGACCCTCCATGTTCAAGCCCAAGGCCAAGGCCGTGATCTGGCTTTTCATGACCGGCGCCCCCTCGCAGGTGGACACCTGGGACTACAAACCCGAGCTGCAAAAGCGCAACGGCCAGCCTCTACCGGGCAGTGATTCAAAGACCGGCTTCTTCACCACGAGCGGGAAGATTTTGAAGTCTCCCTTCGACTGGAAACAACACGGCGAGTCCGGCTCTTGGGTGAGCAGCATCTTCCCGCATCTCTCGCGTCACGTCGACAAGATGGCCTTCATTCACTCCATGTATCTGAAGGCGAACAATCACGCTCCAGCATCGATGGAACTGATGTGTGGGATCAATCAGCCCGGCCATCCCGCCGCCGGAGCCTGGCTCACCTATGGCCTCGGCGCAGAGAATCAAAACCTGCCCTCCTACGTCGTCATGCACGAGCGCCGACCGCGGGGTGATGATCAGATCTGGTCCGCCGGCTTCCTGCCAAAGACCTATCAAGCGCTCGCCCTCGATGCGCGTCGAGGCGGCGTGATCGACAATCTCGTGCGCCATCAGTCGGAAAGCGCGGCGCAGCAGCGGGCCACGCTGGATTTGCTCAAGGACATGAACCAGCAGCACGCGCAACTGCGCGTCACGCAGAACGACCTCGCCGCCCGCATCAATTCCTTCGAGCTCGCCTACCGCATGCAAACCGCCGCGCCTGAAGCGCTCGATCTCAACAGCGAAAGCGAGGCCACCCGGAAGCTCTACGGCCTCGACCAAAAACACTGCGAGGTCTTTGGCAGGCAATGCCTCACTGCACGGCGGCTCATTGAGCGCGGTGTGCGCTTTGTGCAAATTTTTGCCGGTAAAAATGCCAGTGGTGACGGCGCGGTGGATGACGTGCCGTGGGACGGCCACAGCAACATCGAGACGAATCACCGCTCCTGTGGTGCCGCTACCGATCAGCCCGCTGCGGCCCTCCTGGAGGATCTCGCCGCGCGTGGCTTGCTAGAGGACACGCTCGTCATCTGGGGCGGCGAGTTTGGCCGCACCTCTGATTCACAGGGCAGTGTCGGACGCGATCACAATCCAAACGGCTTCACCCTCTGGATGGCCGGTGGCGGAGTCCGTGCCGGCTATCATCATGGTGCCACTGATGAGTTTGGCTACAAGGCCGTGGAGAACCGCGTCCACGTCAACGACCTCCACGCCACCATGCTGCACCTCCTCGGCATCGACCACGAAAAGCTCACCTTCCGCCACAATGGCCGCGACTACCGCCTCACCGACGTCGGCGGACGCGTTATCAGCGAGTTGCTCGCTTGACGTCTCACGCCATTGTTTGGTCGAAAATCTCTCCATGAATGCCATGTCCACCCGCCGCCATTTCCTCCGCAGCACCTCCGCGTTGATCACCTTGCCTGCGCTGGAGTCGATGGGTTTCAAAGCCTTCGCGGCTCCCAAGACGACCACACCTCCGAAGCGGATGGTGTTCCTCGGTTTCGGCTGGGGGGTGACGAATGAGACGTGGTTCCCCGATGTGAAGAAAACCGGTTCGGCGTGGGTGCTGTCGGAAGGGCTGAAGCCGCTCGCACGGCATCAAAAGGACATCACGGTGGTGCAGGGTTGCTCGAACAAGTTTGCCAATGAGGCGCACTGGGGGAGCACGTTTTGGCTCACGGGTGCGAATCGCTATGCGGGGCCGGGGCAGAGCTTTCACAACAGCATCAGCGCGGATCAGGTGGCGGCGGCGCATTTGGGCACAGACACGCGTTTTGGCTCGATCCAACTCAACACACCCGATGTGCAAAACTCGGGTCACGGACCCGGATTGTCGATGGCGTGGGATGTGCGCGGAAAACCGGTCGCGGGGCTGGAAAATCCCGTCGCGGCGTTTCATCGCCTCTTCTCGAATGACACCACGCCGCTGAGTGAGCGTCAGGCCATGCTCGCGCAGAAGCGCAGCGTGCTCGATGCCGTGCTGGAGGATGCGAAGCGCGTGCAAAACGGCCTCACGAAGACGGACATCGACAAGCTCGACGAATACTACCAAAGCATCCGCGACATCGAGGTGCGGCTCGGCAAGGACGAGCAATGGCTCAGTGTGCCGAAGTCCAAACCACCCGTCGCCGAGCCAAAGCCGGGCCTCGCGGGCAAAGACGAGGTCAAAGTCATGTATGACCTCATCCTCGCCGCGCTCCAGACGGACAGCACACGCGTTCTGACTTATCGCCAGCCCGTCGGTACCTTGCTCCAGAGCCTCGGGACCAAGGTCGCTCCGCATGACATGAGCCACTACTCGCCCGGCGACCGCATGGCGGCCTCGCAGAAACGTGACGCGACGCAGAGCGAGCTGCTCGCTGGTCTCATCGACAAGCTGAAGGCCACGAAAGAGGCCGATGGCACGACGTTGTTTGATCACATCGCCCTCGCCTACGGCAGCAACATCCGCACCATCCACTACCTCGACAACTGCCCCACTATCCTCACCGGCGGAGCCGCCAAGCTCAAACTCGGCCACCACCTCGTCCTGCCCAAAGACACACCGCTGTGCAACGTCTGGCTAACGATGCTCTACGGCCTCGGCATCCCAGCCGAACGCCACGGTGATAGCACCGGTGTGGTGAAGGAACTTCAAGCATGAGGACAGAGGAATGGGGACATGGGAATGATTAAAGATCTATTCCTTTGTCCGCATTCCCTTGTCCAAAATCTCACTTCTCAATCGTCACCATGCTCATCGTAGTGCCGCGAATATTGATCCATTGCCAAGCCTGTAGCGGCAGGCAGTCCAGCAGGGATCTCAGATGTCTCTCATGAAGCCTCCCATCGTCCAACGAGGTTACGACAAAGCCAACCTGATCCCCGTGAAGCGCTGCGCGGTGATGGCCGAGCGAGAGTCCGTCTCGCGTCACCGGCACCCGCTCCATACACCCCGTTTCGCCCCCATTGAAATGAATCGAGGCCTCCTCAAACAAATGCCTGTCCAAAAAGCCGCCCCACTCTCGGAGGCAAGCCTCAGCTGTGTCAGCAAGCAGTCCGCACCGGTCCGAGATGGCTTTCCATCGACGGCGATTGATCTCAGTGGCGAATCGGTTTGTCCGGCGAAAGGGGCAGCGTCGCAGCTTGCCGTCAATTTCCACTCCACCGAATTTGAGCAGCTTGATTCGATCCGTCTGCACCAGTGCCCCGTAGTGATAGACTTGGGCATCGTGAGCTCCGCCAAGCCTTTCCACCGCCTTCAACTCGTAGATCATGCCTTGGACGATCAGATCCAGTCGGTAAACCTTCTCAAATCCTCGGAACGAAACCGCGACAGGCACTTGGGTATGCACATCGCAGAAGCCCTCGGCACGCAGTCTTGCGGCCAGATCGTTCTTATAAACTGCTTCTTCACAAAGACGGCCCAGCTTGTTCTGCGAGGCATAAGCACAACGCATCACAACCTCATCAAGCTCGTCAAACTGTGCGTCCTTCAGAAAGCGGACAGGGGCGTTATGAAGAATAGGCATCGCAGGCAAAAATGGACTAAACACCTCCAGTTTGGCAAGTCGGATGAAGGACATAGGAATGGGGACAAGGGAATCCAATCCCAAAACCTATTCCCCTGCCCCCATTCCCTTGTCCTAATCCTGCTTTTCCCCCTGTTTACCCTCGCCGATGCACCCCAGGCCACGCTCGACGCCAAACACCGCGCTTTTTTCAAAGACAACTGCCTGAGCTGCCACAACGCCGAAAAGCAGAAGGGCAAGGTGCGGCTGGATGACATCGCGTTCAGCGTGGACACGGTCGAAAAAGCCGACTTGTGGCAAAAGGTGCTGAACTCCATCAACTCGGGCGAAATGCCGCCGGAGGATGAAAAGCAGCCGGATGCGGCCGCGAAGACGGATTTCCTCGATGACCTCTCGCGCATGCTGGTGACGGCTCGGGCGGTGCTGAGCGATAGCGGTGGCAAGATCGCGATGCGCCGACTGAACCGCCGCGAATACAAAAACGCGATCCGCGATCTGCTCGGCGTGGACATCAATGTGCGTGAGCTGCCCGCCGATGGAGGCGCGGGGACCTTCGACACGGTGGGTTCGTCGCTTTTCATGTCGAGCGACCAGTTCGAGCAATACCTCACACTCGGTCGTCAGGCATTGGATGAGCACTTCGCGCGGATGCTGCCCGTGACCGCTCTGACGGGGGGGCAGACCTTCAAATCGCGCATTGAGACCGAACTGCTCGCCAACAAAGAGATGGCAGGTCATCTCAGCCGCCTGAAGAAGGACTATGACCGGTATAAACAGTGGACCGCCGCCGTGGATGCCGAAGCGGCCAAGCCCGAGAACACGGTGTCGGTCAAAGAAGTGCGAGAGCATCCGCAGGTGAAGAGCAATCCGGACAACTTCTACATTCAATGGGCGAAGAACCGCGACAATCCATCCCCCAAGCAGTTCGGCTTTCCAGAGGCGGACCTCGCGCTGTTCTTCGGCAAGACCCAGTTCGACAGAGGGAACCGCTATTTCTCCGAATATCTGACGATGCCATTCAAGGACAGTGGCTCCTATTTGCTGACCTACCAAGGGCACGAGTTCGAGAAGATCACGGTCGATGCGAAATGGCCCGCTGGAACCTACACCCTCCGGGTCCGCCTCGCCGCGCTCGACGACGCCCTGGAGCAGCGACGCTTCATCCAGTTCGGACAGCACGGCGAGAACATCGCCATCTTCACTATCATGGGCACCTACCAGGTCACAGGCACCATGGCCCAGCCGCAAATCCTTGAGATCACCGTGAACGTGACTTCTGCCGGCAAACGCGAGTTTGTGATCCGTGAGAAGCATGCCATCGACCGCGCCGCGATGAGCGCCCTCTGGTGGGAGTCGTTTAACAAAACCGGCACGGGCCCAAAGCCCGCGCTGTGGATTGATTGGTTGGAAATCGAAGGTCCGGCAGGTGCGCAACCCGCAGCCTTGGCGGCCCAGAAGGCTCCGCAGCCCCAAAAGCTCCGCAAAGACCCCGAGCAGTGGGCGAATAAATACATACCCATCTATGCCGAAGGCTATGTGGAGAAGTATTCGCGCTTCCAGAAATGGTGCGCGGCGATTGATGAAGCCGCGAAGAAACCAGAGCACGCCGAGGCCGTGGCAAAGCTCCGTGCTGATCCACGGTTCAAAACGCAGCCGCATCTTTTCTACAGCGGCTTTGCGAAGCTGAAGGACTCACCGCAGCCCTCGCAGTTCGGCTTCCGCGATTTCGATGACGCGCAGTTCGCCCGCAGCGAATACACCTACCATCATCAATATTACGCCGACTATGCCAAGCTCCCCGCACGCGACACCGGCACTTGGCTCATGCTTTACAGCCTCGGTCGCTACACCGGCATTACCGCCTCCGAAAAATGGCCTGCGGGCAAATACACATTGCGCATCCGCCTTGCCGCCTCGGACGAATCGCCCAAAGAACGCCGCTTCATCGAGATCGGCACCGGCAAGGCCGATGCGGCAGACTTCAACGTGCTCAGCTCGCATCAAGTCACTGGCACGCTCGCGAATCCGCAGACGCTGGAGATTCCCGTCGAGATCAATGCGAGCGGCGACCGCAACTTCGCGATCCGCGACAAACGCCCGAACACACGCGAGGCCGAGTATGCGATGTTCCGCGAGGCTTG
>CAMBPV010000112.1 GCA_945869695.1 Prosthecobacter debontii
GAGGCCAAAATCGACACCTGTCCCCCGGGTGGTGGATCGACACCCAATCCGAGGTAATCGCGTGAACCCAGTGCGAGCGTGATGAGGATCACGATCGCTCCACCGATCATCGGACGCAGAGGTGGAAAGGTGATTCGTTTAGCAAACTCTATCTGGAGCCGGTGTGTCAGCGCGGTGAAGAATCGGCATCCAAGACCGAAGGCAATGCTCGCGAGCGCTACTTTGGCTATGAGCCAAGCATCAAAAGGAGCGTGAGAGCTGGCGGATGCCGATACATCCAAGTGGTAGACCGTGTGATCGATACCCCAGGCAGTGCACGTGGCATCAGCGACGATGCTGGCAAGCAGAACGGGGATGAGTGCATCGTATCGGAGGCGGCCGATCACGAGAACCTCCATGGCGAAGATGGCACCCGTGACGGGCGTGCCGAATACCGCGCCGAAACCAGCAGCGACGCCGCAGAGTAACATCAGCCGCCTGTTCTCCGGGCCGAGCCGGAACCAGCGGGCCAGGGTGTCTGCCAGACTGCCTCCCATTTGAACGGCGGTTCCTTCGCGTCCCGCTGAGCCTCCGAACAAATGAGTGACCAATGTGCCGATGAGAACGAGCGGGGCCATTCGAGTCGGCACGCCGCCACCCGGTTGGTGAATCTCGTCGATCAAGAGATTGTTCCCGCGGTCCGAATTCTTCCCGAGGTAATGGTAAAGCAGTCCAACGACGAAACCTCCGAAGGGAAGAAACCACAGCAAGGAGGGATGCTCCCTATGAACTCGGGTCACTTTTTCGAGTGAAGCGAGGAAGAGGGCGCAAGCGGAGCCCGCCACAAGGCCGATGGGCAAAGCCAAAACTAAGCCGATGAGAATCTGGCTGGTTTTAGCTCGGAGGGATGAACTTTGAGGGGTCATTGAGATGCGATGATAGCACTCCTCAGGCCATCAACCAATGATGCTCGACCTTTTCCTCATTGGCGTTTTTTCGTTCGGATTTGCATTCTGCTGAGAATCCGATGATCGTTTCCTCCATGAAAATTTTTGCCCTTTTGTTCGTCTTGGTAACAGCTTTTTCGGCCGCGGTGGCTGAGGAAAAAACCGGTGATGTAAAATCAAAGGCTCCGCCTTCTGAGGGTAAGAAGGCGGAGGATAGCCCAAAGGGGAATGAAAAAGAAAAGGGCAAGCCGGAGGAGAAGGAAGATAAAAAGGTGGAGACCAAGCACAGCCTGAATCTCGGCGGTGTGAAGGTGGATTACACGGCGACGGCAGGGACTCTGACTCTCAAGGATGCGGAGGGAAAACCGACGGCGGAGATTTTTTACGTCGCCTACACTCGTGATGGTCAGGCCGAGGCGGGTCAGAGACCTTTGACGTTTTCTTTCAACGGCGGCCCGGGTTCATCTTCGGTTTGGATGCACATGGGTTTGCTCGGGCCGAAAAGGGTCAAGTTGCGAGACGATGGTTTTGCCGTTCCTCCACCTTATGAACTTGTGGAGAATGAGTTCAGTCTGCTCGACGAGACGGATCTTGTCTTCATTGATCCCGTGGGCACAGGCTACAGTCGGGCGTCCAAGCCTGAGGAGGCGAAGAATTTTTATGGTCTCAATGAAGATGCCAAGAGCGTTGGTGAGTTTATCCGGCTTTATGTGACGAAGCACTCGCGCTGGCCGTCTCCGAAGTTTTTGATCGGAGAGAGCTATGGAACCACGAGAGCTGCGGCGCTGAGTGGCGAGTTGCTCCGGTCGCATCGGATGAATCTCAATGGCATCATGCTGGTGTCCACGGTGCTCAACTTTCAAACCTTGTGGGGTGGCTCCGGTAATGATCTGCCAAACGTGCTCTACTTGCCCAGCTTTGCGGCCACGGCTTGGTATCACAAAAAGCTCCCCGCAGATTTGCAAAAGAAGACGCTGGCTGAGGTGCTGGCTGAGGCGGAGAAATTTGCCAGCGGTGACTACAATCGAGCGCTCCTGCTGGGGACGGGTCTGCCTGCGAGTCAGCGGGCTGCCATTGTGAAACAGATGGCTCGTCTCACGGGTCTTTCCGAGAGCTTTGTGGAGGCTGCGAATCTGCGCGTTTCATTGAGCCGATTCAATGCGGAGCTGTTGCGGGACAGGCGGCTGGTCGTGGGGAGATTTGACAGTCGTTACACGAGCACGGTGCGTGATCCCCTGAGCGAGGGAGCTGAGCGTGATCCCAGTGCTGATGCGATTTTTAGTGCCTACGCATCGACCTTCAATCACTACGTGCGGAACGAGTTAAAGTTCGAGGACGACCGCTCCTATAACATCCTGGCCAGCGTGGGAAAATGGAATTGGGCTGCCGAGAATGAGTTTGCCGATGTGTCTGAAACACTGGCTGAGAGCATGACGACGAATCCGTTTCTAAAGGTGCATGTTTCGAGTGGGTTTTTCGACATGGCGACGCCTTACTTTGCGAGTCGTTATACTTTCAATCATCTCATTGTGCATCCCGACTTGGCGAAGAACGTGATCCATGATGACTACACTGCTGGGCACATGATGTATTTGAACTTGCCAGACCTCAAAAAACAGAAAGCTGATCTGGCGAAGTTTGTGCGCATGGCGAGTGGCCGATGAGCAAAAGGTTCCGACATGAATGCTTGGCTCTCAGCTTTCGTCTTTTGGCTGTGCGTGATGGGGCTGCTCGCCCCGGCCCGCGCCGAGGAGAGAACGAAAGGTGTGCGGATCAGCAGGCAGACGGTGCAGCTTCAAGGCCGGACGGTAAAGGTGGACCTTTACGAGCCGGTGAATGACCGAGGTGCTCCGGTGGCGATCTTGGCGCATGGATTCACGCGTGAGCCGAAGTTTTTCAAAGCTTGGGGACAGGTCTTGGCCAAGAACGGGATCACGACAGCCATTCCGGAAATGCCTTTCTTTTCGAATCACGCAGGAAATGCGCGCGGCATGACGGAGCTCCTGAGATTGCTGCAAAAGGGCGGGCTCGTGCAGGGGGTGAGACCCTCTGGAAAGGCTGCTTTTTTGGGCCATTCTGCCGGGAGTTTGTCAGCGCTTTTGGCAGCGGAAGAAATGGGGGATCAAGTTGAGTGTTGGGTGGGTCTGGATCCGGTGGATTCTCGGGGTTTGGGCCTCTCCGCAGCGGCAAGTCAGCGGGTGCCGAGTTTGATGTTTTTTGCGGAGCCAGGTTTGTTCAATCGGCGATGCAAAGCGCTGAATTGGGTGCCTGCATACGGCGGTCCGATCTGGGCTTTGCATGTGGACGGCTCATCGCACGCAGACCCCGAGAAACCGACCAGCTTACTGAGTCGATTGTTCGTGGGAGGCTGGGCCGAAGCGCGACATGCGATTTATGAGGAATACACATTGGCGATGTTGAAGTGGGCTTTTTTTGGTGATGTCAGTGCCGAGAGACGATTGCAATTGTCATGCCGAGACAAACGGGTCACCGTGCTGAGGAAAGACGTCGAGGAGAAACCGAAGTGAAATCACCCACTCACCCGAAGCCGCATCTTATCGAGGTGAACATTCGAGATGTTCATCAGTTGTTCAACTCGATGGACCCTTCTCCCTTTCATGAGCGGGACTTGGACCATGATGCGGAGCAGTTCATCGTAAGCTGGGCGCAGGAATGTCATCACCGTGTTCCGATTCAACTTGTGGTCCACATGCAGCGGGCACCCGAGGGAGTGGCGGATCCACAGAAGCTCGTGACCGAGTCTTTTCATCACTACTTCGACTATCAGGCGCAGATGAAAGTGCGTGAGCTGAAGCAAATGATGAGGGAGGGAAGATTCAGTCTGATCATTGGTCTGCTTTTCATCACGGTGTGTCACTTGGTGGCTAGCCTTGTTTTGCAAGGGTCATCTTCCTGGATGGCGGTGGCGCGTGAAGGACTAACGATTAGTGGCTGGGTGGCCATGTGGAAGCCTATCGACATATACCTTTACCGCTGGTGGCCGCTTTTGCGCCTCAAGCGGCTCTACAGGAAGCTGAGCGAATCTGATGTGGAAGTCAGAGTGTCAAAGGATTGAACTGACATTCATTGAAATGAAAGCGCTCTGGGTCGAGTAAACGTCGTAATCCCCTTCCAGCCATGACTATCAAATTCTCTGCTCTCCTCGTTACACTGATCTCACTCTTCATCTCCGTTCTTCAGGCAGGAGAAAAAGCGGCGGATGGTGCCATCCACGTCAAAGCAGCAGAAGCTGCAAAGCTCGTCACGGAAAAAAAGGTGGTGGTTCTGGATGTGCGCACGGCAGATGAATTCAAGGATGGTCACATTGAGGGAGCTGAGAATATTGATTTTCTCAAGGCAGCTGATTTCAAAGAACAGGTGGCTAAGCTGGACAAGTCGAAGCCGTATCTCGTGCACTGCCAAGCGGGAGGTCGGAGCGGTAAGTCCTTGAAGATCTTCCAAGAGCTGGGTTTCGAAAATGTTTACCATTTGGACGAAGGTTTTGGTGGTTGGGAGGATGCGAAGTTGCCAGTGACGAAGTGATGACACTAGGCTTCTGCGGAAGCCTCCTTCAAACTCTCTGCAATCTCCGGGATAGCCGGTGCGTTAGGAAGCGTGTCAGCACGATGATCCGCTCCTTTCTCACCACTACTCTCTTCTGTGTCCCGCTCGTCTGCTTTGCACAGACGCCGCAGCGACCGAATATCGTTTTTCTGTTCGCAGACGATCTGACCTGTCAGGCCATCAGTGCCTACGGTGATGGGCGAAAGCTGCTCGATACTCCGGCGATGGATCGCATAGCTCGTGAGGGGATGAGGTTTGATCGTTGTCTGGTCACGAACTCGATTTGCGGTCCGAGCCGAGCCACGATTCTGACGGGAAAGTATTCCCATGCCAATGGGTTCTTGAACAACAGCAACAGCAGGTTTGACAGCCGTCAGCCTACCTTTCCCAAGGTGCTGCAGAAAGCAGGATACTCGACGGCCATTATTGGGAAATGGCACCTTCAATCTGATCCGACGGGGTTTGACTACTGGCACATTTTGCCGGGGCAAGGGGCCTATTACAATCCGCCAATGATTGATAACGGCAAGCAAGTGAAGCACACGGGTTACGTGTCGGATATCATCGGAGATCTCTCACTGGAATGGATGAAGAATCGGGACAAGACCCGGCCTTTCATGCTGATGTGTCAGCACAAGGCGCCGCACCGTGAGTGGGAGCCGGCACTGCGGCACTTGGGATTTGATGGTGACCGTGTTTACGAGGAGCCGGCGACTCTTTTTGATACCTATGAAGGCCGGTCAAAGGCCGTGAGTGATCACGACATGGGCATCGAGCGGACCATGACGGATCGTGATCTGAAACTGGTGACGCCGGGTTCTCTGAATGACGAACAGCGCAAGTATTGGGATGACTATTATGGTCCGAGAAATGAAAAGTATCGCGCTGCCAATCTGACGGGAAAAGATCTCGTGAAGTGGCGCTATCAGCGCTACATGCACGACTATCTGGCGACGGTGAAAAGCGTGGACGAGAATGTGGGCAGGGTTCTCGATTTTCTGGACAAAGAAGGTCTTGCTGAAAACACCGTGGTTATTCTTTCCAGTGACCAAGGTTTTTTCCTCGGAGAGCACGGGTGGTTTGATAAGCGGTGGATCTTTGAGGAGTCGCTGCGCACGCCACTTCTGGTGCGCTGGCCCGGAAAAGTGAAGGCGGGCACGAGCAGTCCGCAGATCGTGTCACTGATTGATTTTGCGAGCACCTTCTTAGACATCGCTGGGCAACCTGATATGGCCGATGTGCATGGCCGTAGCCTTGTGCCTCTTTTTGAAGGAAAGGCGCCTGCCGACTGGCGCAAGAGCCTCTATTATCACTATTACGAGTTCCCCGTTCCGCACCGGGTCCGTCCGCACTACGGTGTGATCACGGATCAATTCAAGCTGGTGCATTATTACAGGCCGGATGTGGATGATTGGGAGCTTCTGGACCGGAAGAAGAATCCCGAGGAGACGCGCAATTTTTATGCGGACCCAGCTTACGCGGAGACGGTGAAGGAACTGAAAGCGGAGATTCTCCGTTTGCAGGGTGAAGTGAAAGAGACGATGCCGCCGCCCCGGTCAGCGCACGGCAATATGGCCTTCGACGGTGAGGTCAATCCGCCACAGCCTCAAAAGGGGAAGGGTAAAGCAAAGGGGCAGACAAAAAAGAAACAGGCTGAATAAGCCCGGTTCAGTCGGCCACTTGGAGTCGGACGAGCAGCCCGTCGTGATCGCTGCTCGTATGCTGGATTTTTTGGCAATCGAGCACCTTCCAGCCTTTCCCAACCCACACATGGTCGAGACAGAGGATGGGGAGTCGGAAGAACCATGTCTCCCGCAGGCCTCGGCCACCGGAGGTGAAGGCATGCTGGAGTTTTTCCCGGTAGGGATTGAACCACACGGACTCCAGCGGCGTGTTGAAGTCACCCATCACAATGCATCTCGGGTCTGCATCAGCTTGGGCTTGAGCCAGAGTTTTCTCGATGGAATTTCGCCGTGATTTGAAGGGATCGGAATGGATGTCCGTCAGGACGAGGCGAAAAGGGGCGGAGCCAGCGGTGAGATCGAAGCAGGCAAAGGCACCTTGGTTTTCGAGAATGGAGCGGTTTTTCAACTCGGCAGCGCGTCGGGTCAGGAAGATCATGCCTCCCGGAATGATCTGGCATTGGTAGCCGGGAAGTGCGGTTTCGTAGTCCGCTTTGTGTCGAGAGTATCCCGGGCCTGACTCGCCGCATCCTACAAAGTCGGGTTGGAATCGGCGGATGGTCTCGATCAACTTGGCATGGGGTTGAAGGGGCCGACTGAGGTTCCAATAGAGTATCGAGATTTCTGGTGCTGAATGGGTAGACGATGCCTTCGGGCTATTCCACGTCCATGAGCGCGTCATCCAGGTCACCCAAAAAATCAGCAGAACGACCCCAGCCAGCTTTTTGGCTCGATCTTGTTTACCAGCGAGAAGCCAAAGCAGGCCTGCAACTGCGGTCAGGACGGGAAGGGGCAGCGCGTAAAAGAGACCGTCCAAGATCGGATAGCGATCACGAACGGAGAAGTGCAGAACGATACCGAGGACGATCACCAGTCGACCGACAATGCGGATGAGCCGAAGGAGAAAAGCGATTGCCCGCTGAAGCTTCGGAGCCACGGCTGAGGATCGAGGGCTAACTCACGGGTTTCAGCACAATTTTCTGCACATCAAGCACGGCGGACTTGGTCTTGTTCTCGGGATCGATCACCAGGCGCTGAACACCTGGTTTTTTGATCTCGATTTCACCGACTTCGGCGTCGGTCCATTTTTGGAATCCTCCAGTGTCTTTGACGGTGAACTTCAGGTTCTGGTCTCCCTGTTTGACCGCCACCGTGCTGCCTTCATTGCCTCCGCCGCAACCGTGGGAAACCACCACTTTGTATTTGCCTGGTTTTGTCACTTCAAATTCCCACTCGGCGAAGTCCTCGGGATCTGTCCAGAATCCAAGGCAATTTTTCTCTGCCTTCGGTTCATAGCGCATGGTCTCGGACCAGGTGATGGCGTCTTTCGCCTCGAGGATGACGGTGCCATCTTCGGCTGGAGTCACCACTCCTGTTTCCGTGGTGGGAATGAAGGCCATCTCCTGAATGGTGAATCCTGCGCCAGCTCCAGATGCAGGAGTGTAGAGGGAAAAGTCCAATTTGCCGGCCTGCTCAATGGTCAAAGCGCCGAAATAAACGCGCCGCGGATCGCCGCTGGCGGTGAGCATTTTTTTCAGGCGTTGCTCACCCAATTTAACCTGAACACCGAGAGTGGCGTGCTTCAAGGTGTAGGTGAGCCGGACTTGATAGGAGCCGGGGCGCTTGGCTTCGATCTTCCAGTCAAACTGCTCCCAGTGCTGTTGGCTGGAGTGAACATGGTCTTTAGGACCGAAGGTGAGCACCCCACGCAAGGGTTGGTCTGCGCGCTCCACGGGCTCATCGCTGCCGAAGGCTCCGATGTCTACGGGTTGAGTCGCCGCGCCCTCTTCCGCGGAGAGGGGGTGAGTCAGAGCGAGGGTGGCGACGGCGAGGAGTGGTTGAATTAGAGTAAATTTCATGAAAACACAATTCTGGTAATGATGATGGACCAACTTTGAAGTGGCAAGACTTTCCTCTTTCCGTGTGACGGATAGGATGGGGCCCCGGTTAGAACGAAGGGGAATCCGAAACGTTAGGGTAAAAGTGGCCTTTGTTGTTTGATGACACCTTCTGAGGTGGCTTCTCTATTCCTCAGCCCACTCTTCCTGAAGGCGTGCGAGCTTCCGCTTCAGTCCCACTTTGGCAGCGGCTGACATGCGGTCGATGAAGAGGATGCCGTTGAGATGATCGATCTCATGTTGAAAGGCGCGTGACAGGAGCCCGTCTGTCTCCAGTTTGACGGTGGCACCATCGAGCGTCTGGTAGGTGACCTCCACGTCGAGTGAACGACGGATCTGAGAGCGCAGATCGGGGAAGCTGAGGCACCCTTCTTCTCCGCTTTCTTTATCGCGGCCGAGCTCAATTTTCGGATTGAGGAAAATGATGGGCATGGACTTCACCAAATCGGCATCCTGACCGTCGATGCGCAGGTAAGAGACGCACTGCGGATTGTGTGAGACGTCGATGACGGCGAGCTGAAGATCCACTCCGACCTGAGGGGCTGCCAAACCGACACCGTGAGCCTCATTCATCGTCTCCAGCATGTCGGTGGCCAGTTGCCTGTGTTCTGCGGTGACGTGGGTGATGTCCCTGCATTTGGCGCGGAGGACGGGCTCGGGATAGAAGACAATTTTTCGGACCATGGTTGTCGGATAGTTGCGTCAGCTTTTGTGGTGGGTCAATGAGTTAGGGCTGGGCTGCGGCCGCCGCTTTTTGGATGCGTGCAGGCACATCATTGATCGAGTAGCCGGCCGTCTTCAGCGCATCCCACACTTTGATCAGAATGCCGAGGGCCGTATCGGTGTCGGCCTCCAGTTCCAGTTTGGCTGCGGGTTTTTCGGCTTTTAATTTAGTCAGTGCGGCAGCTAGGGCATCCACCTCGACGGGCTGACCATCGAGCTGTATTTTCTGATCCTTGGTGATGGCAATGGCCAGGCGGCTCCCGGAATCAGCACTGACACCGCCGAGACCCTTTGACTCAGGCAGCGCTATTTTCAGGTGAGCCTTCTGTCTGCGGAAGGTGGTGGTCGCGACAAAGAAAATGAGCAAAATGACCATGATGTCGATCAACGACACGATCGGGATGACCGGCACATGCCTTTTTCGAGGTCGGAGGTTCATGCTCATGAGGGGCGCTGGGTGGATGGGGAGCTAATTGCGCGAAACTTCAAAGTAGTGGTAAAAGCTATTCACTGTTTCCTGGATCAAGGTCTCCAGCCTCACGGCAATGGTATCGAGCTTTCGCATAAATAGGGTATGAGCGATCACCGAGGGAACCGCTACAAACAAACCTGCGATGGTGCAGCGGAGCGCCACGCCGATCTCGCGCGCGATGACGCCCGTGTCCGCCCCGCTCTCGCCACCCGCGCCGAACTCGGTGAACATACCCACCATCCCGATGGTGGTGCCGAGCAGTCCGAGCAAAGGGGCAACGGAGACCATGACCTCAAGGTAAGGAATGCCCTGCTCGAGACCATTGAGAGCTTCTTTTGCCTTGGCGGCACACGCCTCGGTGCAATCCTGTTTGGAGGTGTGTTGCCCTGAAATGGCGATGGTGCCGATGCGAGCGAGGAGAGAGCCATCCCTTTCCAGAAACTGCTGAAGCGGTAGGATGTCGCCTTTGGCTGCGTAGTCGGGCAGAGCTTTGAGTTGTTTGACCACGTCTTTGGGTAGCAGCGCGCTTTGGCGCAATTGGAGGCTGGCGATGATGATGCACGCCATGACGACCATGGAGCAGAGCACGATGAGCAGCATCACGTATCCGCCCGTGCTGAGGAAATCGATCAGCAATTGGAAGGCTCCGGGCGAAGCCTCGGCGAGGACGGTAAATTCAGTAAATAATGACATCGTATTCAACTTCAAAACGCTCGTTATCCAGCATGGGCAGGAGATCCAGCGGGATGGGAGGTATCTCCGCATCCCGGATCGCCCGCAAGGTAAAATCCGTCATCCGCGGATCTGCCTCTTTTGCATCCGACAAGATATCAAAATCCTCTGCATCTCCGACTTTGGTGACATAGAACCGGAGTTTGACGTTCCCATAGGTGACGGCATCCGCATATTTCCGTCGGTAGATATGCCACTTTTTTTCCACTGCTGAAGTCACCGCCCTCATGTAACGGCCCATGGGCGTCTCGGCAGCGTCCACGGCAGCTTCGCCTCGGTTGTTGATCGTGCCCTTGACCTTGCTCGTGCGGGTAAAGGGTGAAAAGGCATCTTTGTCTGGTCGGGGCAGTGGTTTTTGAGGAGTGGGGCCGGGGGGCAGTGCTTTCGCCTTCGCAGGAGTGGGGGGCGGCGCATCGGGAGGCGTGTGAGGCTGGGGCGGAGTGGGAGGGGACGAATCAACCGGGATAGCTTTGGGTGGAGGCTCAGGCTTGCGGACCTCAAGGGGGAGTCGTTTTGCCTCCAGGCGCGCCATGTCTTTGTCCATTTCTTCCATCATCTTGGCCAAAGGAGTTTCTGCGGGGGTAGCTTTCGCGATCTCTTTTGGCTGAGGCTGCGTCACGGGGTCGGGCACACGCATTTGAGGCTTCAGAGGAGAAAGGGTCGGAGGGGCTGCGGGCGAGGACGGAGCAGAGGGTGCGCCTGTCGGTGCGGAGTCTTCCTTGATTTCGCCGTCTTTGACTTCGCGGTTGGCGAGCTCCCGCATCTTGAGGTCGATGCCTTCGGTCGAGGGCATTCCCTTTTCACCGTCTGCCGCCGCCGGTTTTTCGGAGGCCGCTACGGTGTTCCGATCCGAGATGAAGTTGGCTTTAGCGGGGGCCGCGCTCGCAGTCTGATTTTGGGTGGTGCGAATGTAGGGGGTCGATTCAGACTGGGGTGGCTTCGGAGGCGGTGGTGGAACGGGGGCCAGCATTTCGATGACCTGCTCAGGGTAAAGGAGAGTCACTTGTTTCTCAGCAGCCTTAGCTTGTTCGGAGAGCCAGCGCACCGCCAAGTCGGTGCTCCATATCCAAGTCAGAACAAGAAACAGCACCACATGCACCGCCACTGAGACGGTGATGCCGATCTGGACGGTTCTGTTCTCCGTAAGTGTCACAAGTCGCCCAAGATGGCAGGAGGTCAGGTGACTGGCAAATGGGGAATCAGGATAGCGGGGCTACCGGATAAAGTAGCTCAGGTTCTCGAGCTCGACAGCGAGGTCGACGCTGTTTACCACCACGTTTTCCGGGACGTCGAGCACGGTGGGGGAGAAATTGAGAATGGCTTGGATCCCGGCGGCTACCATGTCATTGACCACGCCTTGAGCGCTGTTGGCGGGCACGGTTAGGATCGCCATTTTTACCGTGTTGGCCCGTATGTAATCCACCATCTGAGACATCGGCTTGATCGGAATACCGGCGGCAGAGGTGCGGGATTTAGGCGCGAGGTCAAAGGAGGACACGACCTCAAATCCCTCTTTGCGAAAGCCTCCGTAGCGCAGCAAGGCTGAGCCAAGATTTCCGACACCCACGAGGATGACCGGTTGTAGTTTGGTGCGACCCAGCACTTCATGAATGGTCTTGCTCAAACTATCGACATTGTATCCCAGACCCCGAGTGCCAAGCGGGCCAAAATAGCCAAGGTCTTTTCGCAATTGAGTGGACTTGACCCCGGCCGCCTTGGCCAAGGCCTCCGAAGACACGGTATCGACGTCGTTCTCCTTCAGTCGCTGTAAGCAGCGCTGGTAAATCGACAGGCGGTAAATGGATTTGCGTGGGATATCAACGCGGGTCACATGTGAAATTTCACTCCAGAGTAAGCTTTGTCAATACCTGCGACGACTGGACGCCAGCCATCGGGACCAATCCGTCTTTCCTTCACATCCGCAGTGGCATTCCTCCTGCGCTTCGTTTAGTCATCCCATCTTCACCCCACACCGTCACTTATGCAGCCTACGCCTCCTGAGCCCTCCGAGTCCGAACTCCTTCAAATCCGCCGTGATAAGCTTGAGGGTCTGAGGAAATTAGGCATTGATCCCTTTGGCGGAAGTTTCGATGCGACCCACGCGCCAGGCACGCTGAAGGCGGAGTTTGTCGAGGGCACTCCAGTGCGGGTCGCCGGGCGCATTCTTTCGCGCCGGACCATGGGAAAGGTGGTCTTCTTCGACATCGCAGACATGACGGGCCGGATTCAGTGCTACCTGAACAAAAAGGAAATCGGTGACGAGACCTTTGATATGTTCACCGGCCTGATGGACATCGGCGACTGGGTCGGTATCGAGGGCGAGACCTTCATCACCAAAGTCGGTGAAAAGTCCGTGCACACCAAGGCGCTGACATGCCTGACCAAATCTCTGCGCCCATTGCCGGACAAGTGGCACGGTATCGCGGATCGTGAGATCAAATACCGTCAGCGCTACCTCGACCTCATCTCCAATGAGCGGAGCATGCAGATCTTCATCACTCGGAGCAAGATGGTGGCCTCCATCCGCAGTTTCATGCAGGAGCGCGGCTTCCTCGAGGTGGAAACGCCCATGATGCAGGATGTAGCCGGCGGTGCCGCCGCGAAGCCTTTTGAGACCTTTCACAATGCACTCGGGATGCCGCTTTACCTCCGCATCGCGCCGGAGCTTTATTTGAAGCGCCTTTTGGTCGGAGGTTTGACCAAGATTTTTGAGTTGAACCGGAATTTCCGAAACGAAGGTCTGAGCCGCCGACACAATCCTGAGTTTACCATGATCGAGGCCTACTGGGCTTATGCCGATTTTACCAAGATGGCGGACCTTGTGGAGGAGATGATTTGTCACCTCGCAGAAACTTTTTGTGGCGGCCTTCTTCTCGAGCACAAAGACGAGGAAGGGAACGTGACCAAGACCATCAATCTCCAGCGCCCTTGGAAGCGTGCGAGTTATCGGGATCTCATCAAAGGCGTGGATGCGGCCTGGTTTGACTACACGACGGATCAGAAAAAAGCGCGTGCCGCTGAGTTGGGCGTCGAACTGGGTGAGCGCATGGAGGACTATGAGATCACGCAGCACATTTTCGAAAAGCTGGTGGAAGAGAAAAGTTTCGATCCTCTCTTTGTTACGCATTGCCCGAAGGAACTGGTGCCGCTCGCGAAACAGAACACTGAGGATGACTCCGTGGTGGATGTTTATGAACTCGTGATCAACGGTCAGGAAATTTCACCCGGCTATTCCGAGTTGAACAACCCCATCGTCCAACGGCAGCGGCTGGAGGAGCAAGCGGGCGAGGAGATCCAAAAGATCGACGAGGAGTTCATCACGGCTCTAGAATACGGGATGCCTCCCGCAGGTGGCATCGGCATTGGCATTGATCGCTTGATCATGATGCTGACCGGAGCGGAGAGCATTCGAGATGTCGTTTTGTTTCCTCAATTGAAGCGGAGATAAACTCACTGCTGGACAGGGCTCAAAGGTGGGATGTATTTTCCTGCCATGCCATCCCCACCTCGGGAAACCGTATTTCAGATCAATCTCCATGCCACTCCAGCGGATTGGCAGCGAAATTTGTTTTATTCTGTGATCCGTGCTGGGCATCTTCAGGCGGCCAGGGATCATCGAATCGAACGCGAGACCTATCCCGGGCATGAAATGATTTATTGCCTCCGTGGTCAGGGATGGGTGCGCATTGCAGGTCGAAAGCACGCGGTTTCTTCAGGGCAACTCCTCTGGGTGAATTGCCACCACGCCCATGCCTATGGTGCCCATGTTGGGGAGCCCTGGGAGGTCTATTGGCTGAGAGCCGAGGGGCGCTCCTTGGATCGACTCGCTCAAATGCTGCAAGTGCGGAATGAACCCGTGGTCGATGGCATTGAGCAAGCGCAGATCTCACCTTGTTTCGAGCGCATCTTCGCGCGGATGCAGAGCACAAAACCGGGTGACGCTGCTTCTTGCGATGCCTCCGTGGCTGAGATCATCGCTCTTGTTTTTGAGGCGCGGCCCAGTCTGCTGGATGCCGCATCTCCAGATTTACCTCAGGCAGTCCTGAAGGCGATTGAGCAAATGAGACTTTACTACCATAAGCCCACTCGCGTGGCAGAGCTGTCCGGCATGGTCGGCATGAGTGAGTCTCATTTCAGTCGGATGTTTAAAGCCGCCATGGGCACCAGTCCGATCGATTGGCTCCGGCGGGAGCGGATCAATCAAGCCAAAAGACGCCTCATCGAAAGTGATGATGCCATCAAAGAAGTGGCTCAGCAGGTGGGCTACTCGGATCAGTTCTTCTTCAGCAAAGACTTCAAGAAGATGACCTCGCTCACGCCCACCCAATTTCGACAGACGGAGAGCGAATCATGAAGGAACCGGTGGTCGTCGTCTGTGCCTTGATTCTTCGGGGTGAACGCGTGCTCATCGCTCAAAGGCCGGAGGGGAAGCATCTGGCTTTGAAATGGGAGTTCCCAGGGGGAAAAGTGGAACCCGGTGAAGACCCTGCTGCCGCCCTTGTGCGAGAGATCCGAGAGGAACTGGGTTGCGAGATCGAGGCTCTCGATCCTCTGCCCGCGAGCCTTCATGATTATGATCGAGGGCAGATCCGCTTGCTGCCTTTTCTTTGTGCCCTCGCTACGGATAGCTCAGAGCCCTTTCCGCATGAGCACCTGACCATCGCTTGGGTTAGCCGATCTGAAATCTCTGGTTACGATCTCGCTGCGGCTGATCTACCTATCGTGGCGGATTGGATTGCTTCCTGAGGTTCTAAAAAATCGCAAGGACAACCCCTTTGAGCCGTTTGTCTCTCCCACCTACTCGAATCCCTAAATCACCCATCCCATGACCCCCCGAATTTTGGCCATCCTTGCCCTCGCGACCGTAGCTTCAGCCCAGGAGGCACCCGCTCCCTTTTGGCCGAGCAAAGGCGGGCCGACTCAAGACGGAATCGTCCCTTCTGCTGAGGCCGCGCGGCTTCCCTTAGAGTGGGATGAAGCCAGCGGAAAAAACATCACCTGGAAGACGCCGATAGAAGGTGAAGGGCACTCCACACCCGTCATTGGAGGTGATCACATTTGGTTCACG
>CAMBPV010000113.1 GCA_945869695.1 Prosthecobacter debontii
CCATCGGTGCCGGTGAGGGTCCAATCCTTGCCGAAATTCTCGCCGAGCGAGAAGACGAGGCCGCCATCGGGATGCCAGGCCATGCCGCTGAGGCCGTTGTGCGGGTAATCGGCCACGGTGTCGAGCGTGGCGAGGTTCTCTTCCAAATCACCGACGCCATCGGCATTCGTGTCCTTCACGCGCAACACGCGATCCCGCTCCGCGAGGTAGATCCAGCCATCAGGGCCGACTTCGACATGCATGGTGGCATCGGTTTGGTTGTAAAACACACGGCGGTTTTTGCCGTCGGCATCGAACACGAGGATCTCGTCATGCTGCGGGCCATCGTAACCCTCCGGGCGGAAGTGCGTGTGGCACGCGGCGAGCCAGATGCGGCCTTTGTCATCGACATCGATGCCCGTGGGCGTGACGAGCGCGGGATGCTCAGCGAGCAGCGTCATCTTCACGCCGGGCTTCAGCGTCTCGATCTGCGGCGCGAGGTCGGTGGGGACGACAGGCGCTTTGGGTGGCGGGGCGGTCTGCGCGAGGGCGGCGAGAGGGAAGAGGAATAGAAGACGTTTCATGGTGAGTCGTTCATTTCCGGTCCAGCTTCTCCTGTTCCAGGGACTTTTTGATGGCGTCATTGAAGTTCCTTTGGAGCCCGTCTGCACTCAGCGCGGAATCCACGTTCTTGTGGCCCAAGTAGTCGCCGCCCTCCCAGCGCAAATTGCGGATCACCCGAGGCCCTTGCCAGGACTTGCCTTTTGCATCGATCTTTTGCCCGTCCTTCACCGTCGTTCCGCTGGGACTGATGCTGAATTCCGTAACCGTCTGCCAATTGGCAAGCGGAGCGGTGACGCGGGGATCGGTAGCCGAGAGTTCGCTGATATTCGCAGAGACAGTCTGCCACTCTTTGGAAGCGGTTAGCTTTTTGACGACGGTGTAATCGACTGCGGGCTTGCCTGGTATCATGGCACCCCAGGCGTTGCAGTTGAAGGTGAGCACGAGTTGGTTGTCGGTCTGACATTGGATTTCAAAGTGCAGCGTCGCCCCGTCGGGACCGCGCCACTTGGCATCCTTCAGCTTGCGCGTCGTGACAGTCCACAAAGGCGGATGGCCCCAGTTCAGCTGATACCAGTCCTTCCAACCGCGCGCGCCATCGTCGATCAGCCGATCCTGTTTGTCTGTGGCCTTCACTTTGGCCGCCTGTAACTTCGCCGGCGTGGCCGAGAGCATGCGGGAGCTGATGGCAAAGGTGTCGGGGGTCTGCTGCGGGCCCTCCCGATACTCCGCCGGATTTTCATAGACCACATTGGCGTAGGCGAAGATGGGCTGATCGATCCTCATGACCGGGCAGACAGCACTCCACTTGTTACCTTTTTTGACAGCCTTCGCGTCTCGCCAGAAGCGAGTGAGTGCATGTGGATCCTGTGAGTAATAGATGTCCACGCGCCTGATGGGCTGAGAGTCATCCGGCGTGAGCGTGATGAGCGGCAGACCGTCCGCGGTCTCGAGATCCAGCACCATCTGCGGCGTGCGTGGCATTTTGAAGGCTGCGCCTTTGAGGTGCTCTTCAAACCAAAGATACTCGGTGATGCCGTGCTCGTCTGAGTGGCGATGATTGAAGTGCGGCGAAATGCTCAAGCGCAGACGATCATCCGGCACGTCGCGCCAATTCCACGCCATGTTGTCGATGTGCGCGTGGAAGTCGTTGGTGGGCGAGAGCCACAGCACCGGGCATGAGATGAGAGGGATGTAGGTGTTGTCCGAAATGCAGGCCAGTTCCACGGCGGTGCGTTTGGTTCGGCTGCCGCCGGGCACCACGTCCTCGCTTTCCAAGAGGTCGCCGGAGCCTCCACAAGAGGGCACGGCCGCTTTGATCCGCTGATCGATTCCTGCGAGATTGGTCGTGAGTTTGCCGCCCATGGAATGCCCATGCGCACCGATCCGCGTCGGGTCCACTTCCGGCTGCTGTTCCAGAAATGTGATGGCTCGGCGGGCAGCCATCAGCACCACGAACCAATTGCTGTTTCGCGGCGACTCCACTGCATCAAGGGTAAACCCATCCGGCGTGAGCGGGCCTGCAAAGTGGTTGGCTTTATTGCGCTGCGGCGGGTGGGTAGCATCGAGCTTGCCCCAGTCGGTCTGTGGTCCACTCCAAGTCTCCTGGCCAAGGCTCATTTTGTTGCCTCCCCAATTGATCGAAAGGCTCGCATAACCGCGCTTGGCGTAAGTCACCACGCTGTTGAGCGAGGCCGACTGTCCTCCACCGTGCATTTGGAGGATGGCTGGCAGTTTGGATCCGCTTTTCGGAAAAGCATAAAACGCCGCGACGCGAGAGTGCGCTCCTTTGAAAACGCCGACTTCGTATCGAATGATCCGACAGTTCACTCCATCCTGCTCCCACTCCTTGAGCACCTCGGTCTCGAGCGGTTCCTTGCGAGGATCAAAGTCAGCCCAGAGTTCCTTGATCGACTGTGGCGGTTCTGCGGCAGCGAGAGGTTCCGCAAAAGCGAGCAGCGCTGAAAAAAGGGCAACCAGGGAGTGATTCATGAGACGGGTGTCCGGGCGGGCAAAGGTAATCACTCCCTGCGACGAACGGCGACAGCTTCGACCTCGTATTTCAGCGAAGGCGGGAGGCAGTTGGTGATGGTGGTGCGTGCAGGCGAGGGCTGCGGAAAGTACTCGCGGTAAAGTTGATTGTAGAGAGCGAGGTCCTCGGCATCGCGGACGTAGTTTCGCGTCTGCACGACATGCGAGAGATCGCTGCCCGCAGCTTCGAGCACCTTGCGCACGTTTTCGATGCTGCGGCGGAACTCGCCCTCGAAGCTGTCACTCACGATGTTACCCTGTGGGTCCACTGAGGCCTGGCCGGAGACGAAGATCAAGTCTCCCACGACCACGCAAGGACTGAAGGGCAGGTGCGAGGTGGGAGTATCTGGAAGCTGGGGGTATGAAACGAGCGGGGGGTTCATTGGGGTGAAATCAAGGTCTGGCCGCCTTTGATTTCCTCAGCCGAAACGGAGGAAAGGACGAATGTGACGCCGAATCGAAGAGCCAGATGGAGTTTCATCGCTCTTCTACGCGCTCAAACTGTGCAACTCATCACGCGATCAGCTCAGAGATCGCCCTGCCGTTTTCCACGATGTGCACCGGGCGGCCGTTCAGATCGTTGATGGTGACCTTGGTGTAATCAATGCCAAGGTGGTGATAGATCGTCGCGAGGAAATCCGCAGCGTTGCACGGGCGCTCGACGACGTCCTCGCCGCGCTTGTCGCTCGCGCCGATCACGCCGCCAGTCTGGATGCCGCCGCCAGCCCACACATTCGTGAACGCACGCGGCCAGTGGTCGCGGCCGGGCTGGAGCGTGCCGGTGGGGCCGCTGGCATCACCTGCGCCCGTGCTGCGGTCGAAGCTGATCTTGGGCGTGCGGCCGAATTCGCCGGTGACGACGACGAGCACCTTCTTGTCGAGCCCGCGGGCGTAAATATCCTCAATGAGAGCCGAGACACAGCGGTCGTAGGTCGGCATGCGGAAGCGCAGCGCTTCAAATTGATGCTGGTTCACCGCGTGGTCATCCCAGTTGTTCACGCGACCACAAAGCGGGCCGCTTAGGCTGCTGGTGACGATTTCCACGCCCGCTTCGACCAACCGACGCGCGAGAAGCAATTGCTGCCCCCAGCGATTGCGACCGTAGCGGTCGCGGACGGCCGGATCCTCTTTGCTAAGGTCGAAAGCGTCCCGTGTCTGCGGATTTGTCAGCAACGTAGCCGCCTGTGCCTCAAATTCATCCAGCGCACCGAGTTCGCCTTCGCGGTCAAACGCACGCTCCATCTTGTCGAGACTGCGGCGCAGCGCGAGACGGTCGCTGAGGCGACGACTTTCGGATTCATCGGCCAGACCGATGTTCGGCACCTGAAAGGTCGGACGATTTGGGTCATCGCTCACCGCGAAAGGCGCGTAGGCATCGCCCAGATAGGCAGGACTCGAATACTCCGGCGAAGCGGCGGGCACGCCGATGTAGTTCGGCAGCGGATTGCCGCGCCTGGCTTCTTTCGCGCGCAAATAATGCACCACCGACATCCAATCTGGCCGCACCGGCTTCGGCTTGTCACGCGTGTCCTTGTCGCCGGAGAACATCTGCATCGTCCCGGCCGGGTGCCCGCCCGCCGACTGGTTCATGGAGCGCACGATCGTGAATTTATCCGCGATCTTCGCGTTCATCGGCAGTAACTCGGTAAACATCGTGCCCGGCACCTTCGTGCTGATCGTCTTGAACGGGCCGCGATACTCACTGCTCGCCTCCGGCTTCGGATCATAGGTGTCGATGTGCGACTGCCCGCCCGGTAGCCAGACCATGATGATGGATTTGCGCTCCGCCTTCGGCAGCGCCGCATTCGCCGCACGCAGCTTCAACAACCCCGGCCAGCTTAGCGTCGCCATGCCGCTCAAACCGAACTGCATGAAGCTCCGCCGTGACAAAGGACCGGCACAACGAACGAGTGAAGGGGACTGGATGATGGAGGACATGTGTGAAACCTACGGGCTGTGATGCGGTGCTTTATCCGTGAGAACGGCCTACTTTGCGCCAAACGCCGCCAGTTCTTTTCCCGCCGCATCCCACACGCGCAGCAAGCTGTCCTCACCACCCGCGACGAGAGTGGTGCCGTTCGGCGTGCTGACGGCGGATTGCATGTAGTCAGGGAGATCGGCGATGTTGCGCACCTCGGTGCCTTCGTCGTTGACGATGCGCACACGGTTGTCGCCGGCGGAGGTGATGATCTGGTTCGTCGCGCCGATGAACTGCAGGGAGGTGACTTCCTTGCTCCAGCCTTCGATCTTCTTCTTCCGCTCACCGATGATCATGTCCCAGGTCACCACAGTTCCCTCCGCGCCTGCGCTGGCGAGCACGCGACCATCGCTGCGAAAGGCGACGCTGGTGACGTGATGCGTGTGGCCTTCCAGCAGGTTCACTTGCTTGTTCGTCGCGATCTCGGTGACGCGCACGATCTTGTCAGCAGCGCCCGAGACGAGCTTCTTGCCGTCGGGCGAAAAATCCAGACACAGGACCGTGTCGCTGTGTTTTTCCTTCCACGTCTGCGTCGGCTTCCCGCTCGCGACATCGAAAAAGATGATGTCGCCACTGCGGGATAGCTCGCCACCGGCTGTGGCGAGTGTTTTGCCATCCGGACTGAAACGCACGGCGTTCACGCGATCGGCAAAGAGGCCTTTTTCGTCGATCTTGCGCTCCAGTGCCCAACGCGGCAACGCACCCACCGTCTGCGTGATCGCCTTCGTGGCAACGAAGGTGCCATCGGGCGAAGACGTGATCGTGGTGCTCGCAGCCGCGGTTGCACTGCTTTCTTCAATGGGCGTGCCCGTGGCGGCGGCCCACACACGCAGAGTGCCATCCTCAAACATCGCAGCCACGCGCAATGCGTCGGCGGAGAAATGAACGGCGACGGGCTTCGTGCCCCCTTTGGTTAAAGACAGCTTCAAGGCGGCGAGATCGGCTGCAGCCTTTTCCTGCACGGTTTTCGCCCCTGTGATGGCCGCGTTTGCCGCAGCGACAGCCTTGGCGTTGGCGGCCTTTGAGGCGGTGATGCGTTTCACATCATCCTCGGCGTCCTTCACGTTGCTCTCGGCGGCGGAAACGGCGGCCAGCGCCGAAACCTCGGTCATCTTCGCCGTGATGAGCTTGTCCTGCGCAGTTTTGAGCTCCCTTTCGACTGCGGCGTCCTTGGCGGCGGCGAGTTTGGCCGCGAGTTCTTCCACTGCCTTCTGCGCGGCGGTTTTGGCCTCGGTCGTCGGCGGCACGGCCTTCTGCTTTTCCGGCAGCACCTTGCTCATCGTCAGGATGGCCTCCTTCGCCTTGCCCAGCAGCACGTCGAGCGCCTTGTCCTGCGCCTCGATGCGCGCGATCTCGCTCTTCTGAAAGGCCTGCTCCAGCGTCTTTGCCGCGATGGTCCAATCCAGCTCCGCCAGCTTCTTCGTGGTCGCCACACTTCCGCGCAGTTCGATGATCGGCTTCACCGTCGCCGCGTCCCAAACGCGCACGGACCCGTCGTCACAGCCGGTGACCACCTGTTTGCCATCCGCAGACATCGCGCTGCTCAAAACGACCCCTTTGCCTGCGGTGGCCAGTTTCTTGATCAAATCGGCGCTCACAGGGGCCGAGACCGATTTCAAGCTGTTCGACGTCGGTTTTGCCAGATCGAGCTTCCACAGCTTTACCTCGCGAAAACTACCGCTCGCGAGCCGCGTGCCATCCGGGCTGAAAGAAAGCGACTGCACCAGCGCCCGATGCGCGGCTCCATTTTTCTCCGCCGGATCACCCACCTGCGCCACAAGCTGCCGCGTGGCCAGATCATAGACAAAAATGCGGTTCGAGCGCCCACAGGCCGCGTAGCGACCATCCTTCGAAATCGCGAGGCAGTAGATGGGATCGACGCTCGCGGAGAAGGCCTGCAACACCACGGAGCGTTCCTGCAACTTCGTGCTTTTAGCACCCTGATCGATCCATTGCTTCAGCGTCGCGATCTGTTCCGGCGTGAGATTCACTGCGCCGGACTTGTTGTTCGCCGGCGGCATCTCCATGTCGTTCGAGTGCAGAGAAGCCTGCACGATGAGGCTCTCCAAGCTCTTCCCCGGAATCAACGACGGCCCGCCCTCGCCGCCTTTGATCATCAGTTCTGGCGTCTCCATGTTGAGATCCGCCTTCGTCGTCGTCTTGTTGTGACAGGAGATGCAGTTGCCCTTCAAAAAGGGATACACATCACGATAAAACTCAAGTTCCTCGGCGAGAGCAGGCACAACAACGGCGAAAGCGATAAGGAGTCGGGGAAACATCCGCAAACCTACGCTCCGAAAGTGCTTTTACGATCATATTGACGTGCCCTTCATTTTACAAATCGAGCGGTCATCCACGAAAGAAGGCGACGCAGCGGTAGTAGTTTGTAAGTTGATGTCCACCCGCTCGCTGCCACTCCTCATCGCCCTCACCGCCGCAAACGTGGTCGGCGCGGACATGACACCGGATCAGCGGGCCTTCTTTGAGTCGAAGGTCCGGCCTGTGCTCGTGAAGCAGTGCTACGAGTGCCATTCGCAGACCTCGAAGAAGCTCGGTGGCAAGCTCCTGCTCGATGCGCCCTCCGAAATGATCGCTGGTGGCGAATCCGGCCCCGCCGTCATTCCCGGCAAACCCGACGAAAGCCTCATCGTGCAAGCCGTGCGCTACGACGGCCTCGAAATGCCACCGAAGAGGCGCCTGCCGGAGAACATCGTGAACGATTTCGTCGAGTGGGTGAAAATGGGCGCACCCGATCCCCGCACCGAACCGCCCAAAGTTGTCCAAAAAGCCACGCAGGAGCCCCTTTGGTCCCTGAAGCCCATTTCCGACCCCAAGCCGCCCAAAGTCCAAAACACCGCCTGGCCTCGCCGAGGCCTCGACGCCTTCATTTTGGCGAAGATCGAGCAAAACGGCCTCCAACCCGCCCCCGATGCCGAAACGGCCGCTCTCAAGCGCCGCCTGTCCCTCGATTTGATCGGCCTGCCGCCGTCAGACTCGTCCGACATGTCAGACCTGTCTGACTATGTCGATTCGCTCCTCAACTCGCCCCACTTCGGAGAAAAATGGGGTCGCCACTGGCTCGATGTGGCCCGCTACGCCGAATCAAACGGCAACGACGGCCTCTCTCGCAATCCGAGCTTCCCGCATGCGTGGCGTTATCGCGACTACGTCATCCGCGCCATCAATGAAGACCTGCCGTATGATCGCTTCATCGCCGAGCAGATCGCCGGAGACTTGCTGCCAGCCGATTCACCGGCGCAGCGCGACCGCCAGCTCATCGCCACCGGCTTGCTCGCACTCGGCGCGAAGCCCGCGAAGGCCATGAACGAGAACTTTGAGATGGATGTCATCGCCGATCAGATCAACGTCATCGGCAGCGGCATCCTCGGCCTCAGCATCGGCTGCGCCCGCTGTCACGATCACAAAACCGATCCCATCCCGACTCGTGACTACTACGCGCTCGCCGGCATCTTCAAAAGCTCCGAGACGATGTGGGGTGCCGCGGCGCATCAGGGCCTCACCGCGCCACAAACCCCGCTGCACGAGCTGCAAGTCGCCGCCAAAGTCATGCCGCGTGCCGAATTGGAACCCATCATCAAAGCTAATCCGCCTCATCGTCCGCCCGCCAAGCCCTCCTTTGCCTACAAGGCAGACGCTCCACTCGCCATGGGCGTTCGCGATGCGAAAAAGATCGAGGACTGCAAACTCAACATCGACGGCGAATCCAAAAAACTCGGTGCCGCCATCCCGCGTGGCTTCCTCAGCGCCTGCGGCGGCGGCACCGTCGCCGACTTGAAGCACAGTGGCCGCCTCGAACTCGCGAAGTGGCTCGCCAGCCCGCAGAACCCGCTCACCGCCCGCGTCTTCGTGAATCGCGTGTGGCTCCAACTCTTTGGCGAAGGCCTCGTCACCACGCCAAACGACTTCGGCCTCTCCGGCGAGCGCCCCACGCACCCCGAACTCCTCGACCACCTCGCCACCCGCTTCATGCGCGAAGGCTGGAGCATCAAAAAACTCATCCGCAGCATCGTCCTGAGCCGCACGTATCAAATGGCCTCGCGCAGCGGCAGCGCGCCGATGTTTTCGCATCATCTTCGTCGTCGACTCGATGCCGAAACGATTCGCGACACCATGCTCTTCGCCACCGGCGACCTCAATCCGCAGCCCGCGAGCGGTTCGCTCATCCAGCATCGCGACGTGCTCATCAATGAGCTGCCCTCGCTGCATCAGCCCAGTTCACAGCGCAGCGTGTATCTGCTCATGCTCCGCAATTCGATGCCGCCGGAGCTCACGCCCTTCAATTTGCCCGACGCCACCACCGTCGTCGCCCAGCGCGACAGTTCCGCGCTCGCCACGCAGTCGCTTTACCTGCTGAACAACGCCTTCGTCATCGAGCAATCCCGCCGCTTCGCCAGGCGACTGCTCCAAACTCCCGCCGAATCCGAAAAGCGCCTCGCACAGGCCTATCGCCATGCTTTGGGCCGCGACGCCACCACCGCCGAAATCCAACGCGGCCTCGATTTCCTCCGCGAAGCCGACGCGATGCTCGTTTCGACACAAACCGACCACCCACGCCGCGAACTCGACACCTGGGCCGCGCTTTGCCAGGCCCTACTCGCCGGCAACGAACTTCGCTATGTGGATTGAGTTCGATCCCAATAAACAACATTTCCAAATCATGAAACGCATCCTCCTCTCCCTCCTCGTCGCCAGCACGGCTTTCGCTCAAAACGACCTCAAACCGCTTCGTGCGGGCATTGTGGGCCTCGATACCTCGCATGTGCCAGCTTTCACGAAGCTCTTCAACAAAGGCGAGACGACGGGCGAACTCGCGGGCATCAAAGTAACGACTGGCTACACCGGTGGCACGGACATGCCAGCGAGCCGGGATCGCAAAGAGAAGTTCACGCAGCAGCTTCGCGACATGGGCGTGGAGATCGTGCCCACCATCCCGGAACTGCTTGCCAAAGTCGATGTGGTGCTGCTGGAGAGCGTGGATGGCCGCATCCATCTGCAAGAAGCGCGGGAGATTTTCAAAGCGGGCAAGCCGGTGTTCATCGACAAACCCGTAGCAGGCACACTCGCCGAGGCCATCGCGATCTTTGAACTCGCGAAGAAAAGCAACGTGAAGGTCTGGTCCAGCTCATCCTCACGCTTCGGAGCCGATTTGATCGCCATGAAAAACAATCCCGAGATCGGCGATATCCTCAGCGTGACGACCTGGGGCCCGTGCTCGTATCAAGACGGCACGCCGGACCTCTTCTTCTACGCCATCCACGGCATCGAGTCGCTCTTCGCGCTCATGGGCACCGGCTGCGAGACCGTTTCCCGCACCAAAGGCCCCGTCACCGATCAAGTCACCGGCGTGTGGAAAGATGGCCGCGTGGGCACCTATCGCGGCATCGTGAAGGGCAAGTCGGAGTTCGGTGCGCTCGTGTTTGGATCCAAGAATGTCCGCCAAGGAGCCAAAACCATCAGCTACGAAGCCCTCTGCCGCCAGATCGGCACCTTCTTCCGCACCGGCACCCCGCCCGTGAGCGAAGCCGAGACCCTCGAAATCTTCACCTTCATGGAAGCCGCCGACGAAAGCCTCCGCCAAGGCGGCAAACCCGTCGCGCTGGCCGATGTGCTCGCGAAGGCGAAGGAAGAGGCAGCGAAGCTAACCAATTAGTCGTGCACTTGAAGCTGAGGGTGATGTCGCAAAGTCATGGTCGAACCGAGCGTAGTAGACGCCGCTGTGTTCCACCGCCTTCTCCAACTTGGCAGCCTGCTTGTTTCCACGAGTCTCCTCTCGGCGGAGCAGTGGGCCTTTCAGCCGCTGAAGCCGGGTGGAGGCACTAACATCGACGAGTTCATTCAGAAAAAACTCGCCGAGAACGGCTTACATCCTTCACCACGTGCTGATGCACGCACGTTGATCCGCCGTGCCAGCTTTGATCTCACGGGTCTGCCGCCGGAGCGAACAGACGTGCCGTATGAAAAATTCGTCGATCAGTTACTTGCCTCACCGCACTACGGCGAGCAATGGGCTCGCCACTGGCTCGATGTAGCACGCTACTCCGACACCAAAGGCTACGTCTATGCCCGCGAGGAAAAGAACTGGGTGCATGCCACGCCGTATCGCGACTGGGTCGTGCGTGCGCTGAATGCCGACATGCCCTACGACCGCTTTTTGCTCCTCCAGATCGCCGCAGATCAAGTCATCCCGCCAAAGTCACCCGATCTCGCCGCGATGGGCTTTCTCACACTCGGGCGGCGTTTTCTCGGCGTCACGCACGACATCATTGATGACCGCATTGATGTCGTCACACGCGGCACGCTCGGTCTCACGGTCGCCTGCGCACGCTGCCATGATCACAAATTCGATCCCATCCCCACGCGCGACTACTATGCGCTCTACGGTGTCTTCCAGAGCAGCGCGGAAGCACTCGCTCCGTGCGCCGATGGCGAAAACGCCGAACTGAGCGCGTTGGTGAAAAAGAACCGCGATTTGATGGCCAAACGCCGCGAGGAGCAGATGGCGAGGAACCGCGCGCACAGGGCTGACTACCTCGCCGCGCAGAAACATCTCGACGATTACCCGGAGGAGGTCTTCAGCCAGATCCTCGGCGAAAAAGACCTCAATCCCTTTGTTGTGCATCGCTGGAAAGCCTGGATGGAAAAGCACCCCGGCATTCAGATCACCGAGGAAATGCTCAAACAGCCGGATTCGCCCGCTTTTGTGCCCGATGAGCACATCGCGAACATCGAGATGTATTTCCCCACTGGCATCACCACCGAACTGTGGAAGTCGCAGGGTGATGTGGACCGCTTCCTCATCAAAAACAGCACCACTCCGGCCCACGTGACCCTTTTGACCGAGCGCGCGCTCCCGATCACGCCGCGTGTTTTTCATCGCGGGAATCCGCTTATGAAGGGCGATTCCGTCCCACGCCAGTTTTTGAGCCTCTTCGGCCCGCAGCAACCCTTCACGAAAGGCAGCGGCCGCCTGGAGCTCGCGCAGGCCATTATTGATCCGCGCAACCCACTCACCTCCCGCGTGATGGTGAACCGCATCTGGCAGCATCACTTCGGCCGCGGCCTTGTCAGCACGCCGAGCGATTTCGGCAAGCAAGGGAGCCCTCCCAGTCATCCCGAACTGCTCGACTGGCTCGCGCAACGCTTCATCGACTCCGGTTGGAGCATCAAGGCGATGCACCGCATGATCATGTTGTCGCAGACCTACCAGCAAAGCAGTCAGACGAGTGATCCGCGCGATCCCGACAATCGCCTGCTCTATCGCATGAATCCACACCGCCTCAGCTTCGAGGAAGCACGTGATGCTTGGCTCGCCGCCGCAGGGCGACTGAATCTGCGCATGGGCGGGCGTCCTGATGCTTTGTTTGCGGGCAGTAACACGCGCCGCACGCTTTACGCACTCGTGGACCGTGAAAACGTGCCGATGGTCATGCGCACTTTCGACTTCGCCAATCCCGATCTCTCCATCCCTCAGCGCACCGAAACCACCGTGCCACAACAGGCGCTCTTCGGTCTGAATCATCCGTTTGTCGTGCAGCAGGCGAAGGCGCTCGTAAAGTCCCCTGTGCAGCACTCCGCAGACACTGATCGCGTCCACTTCATCTACCAACGTCTCTTCCAGCGCAGCTCCACAGCTGACGAACTTGCCTCTGCGCTGGCTTTTGTTTCAGCCGGTGAAAAGCCCGTCATCGCCGCGCCCGATCACTCCAAATTCTGGCAATACGGCTACGGCGAATGGGACGAGAGCACAGGTCGTGTGAAGAACTTCAAGCCGCTGACGCATTTCACCGGCCACGCCTGGCAGGGTGCGGAAAACTGGCCGAACTCTCAACTCGGCTGGGTGCAGCTCACTGCGGAAGGCGGCCATCCCGGCAATGATCGCAAACACGCCGTCGTGCGCCGCTGGATCGCGCCGGCGGACGCGGCGTATGACCTGCGTTCCACGCTCATCCACGAGCCCAAGGTGGGCGATGGCATCCGCGCCTTTATCAGCCACTCGCGCCTCGGCAAACTGCGCAGCACGACGCTCCTCGGCGCCAAAGCGGACCTGCAACTCGACGCCATTGCTTTCCAGGCCGGTGACACGCTCGATTTCATCGTCGATATCGGCAACGGCCTGAACAGCGACCAATTCCTCTGGTCGCCAAAAATCACATCGTCCGTCACCGCGACCCCAGGCGCGGGCGGCGACACTCCGAGCGACGCTTGGGATGCCCAGAAAGATTTTCCCACCCAGCCGAAATCCCAACTCAGTGCCTGGGAACAACTCGTGCAGGTGCTGATGCTCTCGAACGAGTTCATGTTTGTCGATTGATATGAATCCACCTCTCACGCGCCGAGATTTTCTCCGCCGCTCCGGCATGGGCATGGCGGCGCTTGGACTGGCGGATTTACAGGCCGCGAAGCCGCACTTCGCGCCGAAGGCGAAGCGAGTGATCCATTTCTTCCTCAACGGTGGACCGTCGCATGTCGATACGTTTGATCCAAAGCCTGCCCTCAAGCTCTACGAGGGAAAACAAGTTCCAAGTCATCGCATCACGGAGCGCAAGACGGGCGCGGCGTTTCCCTCACCGTTCAAGTTTCAGCGTTACGGGCAGAGCGGGATCGAGGTGAGCGAGTTGTTTGCGAAAACGGCGGCTCACATCGACGACATCGCTGTCATCCGCTCCATGCAGGCGCAGGTGCCGAATCATGAGCCCTCGCTGATGCTCATGAACTGCGGCGACTCGATCCAGGCACGTCCCAGCCTGGGCGCATGGCTGACGTATGGTCTGGGCAGTGCCAATGAGAATCTGCCGGGCTTCATCGCGATGTGCCCAGGTGGCATGCCGATCAAAAGTGCGGAGAACTGGCAGTCCGCCTTTCTGCCGGGCGCGTTTCAGGGAACGTATGTCGATTCGAAGCATGAGGCGGTGGATCGCCTGATCGAAAACATCCGCAGTCCGCATGCGGACATGAGCGTGCAGCTCCGCCAGCTCGATTTGCTGCGTCGCATCAATGCCGCGCATCGTGCCGAACGCAGCGATCCTCGACTGGAGGCGCGGATTCAGAGCTTCGAGCTGGCTTTCCGCATGCAGATCGAGGCGGCGGACGCGTTTGATGTCACCAAAGAGCCGGAACACATCCGCAAACTCTACGGCGAGGGTGTTCACGCGCGGCAGACGCTCATCGCGCGTCGGTTGCTGGAGCGCGGTGTGCGCATGGTGCAGCTCTGGCATGGCGCGGGCCAGCCTTGGGATAATCACGACAACATCGAGACGAACCACCGCAAGCTGGCGAACGAGATCGACCAGCCCATCGCGGCTCTGCTGGCCGATTTGAAGCAGCGCGGCATGCTGGAGGACACGCTGGTCATCTGGGGCGGAGAATTCGGCCGCACACCGACTGTGGAGCTCGCCGGAGGCAAATCGAAGCTGGGCCGCGATCACAATCACTACGGCTTCAGCGTCTGGATGGCCGGCGGGGGCATCAAAGGCGGCACCGTCCACGGCAGCACCGATGAATTCGGCTTTGCCGCGCAGGACGACCCCACCAGCGTGCATGATCTGCATGCGACGATCATGCATCTCATGGGTCTCAACCACGAAGAACTGACCTACCGCTACGCCGGTCGTGACTTCCGGCTCACGGATGTTTATGGCGATGTGATGCGCCCGATACTGGCCTAACGGATCTTTTTCAGCACGACAAGAATATCGGCTTCGTGCCGTAAGTTCCTTCCCACCATGATCACACCCACACGCAGACGCTTTTTTGAAGACTCGCTCATGGCCGCTGCGGCGGTCGCTTTGCCGAAAACATTGATCGGTGCCGACACGCCGACGGTTTCGGCGAGTGAGAAGATCACGGCGGCGATCATCGGCTGTGGGATTCGTGGCAAAGCGCATGCGCGGGAACTCGCGCGGCTCGCGGACTGCGATGTGGCGTATGTTTGCGATCCGGACCTCGATCGCGCGGATGAGGTGGGCGCGTTGCTGGTCGAGCTGAAGCGGCCGATGCCGAAGAAGGTGCAGGACTTGCGGAAGGTGCTCGAAGACAAGGCCGTCGATGTTGTTTTCATCGCCACGCCGAATCACTGGCATGCGCTGGCGGCGATCTGGGCAATGCAGGCGGGAAAGGATGTGTATGTCGAGAAGCCCGTGAGCCAAAACGTCGAGGAAGGCCGCCGCATCGTGCAGGTGGCGCGCAAATTGGGCCGCGTCGCGCAGACGGGCACGCAGAATCGCTCTCGCGGTGCGTTGGCCGAGGCGGTGAAATTCATGCGTGAGGGCAAACTGGGCGAGGTGAAGCTCGCGAAGAGCATCATCTACAGCGGTCGCGGCAGCATCGGCGGCCCGGCGGAGTGCGTGATGCCGCCGAGGTGCGATTACGACCTGTGGGCCGGCCCCGCGCCGATGACCAAGCTCACCCGGCCGAAGTTTCACTATGACTGGCATTGGTTCTGGGACACCGGCAACGGCGAGAT
>CAMBPV010000114.1 GCA_945869695.1 Prosthecobacter debontii
GGCCCGTCAGGCATGACCTCGACCACCAACAATCCGAAACCTTCCGCAATTCCAGTCTGAGCTCTCACCTCCGCTTCCAGTTCACGCGTGACGATACCGATGAAGGGAGTCGGAACTTCATTCTCCGGAGTTCGCTCGTGCGAGGGCATATTCTCTCTCTCGCGTTGAGGGGGGGTGCCCTTGACGTTCTCCTGAGCGG
Organism: Prosthecobacter debontii; assembly: GCA_945869695.1. Lineage (GTDB taxonomy): Bacteria > Verrucomicrobiota > Verrucomicrobiia > Verrucomicrobiales > Verrucomicrobiaceae > JAIBCL01. The sequence goes on from CAMBPV010000114.1 coordinate 200, forward strand.
AGACGAATGCGGACGACAAGACCAGTCCACCTGAGGCGAGAGAGAGGAGAGTTTGCTTTGGATTCATGCAATGAAGAGTTCAGAGGTAAAGGCAAACAGTGAGACCGATTCAGGCCTTTGTTTTGGAAGGAGGCATCGGCCGGTCGTGACCTGGGCGTCGATCTCCGTTCCGTGAGTCTTCGGGCCCATGATCTCTTTTCTCATCGGGTCTTGAATGTCCCCGGGGCTTCATATCAGGCGGGTTGCCGTGAGGTCCCTTTTCTATCGGTGGACGCTTTTCATTCATCTGGGGGTGATGGTGCATGGGGCGCATGGCATGCGGGCACTGCATCATGGGATGAGGCATGGCTCCATGCGGAGGTTCGACCGGCATCATACGTTCACCAATTTTCGCCGTTACCTTCTGTTCTTCGCCTCTGCGGTGAAGGGTGAGCGTGACTTCTTCCCCTTTCTTCTGAGTGCGGACGAGAGCTTGAAATTGGGGCATGTTCACCACGCGCTGGTCTCCGATCATCGTGATGACATCGTGAGTTTCAAATTTGGCATCAAACGCCGGGCTGCCTTTTGCCACATCGGCGACCACGAGTCCGAATCCCTCAGGAATCCCGACCTGAGCCGCGAGCTCTGGAGACACACCCCGAAGCAGAAGACCCAGATAAGGGGTCATTTTTTCATGGGGAGCGGGTTTGCTCTTGAGGTCTGGCTGTTTGGGTTTGTCTTTTTCCGGCTTACCCCGCTCTTCATGCTCGGGCCTTTTCTTTTCATCGCGCTCTTTTTCGCGGCGAGGCTCATCTTTCCGTTCTTTCGGGTTGATGGGCTCGGCGGGTTTTACCGTGATATCGGGTTCGGCACCATCTTGAGCGGCGAGGGGACCGAGGGCCATGGCTCCGCAGGTGAGTAGGAGAATGCTGGTTTTAGATTTCATGGTTGGAGACTGGGTTGGTTGATGTTTGGACTCTGAGCACTACTGAAATTTCACGGGTAGAACGACGGTGTCTTCGCGGGGGATTTCGACAGAGATCTGTGCTCCATCCCGAGGGTCGATCCACTCATGCCGCTCAGTGGAGATGAGTTTGAGATGACGTTCCGGAAGTTGCTGGCTGTTGAATCGCACGCCTTGGTCATCCGCGTTTACCCACTCGCGGGTGGAGCTGACGGGAAGCGCAGTCGTTTTTTGATCCGAAATCGAGGCGTAGGGTGAGGTGGGTTTGACTGCCGGACTTAAGCTCATGATCATGATGGCGGCAGCGGCTCCAAGTCCGGTCCAAGCAAGGGGTTGCCACCAGATTTTCTGAGGCTTCGATGGGCCGTCGATTACTCGGAGACCCGAGGTGAAGGCCAGATCGTGCTCGATTCGTTCTTCGAGTTCAAGGGATGCCGCAGCCGGGCGCATGCCGCTGAGCAGCTTTTCGATTTCGTTTTCGTTCATGAAAAAAGATTTCCAGGATGAGTTCATGTTGCGGGTGCGACGGCGGCTTCACCCAGGTCAGAGCGGTGAGGTTCGAGTCGGCGGTGGAGAGATGCCAGCGCGTAGCGATAGCGTCCTGCCACCGTGTTGATCGACACGCCGGTCATGCCGGCGATCTGTGCAAAGGTGAGTCCTCCCCAGAGGTGAAGCGTGACGACTTCCCGCTGTTCATCCGGCAAGTATTGGAGCGCATCGGATACGATTTTGGCACTCTCCTGCTGCTCGAAGGCGGGATCGAAAAAGGGGTGATCTTCTCCCGAGACGGCGACGTCTGATTTTGCCTCCCGCAGGATGCGCCGCATGTCTTTGCGCCTGAGGTCGAGGGAGATGCTCCTCACCGCAGCGTAAAGAAGGGGGACGTGATTGCGGTCACCGTCGGGATGCCGCTGCCACCAGCGCACAAAGGCCATCTGGACCACGTCCTCCGCATCCGCGATGCTTTCGACGAACTGACGAGCGTAGAGGATCAGTCGAGGTGCAAGCTCCCGGAAGCATTCCTTCCAGTTTTGACTGCTTGGGTTCTCGGTGGGTTCGGTGGCCATGGATTGTGTTCAAGTGATAAACGACACGTGCCTTTTTCTTTGTATGTTCCGCTCCTAGTTTTTTTAACCTCGCCTTTCACATGGAGTTTCCCCTTCTCTTCCGTTTCAAACTCATCGCCCTTGCTCCTCAGATTTACGTATCCGACGCATCGGGGCGCACCATTTCCTACATTAAACAGAAGCTTTTCCGGTTGAAGGAAAAGATCGAAGTGTTCAGCGATGAGACGCGGACGCACCGATTGGGCACCATTGCGGCGGATCGGATCATTGATTGGTCGGCGCGTTACCATTTTGAGAATGCCGCGGGTGCCAAGGTGGGGTCTGTGGGGCGAAAAGGGATGCGCTCCCTTTGGCGTGCCCACTATGAGGTCTCCTCGGGTTCAAACACGGCACCTGCCTTTGTGATCACGGAGGAAACGCCGATTGTGAAGCTGCTCGATGGTCTCGTGGGCGGTATTCCGATTGTCGGTATGTTTAGCGGGTTCTTCCTTCACCCCAGCTACATTGCGAAGCGGAGTGACGGCACCCTCGTGATGCGACTCAAGAAAGAGACTGCTTTTTGGGAAGGCAGGTTCCGTCTGGATCAACTCTCCGATCTGAATGTGGATGAGGAAAACTCTTTGATCTTCGCCTTCCTCATGGTGAATCTGCTTGAGCGTCAGCGCGGCTGATCGCTCTTTACGGAGTCCACCAAGCATCCAATTTGGTTGCCAGGTCGAGCAGTCGATCTGGCATTTGCTTGGCCAGATTTTTCTCCTCCTTCGGGTCCGCCTTCAGGTCGTAGAGCTCCTCCACGTCTTTGGGTTGATTGGCGATGTTGGGCAGGATCAGCTTGGTGTGGCCCTCGATGATCCAGCGCCACTTGAGGCTGGAGGAGGGCAGGTTGAGGTCCACAAAGTTGTGCGTGAAGCACTCGCCATACAGCACTCTCCGAGACGCGACGGCCTTTTCATCTAGGAGGTTGATGCCGGGCATTTCGCGGGTGGGTTGGAGGCCGACGGCTTTGAGTAAAGTAGGAGCGAGATCGAGAGAGGATGCCAGAGCGTCTGACATTTTGGGTTTCACCGTGCCGGGCCAGCGCACCATGATGGGTGTGCGAAGTCCGCCCTCATATGGGCTCTGTTTGGATCTCTCTGCATATCGACCTGTCTGGGGATTGGTGATCCAGCCGTTGTCGGTGACATAAACGATGATGGTGTTTTCCTTCAGTCCCTTGTCGTCAATGTGCTTCACGAGTTCACCGCAGGTCTCGTCAAACCAATCCACCATGGCCCAATACTTGGCGACGTGGATGCTCGGAGCTTTGTCTTTGTATTTTTCCAGGATGCGCTGCGGCGGTGTGTGGGGATCGTGCGGCATCATGGGCGCATACCAGACAAAGAAGGGTTTTGACTCCTTTTGGGCCTCCGAAATGAAATCGTAGATCGGCTGCATGGTCTTCCGCCCGATGTCGAGACCCGTGTCACCGTGGCGCCCGCCGACGGTCATGCCGTGAGTGAACCCACCCCGCGAGAAATGCTTCTGCCACCACTTGCCGGTTTGGAGACTGAGGTATCCTTGGGTCGCAAGCCTCTTTGGCAGCGTGCCGGCGGATTCCAAATGCTGACTCATCACTTCTCTGCCCGCATCAAAGAGAGGGCTCGACTGAAACTCGCGCGGCTTCATGCCTGCGGGAATGGGTGGGTCATTGCTGGTGACTTTATGCTGATGAGGGTAGAGGCCTGTGATGATCGAAGCCAAGCTGGGGCAGCATAGACTGGAGGGCACGTATCCGCGGGTAAAGGTGAGGCTTTCCTTGGCCAGCTTGTCCAGATTCGGAGTCTGGATGTGGGCATGCCCCGTGAATCCGTAGTCGCTCCACAGCTGATCATCCGAGATGATCATCACGATGTTTGGCTGCGCAGCTTGGGTGAAGCAGGCTGAGAGGGTGAGGAGAAAGGTAAAAAACGAGGCGTGGATTCTCATGGGCCGTGTGGGAACGAGCTCTCCCGTTTTGATCTTGCGCACACTTGCCGACTTATCTCACCTCCCTGCGGTGGAACTGTCGGGTAGTCGGAAGGCGTTCTCGATGACGTTCAGCTTTGGAGGACTTCCCTCGATGAGAAGCACCTCCACGATATCAAAACGAAACTTGATCTTGGGTCGGCCGAGTAGCCGCATCCATTCAAGGGCTCCACGTTGGATGAGCCTTTGTTTATCCGGGCCCACCGCATCGGCAGGTCTGCCGAAAGCCTCACTGGTGCGGGTTTTGACTTCGACAAAAGTGAGCACGTCTCGATGGCGACAAACAACATCCACCTCGCCGCCCTGTGGTGCGCGGAAATTGCGGTGAAGCACCCGTCGGCCCTGAGAGCGCAGCCAACGGCAAGAAAGCTCCTCGCCCAAGAGTCCGATCTCGGCGCGGGTTCGGGGCACGCCTCTATTGGTCGAGAGGTAGGGTTTGCTGAGCGACAGGCTCGAACGAGCGGCGATGGATCGGACAAGGGCCGTGAAGCCTAAGCGCCGCCAGATGCTGGGGCGTTCCGTATCCCTTGTGCTGTTCGAATCCATATTCTGGGTGTTTGATCGCCATCTCGTGCATGAGTCGATCGCGCGTTACTTTTGCGATGACGCTCGCGGCGGCAATCGAAAAACTCAAACTGTCGCCTTTTACGAGAGCCAGGCTGGGTATCGGAAAATCACGAACCGGTCGGCCATCGATGAGTGCGGCTTCCGCTTTTTTCTTCAGGCCCAGCACCGCCCGGCGCATCGCGACCCAGGTGGCCTGAAGGATGTTGATGCGATCGATTTCATCGGGCTCCACAAAAGCGCAGGACCAGATGATTCGTGCGTCGCTCGTCAGCTCGCTGAAGAGGCTCTCGCGCTGAGTTTCGCTCAGCTTCTTGGAATCGTGAAGGACCGAATGTTTAAAGTCGGGTGGCAGGATGGCTGCGGCTGCGCACACCGGACCCGCCAGCGGTCCCCGGCCCACTTCATCCACACCCGCCACAAGGGTGTGCCCCTCTGCCATGAGGGCTCGCTCATGCTGCATCGACGGTCTGCTCATGGCGGCGTGATGATCTCGGGCGCTTTTCGTCGCGCTCCGATATACACCGGCGAGCGCTCGCGGACCAGCAGCCGATGGGTGAGCGGCAAAGTGGTGTTGTAAGCCCTGAAATGTCGAATGCCGACCCCGGTGCGGATAGAGTATTGGAGCGCCTTGCCACCATCCAAACACGTGGCGTGCTGCACCTCCAGCCGTTTAGCGATCTCGGTGACCTCGCTGATATTCATCACGCCCCCGTCTCCCGACAAAACAAAAACCAGAGTACCATCTTTCTTCATGCCCGCCAGGGAGCGGTAAGAGATCTTGGTGCCATCAAAGTGGTTCGTATCCTTCATCATGACGTATGGGAAGACCGTGTGGCTTTTCATCACCGAGGGGTATCCCTGAGTGCCTTCTTGAATTGGACCCGGCACGTCATCGAGCAAGGATTGCGGGCCGAAGTAGGGGGTGCCCTGTTTGACGAAAAAGCAGCCGGTCCAAGCAGGGAAGGAGCCATTGACCTGACGTCCCTCGTGGTAAACCCAGCCCAGCGGCTTTCCATTGGGCTCACGGAAATTGGCGTTGATGGAGAACCACAAATTCTCCGCACTCAGCCGCTCCGAGGCGGTGGTCAGTTCAAACTTAGGTTTAAAGGTGGTCAGCATGTCAAACTTGTCGGGCGAGATCCATAGGATGTTCACCTCCGCGCCGAACAACCCCTGAGTGACCCATTGGGCCAATGTGCGTGGCTCACGTCTCACAGCCAAGGAGCACCAACGCAGGCCTGGCTCACGGTGCCTTTCATGAAGGGATGCGTCCAACTCCGCCACATTCATCGCCGTGATGTTTTTCCAACCTCCAGAGCGTGACTGCCCGGCCAGGGGTTCTTTGGATTCCCGAAAACTCAGCGCAACCACGTTGCTGCTGACGTTAAAAAACACCTCACCCAGGAGGTAGGCAGCCAAGGCAAAGAGAGCCAAAACGATGGCGAGTCGTTTGATCGATTTCGGGATATGGATTTGTCGCCATTTCATGCCGGGTGAGCCGCAGACAATGCGCCACCTATGGCGACTTGCGAGCCGGAAAATGCAGGCTTGAGAGGTCTCTTGAAAGAGGTCCTGAAACATGATCTCTGAAACCGCGTTTCCCGGCCTATCATGATTCTTCGCCTCTTGATTTTATCTCTGGTCGTTTCGGCTCCACTGTTTGCGGCTCCGCCCAATGTTCTGCTGATCGTGGCTGATGACCTCGGTTATCACGATGCAGGATTTCAAGGATCCAAAGAAATTCCAACGCCCGAGCTGGATCGATTGGCCTCACGGAGCCTCCGGTGCACGAGCGGCTATGTCTCCCACTCCTTTTGCAGTCCGACGCGCGCCGGACTCCTCACGGGCCGGTATCAACACCGATTTGGTCATGAGATGAATCCAGCTTGGTTGCCGGAGAGCACAACAGCGGGACTGGCATTGAGTGAGACGACCTTTCCCTCCCTGATGAAAAAAGCGGGGTATGCGACGGGAGCTGTGGGAAAATGGCACCTCGGGGCGCATCCGCAGTTTCACCCGATGAAACGCGGATTTGATGAGTATTTCGGCGCACTCGGAGGAGGGCATCAGTATTTTCCCGGAGACAAAGGCGGTGCCGAGTACACGCTTCCGCTCAATCGAAATGGAGTGGAAGAGCCGCAGACTAAATACCTCACAGAGCAGTTTGGAGACGAAGCTGTAGCCTTTGTCGATCGTCATACAGGGCAATCCAAACCGTGGATGCTCTACCTCGCCTTCAATGCGCCCCACACGCCGCTTCAGGCACCCGCCGGGTGGTTGGAAAAGGTGGCTCACATCAAGGATGAAAAAAGACGCACCTACGCAGCCATGGTCTGCGCCATGGATGCAGCCATCGGCAGTATGTTGAAAAAACTGGATGCGACTCAGCAAACCGAGAATACCCTTATCTTTTTCGTCAGCGATAACGGAGGCCCCAATTTGGCGGCCAAAAGCGGAACAAATTTCACGGACAACACACCGTTGCGCGGCGCCAAGGGGAGTCTCTATGAGGGCGGCGTGCGGGTGCCTTTCCTGGTGAGTTGGCCTTCTCGAATCAAGCCGGGCGTTTATGAGCAGCCAGTCATCGCACTTGATTTTCTGCCAACCTCATTGGCGGCGGCGGGAGCTAAGGAATCGATACCCGCGAACTTGGACGGCGTGAATTTGATACCCTACCTCACCGGTGAATCGGCCGAGGCTCCTCATGACATTCTGTTCTGGCGGATGAATGGCCCTAGGGGAGATTACTCAGCGCGTCGCGGCGACTTGAAGCTCGTGCGATTTGGAAAAGCTGAGCCTGCTCTCTACGACCTATCGGTGGATGTGGGAGAGACGAAAGATCTAGCCCAAGAGAAACCCGAAGAGGTGAAGGCACTCCTATCTGCGATCGGTGAATGGGAAAAGGGCACTCTTCCCCCCACGTTTGCGGGTCCGAAGCCGAAGAAGAAAAAGTAACTTCAACCCGGCTTCATGAAGTTCGCCCTCTGTCTTTAGATTGCTGTTTCTCGATGATCTTTTTCAAAAAATGACGGCGCAGTGGTCCCCGATTTAGGTAGGTCTCCGTGGCTTGCCACTTTTGTTTGAAGACCCTCAGGGAAGCTATCGTCTTCTCTAATTTCGCTACTTTCGACGAGTGGTTCTCTTTCAGGCGGTCGATCAGACCTTTTTTATTGATCTCTATTTGCTCGAGTTTATGACTAGACTCGGTCATTTGCAGGGCAAGGGCCAAGCGTGCCTCTGCAAGTTCCTTCTCAACACGAGTTAGTATCTCTCGATTAATCTCGGCGTCCCGAATGACACCCACTTTTATGCCCCAAAGCTGATCAGCCTCTGGACCGATCCACTCGAGGTAGTTGTGAAGCTGGGAGTATTCGTCATCAAGAGTGAGCGGCCTCATTTCTTGATGAAGTTCTATTGTTTCACGATAGACCCTTTCAAGGGCCTCCACTGCGACACCCATACCGCACTCGTTTCGGACAAATTGTGTCACTGCAGTCGTGTCCTGTGACGAAAATCGTTGTATCTGGGAGATCAACCATTCCTTATCCAACTGCGCCTCAGGGCTATATTTTCGGGGCGAAAAATTTGTGTAACGCATTCGACTCAAATTTTCACTCGTCACAAGGCTACAGGCGAGGCCGGGAAATACAGGGATGACTGCGCAGCCAACTGCGAGTGCCTCCAATGCGCAGCGCCCCACGGCGAAAACGATATCATACTGGAGCAGGTCGATTTCTGGGTGTTCGGAGACCATCCCAAAATTCCAGCCTTTCTTATCGAGGGAAAGGCCTGTTTCGATACAGGCCATCTCGATCTCGTTCATCTGCTCGGGGCTGTAGCGGTAGTTTCCGAAAACAAGGGCTCGCGAGGGTTTGGAGGCAACATTTCGAACTCGCGAGAATCGGTTAAGGTCTACAAAATTACTGATCGCTACGACCTTTCTTTTGGGAATATGGTAATTGGTTTCCATTCCCTCGATCAGGGCCTCGCACATGACAACATACTTCAAGATCCGCCCGTGGATCGGCGGTTGTTCGACCCAAGGGATTCCACCATGCATGTAGTAAACCATTGGGGTCTTGGGGAATCGCATGAGGGCGGTGATGGCCTGCAAATGGTGCTGACCGTGGATGATATCGGGCTGCCATTCCAAATCGCTCAGTCGCGTCTCCACATGAATCCCTTTAGACCGCAAAAGCACCATACCGTTTCCGCCACCCGGTGTATATACCCGGACTTCATGACCCCGGTCTCTCATGGCCAGGGCCATTTCAATAGTGAAAAGCTCTGAGCCGCTGCGGTATTTCAGATCGCGCTGAGTGAAAAGGATTTTAAGAGGGGTGTGTGAAACTGACATGATTAAGTTTCGCTGCTTGCTTCCAAAATTTGTTTGCGCGGTTGAACAAACCAATTGGCGAGACACAGTATCCACACATCACCCTTTTGCATTTCTCGTTCGAAGGCATCACCTGCAGCTTTGGGGTCGCCTACATAGTGCACTGATCCGCCTACTTCGTTGGTTTGCGACGAAACTTCTTCTGATGAAAAGCGATTAACTTCAATTCCTTTTGGATTGAGAGGATTTGTGAGAATCACTTGGTCTGCCTTTTTTAAGGAACGTGGCCAAAGTTTCTGCTGCCAGTTACCTGCGCCAAAAGTGTGTCGCGGCTGAAGGATGAGGCAGATTCTCCGGTTCGGAAAACGTAGTTTCATTGCGTTCAGCAGTTCTGCGACTGCATTTGGGTGATAGGCAGTGTCACTGACCAAAACGAGATTGGTGTCCGAACGAATGAATTCCTGCCGGCCTACTGCTCCGGGAAAGCTTTGCAGGGCCTCAGCGGATTCCTCGAGGCTGACACCCCAATGGCGAGATCCGAGAGCGACTGCCGCGGCATTGGCGACATTCATTCGGCCTGCCTGCGGGATGGAAAAGTTCTGTCCATCCAATCGAAAGTGCGTTCTCTCCATTTCCGCACGCACGTGGGTAATCCGATACTTCGCCTTTCTACTAAACCCAAAGTTCGCCACCGCGCAGCATGCTGCTTTTGATATCGCTTCGCATTGGGCGTCGTCAGCATTGTAAACCCACAATCCATTCGAGGGCACGATGTCGCGAAGGCGTCTGTAACAGTCTACCACCTGTTCTTTACTGTGAAAGACATCGGGATGGTCAAAATGGATGTTGGTCAGTAAAGCGACATCGGGGCGGTAGTGGAGAAACTTTGGATTCAAGTCTCCAATACCAGATGGATATTCGTCACCTTCGAGAATGCAATGCTCCGCCCTCGTCAGGCGCACGCCGCTTTCCCAACCACTCACTTGTCCCCCGATCACGTAGTCGGGATTTCGCCCGGTCATCTTCATAACCCAAGCCCACATGCTGGCGGTTGTCGTTTTTCCATCTGTGCCCGCGACGACTCCATTTCTTTTTCCGAGCAGCCCCAGTTTTGAGAGCAGTGCCGACCAAGATGTAAAGGGGATCTTTCGCTCGAGAATAGCCTCCAGTTCAGGGTTTCCTCTCTGGATGTCTGGCCCCACAACAGCTAACTCGACACGATCGTCCAGATTGGATTTCGAAAATCCATCCGCGGGCTCAAGACCGCCCCTCTTCAAGATTCCATCCGCTGGCGGAAGGATGTTTTCGTCAGAGCCGGTAACTTGATAACCCAGCTTTTTTAAAGCAACGCTGATTCCCGATGATGCGTTTCCCCCAATACCCACAAAATGGAGGTGAATGGGAGCTTTGGTCGGATGATTAGATGGGTTTACCAGAGGTAGAGACATAGGACGCCAATCAAAAATAAAAGCCGCTCCAACTTTGAGTTGGAAGCGGCTCATTTATTAAACCTAACGCTTTCGCTGATTAGGCGAGAGTTACATCTGGCTTGATTCCGGGGACTTCTGGCTTGATCGTCGGGACTTCGAGATATGTCATAATCTTTAGGGTTTCTATTGTTTGATTGTTCGATTGATCGGCGCATAAGCACCATTCCATCCGGCGAAATCCTCCAACAAGTTCGCCGAAAAGCAACCCAAACGTGTAGCTCTTTGGAATTTATGGCTCGCAGATTTGCTCGATCCTCCAATCGCCTACCGCCTCACAGGAAAGCGGGTGCAAATGCCGCTGCCGTTGACTACCTCCGTCAGTTGCTCGGCGTGGCGACCACTGGCGATGATGCATTGCACGCCTCCGTTGACGGCATCTTGAACGGCGCGCAGTTTGGAGATCATGCCGCCGGTTCCTAGCGCTGTTTTTTGTTCTTCTGCATGGTGGATGACTTCATCGACATCGGTGACGATGGGGATGGGTCCTTCTTCGGGGCGCGACATGTCACGCAGCAGGCCAGGTGCGCTGGTCAGGAGAATGAGGAGGTCCGCGCCCCACAAGACGGCAACCCTGGAGGAGAGCTTGTCATTGTCGCCAAAACGAAGCTCCTCGATGGCGACGGAGTCGTTCTCATTGATCACGGGGACGATTTGATCAAACTGGAGGAGTCGCTCGAGAGTCGCTCTCACTCGGGGTGCCCGGTCGTCGTTGACCAGATCTTCATGGGTAACCAGAAGCTGGGCGACATGGAGATCATGATCACGCAAAAGGTTCTCATACATGTGCATGAGGTGAGTCTGCCCCACCGCTGCTAGCGCCTGAAGGGTTGTGATGTCGGATGGACGCTCTGAGAAGAGGAGAGGCTTCAGTCCTGAGGCCACGGCACCACTGCTCACGACCACCACCGAGTGACCCGCCGCTTTCAGCAAAGCGACAGCCTCCACGAGTTTTCTCAGCTGCACGGGATCGGGCTCGGGTGCGTTCACCTTGGTGAGGATGCCGCTGCCGAACTTGAGAACAATGCGCTTCGGGGAAGAATTCATGAATGCGATCGCCAATATGGCCTTGGCCGATTCAGTCGCAAGCTAGGAACTGACTTTGAAATCAATCCTTCCCCTTGAACTCACTCTTATGCGCTCGGGTCTCGGCTACGATCACGCCGCTCAGGCAAATGAGTGAGATGAGATTTGGCAGCGCCATGAGACCATTGGCAGCGTCAGAGAAGTCCCAAACGATCGCTGCAGGCTGCACGGCTCCGACGAGAACCACCACCACCCAGAGCCAGCGATAAGGAAGAACTGCCTTTTGGCCGAAAAGATATTCCACCGCCTTCTCGCCATAGTAGCTCCAGCCAAGAATGGTGGAGAACACAAAAGTCGCTAGACCGACGAGCAGGAAAATGGGGCCGATGGTGTGAAGCTCTTCAAAAGCTCGGCTGGTGAGCACCCCTTTGGCCACGCCGTCTTTCCAGTGGCCGCTGCTGACGATGACGAGTCCTGTCATCAAGCAAATGACCACCGTATCCCAGAAGGTTCCAGTTGAGGACACCAGCGCCTGGCGGACGGGGTTCCTAGTTTGGGCTGCTGCCGCCACGATGGGTGCGCTTCCAAGGCCCGATTCATTGGAAAAAAGACCGCGGGCGATGCCCGCTTGCGCCACTTGCTTTAACGTGGCTCCCACAAAACCACCGATGGCTGCTTGACCGCTGAAGGCACCATTCCAGATGTCGGCGAAAGCCTGAGGCAGGAGGGTGAAGTTTTTGATCAGGATGAGCACGCAACCCAGCACATAAAGAACCGCCATGATCGGGACCAAATAGCCGCACACCTTCGAGATGCTCTGCACGCCACCGAGGATCGTCGCTGCTGTGAGCACGGCCATGACGCCGCCGCTGGCCCAGCGCAGAGTCGTCTCGGACTCGGGTTTGATGTGCTCCATGAGCAGTTCTACGATCGAGTTGGCCTGTGCCATGTTTCCGATGCCAAAGGCGGCGATGGCTGTGAAGATCGCAAAGAGCACGCCGAGCCACTTCATGCCGAGTCCGTGTTCGAGCACATACATCGGTCCGCCCGCCATCGTGCCATCGGGCATCTTGACCCGATATTTCACCGCGAGCACGGCTTCCGAGTACTTGGTGGCCATCCCGAAGACTCCCGTCAACCACATCCACAGAACCGCGCCGGGACCCCCCGTGGCCACCGCTCCTGCCACGCCGATGATGTTTCCGGTGCCGATGGTCGCAGCCAGGGCCGTCATCAGCGCGCCGAACTGCGAGACATCGCCCTCACCCTCCTTGGAGTGAGAGAAAGAAATTTTGATGGCTCTGACGAGGTGTCGCTGAATGAACCCCGTGCGGATCGTGAGGAACAAATGAGTTCCAAAGAGCAGCACGATCAGCGGAAGGCTCCACACGAAGCCCGAGAATTCAGAAACAAGTTTGGCGATGTCCATAGGAGAATAGGTTTCAGCCCCCTCCTTACCGCGCAGCATCCCGGAAGCCAAGCACAAAAACGGTATTCCGCCCGAGCGAGGGGGAAGGAGTGGATAGATTAGAAAACCCATTCTCCATTTTTGTGGGATGCGGGTGAGTTAGAAGCGGTAGGTGAGGCGGAGGCGGAACATGCGGGGCTCGAAGGGATGGACGTGGGTGTCGAAGGCGGCGGGGCGGCCGGGGGCTTGGCTCTCGTAGAAGTAGGAGATGTCATTGTCGTCTCGGCCGAGGAGATTCAGGCAGTCGATGGCGGCTTCCCAGTTTTGGCGACGGTAGCCGAGGGTGGCATTTACGAGGATGCTGTCCCGGGCTCGGACGGTGTCGGTTTCCTCCAGGGGGCTGTCTGCAAAGATGCGGACGCGGGCTGCGGCGAACCAGCCGGATGCATTTCCCTGAGCGCCGAGATTGATGCCGCCGCTGAACATGATGGGGATGCTGTTGGGGATGTGGTCTTCTCCATCGGGGAGGTCGGTGAAGCGGGCGTGGGTGAGGGCTAACTCGGCGTCGGTGCTGAACCAGGAGGTGGGGCGCCAGTAGCTGGCGAGCTCGATGCCGAAGCGCTGGGAGCCGGGGCCGGCTTCATTGGTTCCGGCGTCTCCGACGTAAACGAGCTCGCTGTCACTCTGCACCCAGAAGAGGGAGAGGGTGGTGGTGGTGTCACGAAGGGCCTGGGTGCGGACGCCGAACTCGGCACCCTGAGTGCGGACGAGGGCGTCTGCGGGATCGATGCTGGAGGTGACGCCGCGTGCGTCGTTGCTGTGGAAGCCGGTGCCGTAGTTCAGGTAGAGCTCGGTGTCTTTCCAGGGGCCGAAGATGGCGCTGATCTTGGGGCTGATGATGCCGGCGAGCTGGTCATCGACTCCGCTGACGGTGCTCTGCTGGGGCTCGAAGTAGAAGAGGTCACCGCGGACGCCGAGCACGGTTTTGAACCAGGGGGTCCAGCGTGTCGTGGCTTCTCCGTAGAGGCCGATGCTGGACTGGAGGATGTCGTCCTGGCGGATTTGAGTGTGGCGGCGGCGCTCCTGAGTCTGCCAGAGGCCGATGCCGTCGATGAGGTCGGTGCGGGTCTGGAATCCGAGGGTGAGGTCGGACTCGATGCCCATGAGCTGGCGCTTTTCCCAGGTGCGGGAGAGATTGCCTCCGAAGACGAAGCGCTGCTCGGCCTGCTGAAACTGATCGCCGGTGGGGAGGCCAGGGTCGAGCTGGTAGGTGAAGTTGGAGTAGAGGTCGAGGCTGTAGTAGATGCCGTAGAGATTGGCGCGGGTGACGACGTCGTCCCCGCGCTCTTCGAGGGCGATGTTCAGGCTGTAGCGCTCACTCTCGCCTCCGGCAGTGGGGTCGAGGGTGTCGAAGCGGCCGAGGGTGCCGTCTGCGATGAGGGCGGAGGGGATCTGGTCGGTGCTGATCCAGGAGCCGCGGTATCCCATGAGGGTGATGTTGAACTTGGTGTCGGCGTCGTTTTTGAACCAGCGCATGAGGCCATTCCAGCGGTTGAAGTTCTCGGCCTGCTCCCAGGGTCCGTCGTAGTGGTTGTACTCGAGGGCGTAGGTGAGGCCTTGTTGGATGGTGGGGTCCTCGGCGGAGGTGAGGGGAAGGGTGCCGGCGATGAGGGCGCGGTAGTAGTTATACTCTCCGAGCTCTAGCTTGAGCATGTTTTGCGGCAGGAGGTCGAAGGTCAAAAAGTTAGCGCTGCCTGCGGTGGAGAGGTCGCCATCGGCGGCGGTGTAGGTGCCTTTGGCGTAGTCGAGGGACTCGACGAGCTCGGGGATGAGGGGATTGAGGTCGGTGTAGCCCTGGCCATGGGCGTGGGTGCGCATGTTGAGGGGCATGCCGTCGAGGCTGATGGCGAAGTCGGTGCCATGATCGAGATTGAAGCCACGGAGGAAGTATTGATTGGCCTTTCCTCCGCCTGCGTGCTG
>CAMBPV010000115.1 GCA_945869695.1 Prosthecobacter debontii
GGTGCTGCGCCGAGTTCGACAGGAATGTTTTTCAACGATTTGCGCGCGAGGGTTTACCAGAAAGATCAGCAGGCGGGAGTGCAGAGCGGAGAACGGGTCTATGACTACAGTCGTGGTGTTTACATGGGCAGTCCGGAGGAGAGCAGGCCGATGGGACAAGAGCCCGCGTTTGCTTCGAATGAGGCAGTTCGGCAGATGGGTCAACCTGCGGTTCGGAGCGGATTTGGATCCACCTCACCTCGTGGAGCTGGCGATTACACCCAATATTCAGGTCCCTACCCGCAGGTGTCGACCTTCTTCGCTCCCACCTATGTGAGTGATCCGTTTTTGGGCGGCCAGCGCAATATCAAAGCCGGACCCGTGAACATCGGTTTCGGTCTGACGGGCGTTTTGGAATACAACGATAACCTTACCCGTGCCAGCGCCAGCGAAGATCCGGTGTCTGACTTCATTGGTAGCGCATTTTTGAACATCAACGCCAACTATCAAATCACCCAGAACAACGCACTCTCGTTCACCACGACGTTGGGGTTCGATCATTATTTTGAGCACCCAGAGCTCTCCCCCTACGGCAATGAGTTTGTTTTGAATGTCCTTCCCGGGAGCACGCTAGCGTTCGACATGAAGGTTGGGCCTGTGGATATCGTGTTCTATGACCGGGTGTCCGTGCGTCCAGCGGTGCAAAATGACTTTGCGATCGATCCAACTGAGATTTTTGGAGTGTTTCAAAATGACGCAGGTGTGGCCGCATCTTGGGCGATCAACTCCAAGCTCAATCTAGCGCTTAACTTTATGCGCTCGGACGCGAGGGCCCTGGAAGAGGAGAGTGAAATTTATGACCGAACGACTCATTCGCTGCAAGGTTCCATCGCTTGGAGCCCCTACCAGACATGGTCCGTTGGTCTTGAGGGGGGGATGACATGGGTTCAGTATCCGGAGAATTTTAATAACGACGGCACTTTGGCCAACGCGGGTGTGTTTTTCATGACGCCGATTGGAAAGAGCACATTCATTCGAATCGCGGCTGGTATCCAGAGCTTCGACTTCGAGGACCCGCCTGAATTCGATCGGACGGTGACCGATGGTGACATCGCTCGCACCCAGAATGCAGTGGCAGGAACCAATGCACAAATCGCGGCCCTCGATCAGCAGATCGCCCGTAACCAAGATCCGACGCTGACCCCGGGATTGATCGAAGAGCGGACAAGATTGGCACAACAAGCGACGGATCTTTCGGCCCTCCTCGGACAGCAACAAACTGCTAAGGTCAATGAAGACAATGAGTTTGCCAGCAACAACCGCGACAGCAGCGACCTCAATGACTACTATTACAATGTCACTCTAACCAACCAGTTGAACTCAAGAATCAGTCAAACTTTGAGTTTTGGTCATGAGTCCTCCTTGAACGTGAACACGAACTACATCACGGCTGATTATGTGACTTACGGTTTGGGAATCATCGCCTGGCGCGGCAGTCGGATCTCGATCAGTGGTTATTTTGAAGACGCTGATGAATCAGGTGGAACCACTCAGGAGGACATCACCCAAGCTGGTTTTGATGCTTACATCAGCCATCAATTGAGTTCCCGTGTGCGGATCGGTGCTGGTTATCATTATGGCAACTCACAGTCGAGCTTGGAAAACCGGGATTTCGTCCAACATGCTTTCAATGCGGATCTGAACTTTGCCGTCAACCGCAAGCTGTCCATGGCCGTCGGCTGGCGCTACTGGACGACGGAAGCTGACTTGGAGGACGATAACTTCGAACAGAATCGGTTCCTAGTTCAGATGAGCTATAACTTTGGCCCATAGTCGTTCTGAGATATTTTCTAACGACCGAGTGGATTCGCTTGTCAAATCAGGCGACCTAAACCATCTGAATCGCCTTATGAAAACCCTGCACTTAAGTGTCGCCCTTTCCCTCCTCGCAGCCGGGGCCGCCGTCGCCCAAGACCCCACCTTTCGCCTCCCGGAGACTCGTCGTGAGTCAGCGCAGGCAGCCCAACCGCCGCTGCCGTCAGGTGAGGTTAATAAATCAGCGAGCATTATCAATGACATGCAAGTCATTGATAACACCCGCACCATTCGCTCGGGTGACTTGATCAGTCTTCGAATTGTCGAGGACCGGAAAGACGCGCTGCAATTGCGTGTCGGTGTAACCGGAGACATCAATGCGCCTCACATCGGCATTGTGCGCGCGGCGGGCCGGACCTGCCGTGAACTCGCCTTCCAGATGAAGAGCCAATTGGAGAAAAGTCTGTATGTGACTGCGACAGTGATTGTCGCAATCGATCAGACGATTGAGGATACAGGTCGCAAGGGGATGGGCGTTGGATATGGATCCGAGGATCTCGAAGTCGTGACCGTTTTTGGTCAAGTGGCACGGCAGGGGAAATACGAGATGCCCACCGAAGAGGATCTGACCATCAGCCAGGCCATCCTCCTGTCCGGTGGATTTGCCCAGTTTGCCAACAAGAAAAAGGTCAAGGTGGTCCGGCAGACTCCGCAGGGTGCGAAAAATATTCTGGTCAACGTTGATCAGATCATGCGGAAGGGAAGAATGGAGAAGGACATCCCGCTCAGAAAAGGCGATGTGATCATTGTTGACGAGGTTAAGGTCAATTTTTAAACGATCGGAGAGTGGGTTTTTGAAAAACAGAATCCCATAAACCTCAGATTGTTTTTGAAATATCAGAGTAAGCGGTGACAAGGCTTCCCAGATTGGCAAAAAGCTCTTCCGTATTTCAAAATGTTTAGTATGATCTGACCATCGTCTTCTTTTGGTCTCCCCACGCAAATGAACTGAATATCCGTTGGTGACCCTCAAAAGGGCCAGTCCAAAGCCGAGGTCCCCATTTTAGAAGAACCATCCGCAACGTCTATGGAACAATCACTCTCACTGCCAGGTCAGTCGGCGACGCTCAGTCGCATCCACGAGACCTCTGCTAAATTTCAAAGGTATAAGATCCTTCTCAGGCGTCGATGGTGGTTCCTCCTCCTGACCGCCAGTATTGGAGTTTGTGTGCAGGCACTGCGAATCACTGGCAAACCCCAGTCATTCATCTCTCTCGCGAAACTGGTCGCAGGTGGTCGCATGGTCGGCGGAACCGGAGCAGGGGGCGTTCAATATCAGGACTACATCCAGGACTTCTACGGAACGATCATCGAGACCATTGAGAGCAGTGAAATGAGGCGCCGGGCGCTGGACCGTGTGCGCGCCTTGCATCCCGATATGAAGGAAACCGAGGTGGAAATCCAAGTATCCCAGAACAGGGGATCCGCGATTTTTAACGTTCGTGCTTTTGGAGTGGAGCCAAAATACACCAAGATCTTTCTCGATTCCTTGTTGGACGAGTTCGTGGCTTTCAGAAATCAGATCCGTGAGCAACAACGGAACAAGGCACTTACCACTCTGGCAGAGGACGTGGTGCGGAGAGAGAAGAGCCTTCAAGAGAAACAGGAGAGGCTGACATCCTTCCAGAAGGCAAACAACATCGTTTTGTTGACCGGCACAAACAACGACGCCGCAACCGCACTTCGAAGGCTCAAAGACGAGAGGGACTCCGCGGTCACCAAGGTGACGGACATCGATCTCTGGCTGCAAGACGTGAATTTGGCCATGCAACAACGCGAGGCCAGAATCAAAGGCGGGCTGAACAAACTGCCCTCCGTCGAAAACGTGGCGGGTGCCTCCGGCGATGCAAATGGTGCGCAGGAAGACATTGGCGGGGGTCTGACGCTGGCAGAACGTGATTACCTTGAGACCCAGAGAACGATCAATCAGCTCCAGTCCGAGCGCGCGAAACTCTTGAAGAGCCTCAAGGCGCAGCATCCGCTGGTGCAAGAGGTCGATGAGAAACTCGAAGAGGCAAGTGGCTTGCTTCGCTTCTATCAGGACAAAATTTTGGATCAATTGAAAAATCAAAAAGCCGACACGGACCGCCGGATTGCCGCGCTCGATGGGCTGATTAAGACCAAAGAAACTGAAGCCATTGATCTTGGTGCCAAGATTGCCACCCACGAGGGTCTCTTGAAGGAATACTCAGACGGCAAAGGAGCATACGATGACATTTTGGACTTGGTCCGCCGATTCACCGTTGGTGAAGACATGACGTCTGACCATGTCACCATCATGGAGAGGGCGTCCAGCGCAGTGGAAGATTTGGAGGACTGGATTCTTCCGATCGTCGTTGGTTTGGGCGCAGGCCTGGGAGCGGGCGTGGTGATCCTGTTGCTCTTTGACCGATTGGATGACCGCATGAACTCCTTCAGCGAGTTCCAAGCGCTCTTCCCGAATGAAGCCATTTTGGGGCAGATCCCTGAGCAGAGGCAGCGGGGAGATGTGAAGCTCCTCCGGCCCAATGATGACCGCCACCTGTATGCGGAGGCGTTTAGAAACGTGCGCTCATCCATCCTCTTCAAGAACTGGCATGGCCGGATGCCGAAGACAATCCTGATCACCAGCGCGGTGCCTAACGAAGGCAAGACCACCTGTGTTTCGAACTTGGCTGTCACCATGGCTCTCTCTGGATCGCGCGTGCTTCTGGCGGACTGCGACCTTCGCCGGGGTGGTGTCAATGAGTTGTTCAAAGCTCCGGTGTCCCCGGGTTTGAGCGAGGTCTTACGCGGGAAAACCCATTGGCGTGATGCGGTGCAGGAAACAAGCACCCGGAATCTTGATCTGATGGCCCGCGGAGAAGTTTTGGATCAAACATCGGAAATGCTGCTCTCAAAGACAGCGGATGAGATGCTCCGTGAAATGGCAGATGAGTATGATTACGTCATCTTCGACAGTGCCCCGGTTCTCGTCGCTGATGATACGGCAAGTTTTGCGCCGAAAGCGGACACCGTCCTCTTCATCGTCCGGATGTCCTCGACGATGGCTCGTTTGACAGGCAAGGCACTGGACCTCTTGTATGAGCGCCAGGTCAACATCGGCGGTGTGATTCTAAACCGCTCCAGCACCAATCTGAAAGAGTACACTTACTACAACTACGCCTCCTATTATTACACGCCCAAAAGCGCGGACCCGACCTCCTCTGGACCCACGGGTCCTTCTGCTCCGCCCGCGCCAGCAAACTCGTAATTCACACCCGGTGATCTGAGAACCCCCGGTTTTCAGCCGGGGTGACCTTGGGTCGCCGCTCGGATGGGCTCGGGGCGGAGGGCGGTTTTGAATCAAAGGGACAAGGTGCCGTCACCTCGTGTTTGATTTCGAATGTCTCGTCATCCAAGCGAAGGAGAGAAAGGCTAGTCCGGTGACGATCATGAAGGTCGAGAAAAACTGTCCCTTCGTCATCCCGAGGATCGACTCGGCACCGGAGTCGGGCTGCCGGTAGGCTTCCAGAATGATGCGGATCACTGCGTAGACCAGGAAAAACAAACCCGTGAGCAGGCCATTCGGAAGCCTCGGGCAACGCGTCCGGAGAAGGAAGAGCAGGAGGAAGAGAAACAGCCCCTCGCCCAGCGCCTCATAGATTTGGGATGGGTGGCGAGGGTGGAGGATCTCCTCCAATTCCGAAATACCCCCGCGGCTTCCTTCGAAGAAGGCAATGATCTCTGGACTGTGCTGCATGCCAGCGGGGAGATTCACGGGCTGACCTCCCTGGATCAGGTAATCCTCATGGAGCAATTCCGTGGGAAACTTCACGGCCCAGGGGACATCCGTGACTCGACCGAACAGTTCGCCATTGATAAAATTAGCCAAGCGGCCAAAAAAGATTCCCGGCGGTGCCGCACAGACCAGAGTGTCCCCGATGCCCGTCCATGAAATCCGATGCTTCCGCGCATACCAAAGACAAAAAAGAGCAATGCCAGCGATGGCGCCATGGCTGGCCATTCCGCCCTTCCAGAGTTTGAGTGCCTCAAGGGGAGTCTCCCGATACTCCTCCAGCCCATAGAGGATTACGTAGCCGATTCGGCCGCCCAGGATCACGCCAAAAAGCGCAATCAGCGTGATGAAGTCGGCCACTTGATCAGGCTTGATTGGAGAGAAACCTTTCTTCGCCAGATGCAACATGATCAGGTATCCCACATAAAACCCCAAGACATAGGCCATGCCATACCAGTGAACGGCGATCGTCTCCGTGAACCGGATCATGTAGGGGCTCAGATCGTGGAGGTAGTAGGCGAACATAAAAGGCGAAGCGTGGGCCAAACGGAGCGCAGACCTGAGCCACGGTCAATCAGAGCCGCTCACGCTTTTCTGAAACAGGCAGACATGAGAGAAAGGGGGCATTCGGGTTGGCGAGAGATGAATTCGTCCGATTTTTGAATTGACCTGAACAGGCAGATCGTATTAAATACAATAACCACCAGAACAAAGACGGGTCATCAGGTGGGTTCAGTCTATTTTCCCGAAAACAGGATCGACGTGGTAAAACTGGTTTCCGGACGCTGAGAGAGCGACCGGTGTGTGGTGAAAGCGGCCTTGGGGTGGGGACCCCAAGGCCGCACCCCGAGGGACGCAACCCAAGGGACGCAACCCAAGGGCCGAAATGCAGGGAAGGGTCTCAAAAGTCCAGAAGCGGGGCAGGGGCCCATCCGACCAAACTCAGGAGACAGTTCCCAGAGCCTAATAATTGCGGAAAAAGGTTTTGACATCAAAGATATTAAAATTATATTGGGTATATTCAGTGAAATAGTTGAATTCTCTCCATGGGTGCACTGCCTTTTGACTCTTGGAACGACCGAAGTGAGACCCACCGACCCTTTAATCGCCACCCCTTGTAAGCCTCTCCCATTTTCAACCTCGTAAATGTCCCAAAATCAGCTCGATCCGTTATGAAAAACCTATCCAAACTCATTGGCTCCTGTCTTCTCCTGGCAGCCGGCTCCATCCAAGGTAGCACGATCTTTTGGGGAACACCCCAAAATTCGGATCTTCTTGATCCGGCCTTCGCGCACCTCCATCTCGTCAACAGCCAGGGAGTCCTCCTTGACGGCAGTTACTCCTTCGAGTTGGGCACCTTTGCCCCGGGATTCACTCCAGACGCCACTAACTTGGATCAATGGGAGTTGAATTGGATCATTTTCGACAAAGCTGTAGCCGGAAACGGCTGGAATCCCGGAAACCAGGAGGTTGCAGGAACGGTAGATCACACCCCGACCTCGGGCTCCAGTTCTCCCTCTGCCACCCCGGCAGGGGTCTACCCGCAAGGCGCACCCGCCTACCTTTGGGTCTACAATACAAAGAACATGATCGTGTCTCCGGAATGGGCATTGCTGCAGGATGTCGATAATGGATCCAATATTTATGGAGCTTGGGAGTTTCCAGATCCAGCAGATACGGGTGGATCTTTTGACTGGCAGGTTAGGGACGTCGATACGCCGATCTTCGGAGGTGTCAATGGAGTGCGCGGCGCGGGTGATTTCGCAGTAGCTCCCGCACAATTTGCGGTCCAGACCGCTGCCGTTCCTGAGCCTGGCTCTGCCTTGCTGATGGGCCTCGGGAGTCTCCTCGTTCTCCGCCGCCGCCGCGCATAGACTCGAGGAGCGACTATCGATTGGATGAGCGCCACGTGTTCTCATCCGCTGACTCAAAACCGCCCCCCAAGGGCGGTTTTTTTTGTTGACCTAGGCATTCCCGAAAACGGGCGGCCGAAAACCCCACAGTGGCCTTGAAGGCTTCAAAGCGCCCCAAAAGCAAGAAACGCTAAATAATCAAGGTTGGATAAACAAAGATTTATAAATTGTTGTATTTCTAAATTATATGGGTAAGATGGTTTATAAATCGATTTTTAATGATGGAAAATAAGAACAGACCCGCTTCAGAAGGTCATTCTGCACCCCAATTTGCGCGCCCTAGTTTAGGCTTGTGCGGCTATCCGCGTCTCGTTGTTAGCCGGAGGCACTCCGAGGGAAAACACCCCGTTTTTCTTGTTCTTTTCCTTCTGATGATGGCCTGCATTGCCAGTGGGCAGACCACCACGACTTACACCGACGATTTCGCCTCCGGTGCCTACACGGGCGGCATCGGGTGGACGGGAGCATGGATCGATGAAGAAACCGGATCCACGACGCCGACATCGGGCCACATTCGTGTCGAATCTCAGGTGCTCAGGCATCATTCAGCCATCGCGGCGGGCACGCTGGCTCTCTCCGTCGCGCTGCGCTCCCTCACATCGGACATCACCTTCCACGGCACGGGCGCGGTGGCCTCTGGGTCCATCGTCGTTTCAGCGGCCATTTCCACAGCGGGGAATCTGAGCAAGAACGACGCGGGAATCACAACTTTGAGCGGTGCGAATACCTATGTGTAATTTTAACCTCCGCCTTCAAGAAACGGATTGCCCCAGCAAAATAAGGCGTGGCTTATTTGTTAGCCTGATCGCCCTCGTGGCGATGATGCAAAACACCGTGCAGGCACAGTCTGCCACAGGAGGAACTGTTACAGACATTAATGTTTCCGGCATAAATTATCGCGTTCACACCTTTACATCTTCGGGTAACTTTGTTGTCACTGCTGGCGGAACGGTTGAGTATTTGGTGATTGGTGGTGGTGGCGGAGGTGCATCGTCTAATGGAAGCTCTGGCGGCGGAGGGGGTGCGGGTGGATATCGCTCCTCGGTTGTGGGTGAGTCCAGCGGTCGTGGCGCTTCCGCAGAGCCCGTAATCTCTGTAACTCCCCAAACCTATTCAGTTGTCGTTGGGGCAGGGGGTGCAGCTTTTAGCAATGGTATTAATTCATCTTTCGCGGGGATTGTTTCGCTAGGTGGAGGACGGGGGGCTAATAACAGCAAAGCACCAGACGGTTTCGGTTCTGGAGGAGGAAGTAGCGGCAGTCCTGCCAACGGCGGATTGGGAACCACTGGACAGGGCTATGGTGGAGGTGGCGATGCAACGGGTGACTGGGCCGGTGGCGGCGGGGGCGGCGCTGGATCAAACGGCGGAAATACTTCAGGCAGCGCGGGCTCTGCAATCGGTGGAAACGGGGGTGCAGGGGTAACATCATCCATCAATGGAACCGCTACGGCACGTGCAGGAGGCGGCGGTGGTTCATCGTGGTCTGGAACGGCAGGAACAGCTAGTAGTGGAGGTGGTGCAGGTGCCAGGAATGGCGGCGCAGCTACGAATGGCACAGCGAATACAGGGGGCGGTGGCGGCGGATCAGCAAGTAATGGTTCAGTAGCAGGTGCTGGCGGTTCTGGCATCGTCATCGTGCGGTATAGACTCGTCCCCACCGTCACCTCCATCATCCCTTCCAGCGGCAGCACCGCAGGTGGCACCAGCGTGACGATCACCGGCACCAACCTCACCGGAGCCACGGGCGTGACCATCGGCGGCACGGCCGCCACGAGTGTGAACGTGGTCAACGCCACGACGATCACCTGCACCACCCCGGCGGGCAGTGCAGGCACAGCCAGCGTCTTGGTCACCACCGCCGGCGGCACCAATGCGGCGAACACGCTCTACACCTATGTTGTCCCGCCCACCACGACTACTTACACCGACGATTTCGCCTCCGGTGCCTACACGGGCGGCACCGGGTGGACGGGAGCATGGATCGACGAAGAAGCCGGATCCACGACGCCGACAACGGGCAACATTCGTGTCGAATCTCAGGTGCTCAGGCATTATCAAGCCATCGCGGCGGGCGGACTGTATCGGGACTTCACCGTCACGCAGTCAACGCTCACCTCACGGACCCTCACGTTCAAATTCCGTGGAAATAGCGGAAACGATGCGGGGGCCGATCTGCTGATCGCCGAATACTCGACCAATGGAGGCGCGACGTACACTCAGTTAGCCTCCCTATACGATACCTCCACCACGACTCTCACGACCTCCGCTGCTTATTCGATGCCACTGATCACCGGGCCTGGCACTTACCGAATTCGTTTCCGGATGCTCGGCGGAGCGGAGGCCAGTGAAGACTACTTCATTGATGATGTCTCGATCTCTGTCACGGGGACGCCCGCCGCCTCCTCGACGACAGACTTTGGTGACTACTCCGGATTCCCCGCGGTCAGCCAGATTGCCAATTCAGCGCTCCGAATCGGAACGTTGGCCACGGATGCAGAGGCCACGAGTCCGGCCAACGCAACCGCCACGGGTGATGACAATGCCGGTGATGACGAAGACCTCACTCTCCCGGCATTTCCGATCGGAACACCGACCAGCCTCACCATCCCTGTGACAGTTACCACGGCCTCTTTATCTGGAGGCACTTCGACCCTGAATGTTTTCGTGGACTGGAACGGAGACGGCGATGTGGCCGATGCAGCTGAAACACAAACCGCACAGGCGGTGACGGCCACCGGTAATCGAGTCTTCTCCCTGACGCCACCGGTAGGAACGACCACGGGAACCAAGTATCTGCGAATTCGCTTCAACGAGAGCGGTGCCGCTCCCACCTTCAACGCCGCCTCCGCGCTCAAGGGCGAGGTGGAAGATTACGCGATCACGGTCAATCCAGCGCCGAACTTGGATTATGGCGACTTCTCCGGCTTCGCATCCGCAGATCAAACCGCCAGTGCGGACATCCGCATCGGCACGGCTGCGACGGACTTTGAAGCGAGCACAGGGTCGAACGCAGGCGCGACGGGTGATGACACCACCGGGACCGACGACGAGGACCTGACCATGCCCTCCTTTACGGTTGGCGTGGCCACGAGCCTGAGCGTGCCGGTGACGATCGGTGGCACAATCGTGAGTGCCCGCCTCAACGTGTGGGTGGACTGGAACGGGGATGGCGATGTGCTCGACCCCAGCGAGACGCAGACCTTGCAAAGCGTGACCGGCAGCGGCACACGGACCTTTGCGCTGACGCCTCCCACGGGCACCACAGCGGGCACGAAATACCTGCGCATCCGTTTGGTGGAGGGTAGCGCCGCGCCGAACTTCAGTGGTGCTTCTGCGCTTCGCGGCGAGGT
This sequence comes from Prosthecobacter debontii, assembly GCA_945869695.1. Classification (GTDB taxonomy): domain Bacteria; phylum Verrucomicrobiota; class Verrucomicrobiia; order Verrucomicrobiales; family Verrucomicrobiaceae; genus JAIBCL01. The sequence goes on from CAMBPV010000115.1 coordinate 10,875, forward strand.
GGAGGACTATGCGGTCGCCGTGGCCCCGCCCAACACGGATTTTGGCGATTGGGCCCATGGCACGAACCCGACGGGAGCGGCCACCGCCAGCACCTCGACCACAGCGAACACGAACCTGCGACTGGGTCTGCTAGTGGATGGCGAGGCCAGCGTGAGCGCCAGCACCGTAGCCAATGGGGACGACACCACCGGCAGCGATGACGAGGACGGGGCCACGGTGCCCGCGATCATCACGGAGGGCGAATACGTCACCATCCCAGCCACGGTTTTCAATAACAGCGGCGCGAACGGTTACCTCAGCGCCTGGATTGATTTTAACAACGACGGCACCTTCAACAACACGCTCTACAACCCAGCCACTGCCACCACGGGCGAGCGTTTGCAGGCGGAGACCACCGTGGCTACAAACGTCGCCGCCCAGACGGTGAACCTCGCCTTCCCGGTGCCGCCGGATGCCTCGCCCGGAGCAAATCGCGGGGTGCGTCTTCGCCTTTCCAATGCCGTCGGCACGCTTCCGACCGGCGCAGGTGCCACGGGTGAGATCGAGGACTACATCCTGCGCATCTGCCCGCGTGACATGGTGGCTCCAGAAGCCCTTGCGCAAGGATGGGTGGGCACCGCCTTCAGCCAGACCTTCACCACCACGGGTGCCTCGACACCGGTCGTCTGGTCTGCGGGCGGCTCGTTCCCGCCAGGGCTGAGCTTCAACACCTCCACCGCGGTGCTTTCCGGCTCGCCGACCACAGCGGGCACCTATGTTTTCAAGGTGACTGCCACGGACGCGGCGGGCTGCGTGGATGGAAACAGCTACACCATGATCGTCACGGACGGCAGCGGACCTGTTTGTCATGACGTGCTGTCCACCGCGCTCTCCAATGGCCGCCGCTGGGGTTATGTGGCCTCCGGGCCGCCTTACGAGCCGGGCCTCTCCATTCGGGCACCGTTCTCGACCTACGGTGTGCTCGCGGGAACCTCGATGCGCCTACTGGATGCGAGCACCGGCGGTATCGCAGGCATCAGTTACCAATCAGGGTGCGTCACCAGCGCCTCACGCACCACGCCTTCATGGGGTGGCTCGGGCCGAATTTTCCGTGATACGCATGTCGGCGTGCCTTCCGGCACCATCGCCTTCAACCAGCCGGAATGCTCTGCCTATGCCTGCTGGGCACCGAACCTCGGTGCCGGGTATCAATTCACGCTCACCCTCACGCCCGCTCAGACCTCGACGCCAGCGGGCATCTACTGGGAGAGTGTTTATTTCAATCCCACCTTCTCCGAAGTGCTGGTAAATGGCGTGCAGATCGCCACGAACATTGGCCCGGTGGCCTCGGGCCAGGTGCAGAGTGATACGGGCGGCGGCACCTTCACGAACTACTACTATTTCGTGCCCTTCACCACGGCGATGAACGCCGGCACGGCCTACACCGTCACGCTGCGTGCTCCGGCGGGCCTTGATCCGGTGATGGGTGACTTCGCCGTGCTGGGCTGCTGTGCCTGCGCCACCGTCACGGTGAATCCCGCGACGCTGCCAAACGGCACCACCGGCACCGCCTACTCGCAGACGATCACCTCCACCGGCGGCAGCGGCACCTACACCTACTCCATCACCAGCGGCAGCCTCCCCGCCGGCCTCGGCATGACCACCGGCGGCGTGATCAGTGGCACGCCCACGAGCCCCTCGGCAGCCACTTTCACGGTAACCTCCGCGGACTCGAATGGCTGCTCCGGGTCCCGTGCCTACACGATCACCCCCGCACCGAACACCGACCTGGGTGACTGGGCGCATGCCACCAACCCCAACGGGGCAGCCACCACGACCACATACAGCACGATCAATAGCAGGCTGCGCCTCGGCACCGACATTGATGGCGAGGCCAGCGTCGTGCCCAGCCCCACCGCTAAGGTGGACGACTTAACCGGCACGCTAGATGACGAGGACGGCGTGGCGGTGCCCGTCAGCATCACCCCGGGTGCCAGTGCCACCTTGATCGCGCGGGTGCACAACGACACCGGTGCAGACGCCTTCCTGCACTCGTGGATCGACTTCAACAACGACGGCATCTTCAACAACACGATCCACACCACGCCGGGCGGCGAGCGCCTGGAGCCGGTGCGGACGCTCGCCAGCGGCACGGGCACGTCCACGACGCAGAACATCACCTTCACCGTGCCCGCCGGGGCCAGCCCGGGAACGGCCCGCGGGGTGCGCGTGCGCCTGACCAATGACAACGCCACCCTGCCCACCGGCGTCTCGAACATGGGTGAAATCGAGGATTTTGTGGTGGACATCGCCTGCTCCACCCTCACGCCGGCAGCTTTGAGCACCACGCTGACGGTCGGCAGCGCTCACAGCAGCAGCGCGGCGGCCAGTGGCGGCCTGGCTCCCTACAGCTACGCAGTGACCAGTGGCACCCTGCCTGCCGGGTTGAGCCTGAACACGAGCAGCGGAGCGGTCACCGGCACGCCGACGAGCACGGCCAGCCAGACCTTCACCATCACTGCGACGGATACGAACGCCTGCACCGGCTCCCGCAGCTACACGCTCACCCCGGTCTGCCCCACCATCACGGTCAGCCCTGCGAGCTTCCCTGTTGGACTGGTGGGTTCAGCCTACTCACAGACCGTCTCGGCCTCCGGTGGCTTGTCACCTCACACCTTTGCCCTGGCCAGCGGAACGCTTCCCTCCGGTCTCTCGCTCAACGCATCCACCGGAGCCATCACCGGCACACCCTCCAGTGCGGGTCTATTCCCCTTCACCCTTCGTGCCAATGATTCAGGCGGGGCCATCTCCACGCCATCCAGCCCGAACACCGCTCCGCTCTACACCACCAGTCATGTCGATGCTGTCACTGGCACGAACGGATTTTTCCGGGGAGGTCAATGGCATTGGTTTGTCACCCCTGGATCGGATGTGCATGGCTCGGATGTTTATGAGCGTCCGACCATGCAGACGTACGCTTCCTATCCAGAAGGTTACGCCACCGCAGGCGGCGAGTATTATGGCAATCTGGACATCACCGATGGCATCACCGGCCTCGATGGCCGTTACGCCTACTTTGCCATCCGCCTGCACTCCCGATCGAGGCACAACGCCGATGGTTCCACCTCCACGGAGGGACTCAACTACCGCTATGGCGTCCGCATCGCCACGAACGCCGACAGCCGTGGCGGCATCCTTTTGATCGCTGGTCAGCCGGAAGCGAAGAACGGCACCACCTGGGGTGGTCTCGGGGTCGGCGTCCAGCGCGATACGAATTTGGATCTCAGCATCAATGGCAACGGTTACGAGACGGTCGTCGCCTCTGATGGTCGCATTGGTGCGGGCGCGGTCACTGCCTTCAGCCGCCTGAGCCCGACGAGCAATCTGACGGTCGAGCTTGCCATCGACTACGCGGCTTACGGATTTACCCGAACGCAGATTGAATCCCTCGGAAGAGTGGTCTTCGAGGCGAACAAAGGCACGCTGGATCCAGCCAACTACGTTTGGAACCTCGAGTACAATGGCTCGCAGGCTGGCTCACCGAATCCCGGCACAGGCGTTCTTTCCGAGTTTGGCACCAGCGGCCTCGGCAATGTATATGAGCTCGATACCCTCAACGGCGGCCCTCCGGTGCTCTCCGGTGTGGCGTGCTCGGGAACGCGTGACCACAGCGTGCGCATCTGCCCCGTGATCACCCTGCCGGCCATCTCCACGACGATTACCGTCGGCACGGCCTACTCTGCGAGCACGGCTGCCAGCGGCGGCACGGCGCCCTACACCTACTCGCTGGCCAGCGGCAGCCTGCCGACCGGGCTGAGCCTCAACACGACGACCGGAGCCATCACCGGCACGCCCTCCGGCACCGGCACCTCCACCTTCACCATCAGTGCCACGGATGCCGCTGGCTGCACGG
>CAMBPV010000116.1 GCA_945869695.1 Prosthecobacter debontii
AAGAGTGTTGTTTTTTGTTTGTTGTTTGTCTCGCCGTGATTCGGATGCAGAGTTAGTTTTTTTGAAGTTGCGCAACGAGGCGCATAATGGCTGCAATCAGATCAGATTGGGATGTTGCCGGGTCGCCAATCCGATCGAAGTCTGCGGCAAAAGCGGCGTTCAAATCGTGAAAATGATCCGCAAACTTGCCCTTAACCTCTTTCCATAGTTCAGCCGACATAAATCCAGTGCCACCAACTGGAAGAACCTTTACCCCGGCCTCCAGGGCGAGCTCAAACTCTTGACGCATCCCATTCGCGTGCACAATAGCGCCAGAACCATCTTTCTTGTTCCCAAAAAGGAAGATGGCAATTCCTGCATGCTCCAGCATGGCTGCACGGTATGCTTTCCATTGATCTGGAAGCGAAATGGTTCCGGTCGCAACCTGCGGGAATGGACGCATTACAATGTCTTCATCCGATATCGTCTTCCCCACGTCATTCAAGTGGGCTAAAGTTCCGTTGATTACTGCACTTCCCACGCCCAAACCGAACCCTGTGATGATGCGGTTCTTAGCCTCCGCAAGCCTTCTACTCAATTCATGAATGAACGTTTGAGCATCCCCTTGTGAGATCGGATCAAAAACTTCAGCTGATCCAGATATGAAAATGGATGCGCGCTTATAATTGGCCTCAAGGCGTTTCAGTAGGCGGGTGATGTCACCGTAGCTATCGACAAGAACGGCGAATACACTAAACCTTTTGAGATCACGGATGAAGTAATCTTGCTTCAACTGCCTATACTTGAAGTCTTCATCAGTTTCACCCACATCTTTCGTGACGCGCTTTTGAATGCAGTAATGATGGCGGTTGTTGCGTTCGAACTGACCTCTGACTCTGCTTAGAATGTAGTCAATATTGGGATCCGTGAAGCTGAAGCCAAGAAACAAAAATGTTTTCTCAACAAGATCACCGCGCAGGGCCGTAACGAAAGGAGCCATGCGCTGCGGATACGCTTCATAGTCGTCTTTTGTTATGACCGCATCGGCAGCGTGATCGACATCGCCATGCATTTTGTAGACAGCGACGTCGCGATCAGGACGCGTGACAGACAGTTGTTTAACTGTGTATTTAACATCAGGGACCTTCTTTGCTTTTTCCAGGGCTCTCTCGATCAACTTGTCATAGTTAGTCGTCCAATAGGTATGAATTGGAAGCCGGGCCAAAATCGCGTGATTTTCCGTTGGTTCACGAGTGGTTGCAAAATGATTAAAGATCGTCTGTGCCAGGTGAGTCTTACTTTCACCTGCCCGGTTCACGCTGTATTGGGCGACAGTGACGAGATCGTGCTCCTTCTCTGGATCAAGGTCGAGGTCCTGAATGATCTCGCTTAGCAGTCCCTTCCAATCAACAAAACCAGCTGACATTGAGAGTCCGGCCCCGGCCAAAACAGCCGCGTTCTTGTTGTGCAACTCTTTGGTAAACTCTCGAAGAAATTGGGCTTCGGGGATTGATTCTGTGCTCATGGTTTACGGGTTGGTAAAAGAAAGTAGTGGTGAGAGGTGTTATGGCCATGTGCCACCAATCCAAGGGTCAAAACGAACAGTCGGGCTGGCTGATTTCGCCCTATGAATGTCAAGAGCCCTGCTTCTTGGGGATGCGCTGGTTGCAACGTCGGCCCAACAGTATAGCCCAAGATATTCTGCGCCCTGAAAAGTTGCCTGTGCTTGTTCCAGGACAGGCAGGATCGCGACATGGCCGTCGTGTTGGTGCTTCCGGTCAAAGGCATCGTAATAACCGCATTCCCATGGCATCCACTTCGACTGGTCTGCACCGCCCGTAGCCAAGTATAGCAAGCTCTTACATTGACGCATTCGCCTGCGAAGTAGATCGGCTGTGGAAGAATCGACATTGCTACGGTTCAGTTGGGCGTCATGGATCCAGTCAACGTAAACCGTAAAACCAAGTTCTTTGAGTTTTAGATATGTGCCAATAACCACAGCCTTGTCGCGGTAAGCGTGGGATAGAAAGACATCAAAATGGTCTCTGCCGGTTTTCGTTTGTTCAAAGAGCAGGCTCGTTGCCCGTGCCTCAGACTGAAACCAGTTGGGAGCGTATTGCTCCGTAAGCATAGACGCGTTTCGTTGAAGGGACGGGGCGCCAATCCCGAGGACCTGGTAAGCGGCGCGCCGCATCTCAAATAGATTCAGAATCATGGTGTTGAGTTGCGGTAATTAGGAGATTTCGATGTCAGCCCGAATCTTCGCGGTCATCAGTTCGTGAAGGAAGGTGCGGAAGAGGTCTTTCAGTTGCGCGGCCTTTGCGGCGTGCACGGCCAATTTCATTTCAAGAGTTCCGAGCGCCGTCCGAATTTCAATCTGCTCCTCAAGCGGCGGTAACGCGAGAGGGATGTCCCTGAAGTCGGACTTCTTGAAGAAGCCGCGAGCTTGATCATCGTCATCTTGCAGAAGGCCGACCACAGAGCGCCGCAGGTGGTGGAAGAGGTAATCTCTATCGATTCCTGCCCTGTTCGGGACTATTCGCCACATGTTTTGATTCATCAATGCAGGCAGAATCGACGCGGGTATCTGCGTCAGCTTGCCTCGTGTGGCTCCCACCATCACGAAGAGGATGTCGCCTTCGTTAAGCAGATATTTCTCGTGCGAGACAGAGAATGATTCAGGCAGGAACTTGCAGTCGTCCATCGAGACCGTTCCATCCCAACTGATGTTGACGACGCGGAAGTTCGGAATGCCTCCAGTGGTAACGTAGTCCTCACTCTTGAATGCGTAGCCGTTCAAGATGTCGCAATAGTCGCCGACCGTTTTGATCTCCCAGCTTTCGGGGACGGGGCCGATTTCGGTTTGTTTTTGGGGTTCGTGGAGGAGGCCTTCGGTGAAGAGCTTGTGCATGAGGGCCTTTTTCAGCTCGGTGGTGGTCTGAATGATCCGCTCCTGCGCTTCGATCGCCCGCTGCACCGTCGAAAGGATGTGCGCGATCTTCTTCTGCTCGATGAGTGGGGGAAGTGAGAGACGGAACTCCCGCAAGGAAGGCCACGATGTTCGTGGATGCTGAACCCCGCTTGTCGTCGATTTCGCATGGGCCACAAACTCGTCGCTGTGAATGACGAATTTGAGGAAGTCCGATTCGCACGTTGCCTTCGCACGAAAGGCGAGGATGTCGGTAGAACACACTCCATCGAAATCCGCCTGTGCGCCTTTTCGGAGATACGGTCGAAGTTTTCCAAAGAGAATGTCGCCAATTTTGAAAGCGGTTTTGGAGGACTTTACTTCGCTTTCGTTTCCCCGGCCCACGAACGAGGGAAACCCTTGGGCAAGATGCTCAAGACCAACGTATGGAGTGTCGCCGCCGCCGACTGGTTGATACGAATCCTTTACCCGGTCGCACGCATCACCAAACTGGCGGTTTTTCCATCCAGGCGGCAACGGTTCAATCAGCAGGTTGGAATCGCTCATAGTCCGAGTTTCTGCAGAATTTCCTTCAGCGCCTTGTCCGTGTCACGCGCGTCGGCTTCAATGACCTTCAGTTCCTCGACGATCTCCGCGATGGGCCGGTAGGTTTCGGCGTCGCTGGTGTGGATGTAGCGGCTGGGGGAGATGTTGTAGTCGTTTTTCTTCAGCTCGGCGTGATCGACGATGCGGCTGAGTTTTTCCTCTTCCTGCCACCCGATGAGGGTGTCGGCGATGCGCTGGATGCCTTCGTCGGGGATGAAGTTCTTGGGATCGCCCTTTTCGAAGACCTGGCTGGCGTTGACGAGGAAGACTTTTCCTTGGCGCTCCTTTGACTTGGCCTTGTTCAGGAACAGCACGATGCCGGGGGCGGTGGTGTTGTAGAAGAGGTTTTCCGGCAGGTAGAGGACGCTCTCGATGAGGTCGTGGTCCACGAACCACTGGCGGACGGTCTTTTCCTTGTTGGTGCCGGCATTGCCCGAACCACGCGAGGCAGCGCCGGTGTCCCAGACGACCGCCGCGCGGCCTTTGTCATTGAGGCTGGCGAGGATGTGCTGGGTCCAGCCCCAGTCGGCGGAGGATTTGCCAGGGAAGCCAGCCCCGGCGGGGAAGCGGTCGAGTTCGTCGGCGTCGTAGTCGGCCTCGATGAACCAGTCCTGGTTCCACATGGGATTGGCGATGACGCGGTCGAAGGAGCGGAGCTTGCCGCCCTTGTCTCGGAACTTGGGGTTCTTGAAGGTGTCGCCGATCTCGATCTGGCCCTCCATGTCGTGGATGATCATGTTCATGTTGGCCATGGCCCAGGTCTCGGGGACGTATTCCTGGCCGAAGAGCTTCAAGGGGGCGGGCTTTTTTGCCCCGGCTTTCTCCTCCATCGCGGTCTCGAGTTTGACGAGGAGGCCGCCGGAACCGCAGGTGGGATCATAGACCGTCATGCCGGGCTCGGGAGCGAGCACGCGGGACATGATGGTGCCGACCTCGGGCGGGGTGTAGAATTCGCCAGCGCTCTGGCCGCTGCCCTCGGCGAACTTGCGGATGAGGTATTCGTAGCTCTTGCCGATGATGTCAGCCTCGACGTCTACGAGCCCGAGGCGCTTGGTGCTGATGGCCTCGATGAGGTTGGAGAGGCGGTCGTCGTCGAGGTCGCGCTGGCCGTGGGTGGTGGCGTTGAAGTCCACGCGATCGATGATGCCCTGCAGGAGCGGGTTTTCCCGGGCGATGGCCCGCATCTGGGTGGTGACGCCTTCGCCGATCTTGTCGGAGAGTTTTCTTATCACGGACCAGACCGGCTGCTCAGGATCGTCCGGCATGAGGGGCAGGTAGAAGCGGACGAGCTTGTGGTCAGCCTTGGCAAGCTGGAAGGCCTTCTTGCGCGAGCCGACTTCCTTCGCGATGCGGTTCAGCTCGTCATCGAAGACATCGCAGAGGCGCTTGGTGAAGATGAGCGGGAGGATGTAGTCCTTGTATTTCGCAGCGTCCTTGGCCCCACGAATGGAGCAGGCGGCATCCCAGATCCAGGATTCGAGGGATTTTGATTTTTCGGGAGTCGTGGCCATTGAGTGGATCAAGAAAAGGAGTGGAGAGCATGGCCGCCGTGCTGATTTTTCGGACCATGCAGATGTTTCACAGATGTAAGCGGGGAATGTCTCGGCTGGCAAGTTTTCCTGCCGGGAATTGGAGGGATCGGATGATTTTCCCGAAGTTTTTGCTTCCCGAGTCGTGGGTTTTTTGATTGAATCCTGAGCAAATTCTCCTTTTTACCATGAAAAAGAAGCCTCGCCAGACAGCCCGGTAGGGCGATGGGCGCGCTATGCCTTTTGCAAGGGGGGCTAGGCGGAAGCGGGTATGGATGCGGAGGGTGTGGAGGGGGGACTCGGGGATGGGGAGACTTGGGGAGCGCGGAGACTTGGGGTTGGGGAGGCCTGAGGGGGACGTGAAGGCGATACCCTCATTAACAGGCTCATCCTCAGATGGATGCAACGTTGACCCTAGCTGGGTGTGCACACGCACCAAGCTGGGTGTGCCCACAATCCAAGGCTGGATTGCCCACGATCCAAGGCTGGATTGCCCACAATCCAAGGCTGGATTGCCCACAATCCAAGGTTGGATTGCCCACAATCCAAGGCTGGGTTGCCCACGATCCAAGGCTGGGTTGCCCACAATCCAAGGTTGGGTTGCCCACAATCCAAGGCTGGATTGCCCACGATCCAAGGCTGGATTGCCCACGATCCAAGGCTGGGTTGCCCACGATCCAAGCCCGGATTGCCCACAATCCAAGGCTGGATTGCCCACAATCCAAGGCTGGATTGCCCACACACCAAGGCTGGGTTGCCCACGATCCAAGGCTGGGTTGCCCACGATCCAAGGCTGGGTTGCCCACGATCCAAGGCTGGGTTGCCCACAATCTAAGGCTGGATTGCCCACGCACCAGGCTGGGTGTGCCCACGCACCAGGCTGGGTGTGCCCACACACCCGGCTGGGTGGTTCCAACAACCCAGATGGGAGAGGGGCCTAACGGATTGGGCTTTTCGCTCCTCCCAATTCATCTCTCAACCGCACCCAACTATGAATCTGAACTCAGCTCAAATGGATGCGATCGGGGTTCGCTTTTCGGGTGAGGGCAAAACCTGCTTTACACGGGGGGCTGTCCCTCCGATGGGTCTGGCCCAATTAATAAACTATGAGTAGCCGACAGGAGAATTTAGAAGTTTTCTTCCGCCATGGGAAGACCGTGATATTGCCAATCGACCACGCGGTCGCCGTGCCGGTGCCGGGGCTGGAGAACCCTTTTGCGCTGATCGAGAGTGTGAATCAGTTTGTGGATGGCTACGTGATGAATCTGGGCGTGGCGATGCGCGCGGCGGACTCGCTGGCAGGGAAGGGGATCTGTCTGCGGACGGATGTTTACAACACGCGGACGACGGGCGACGGGGCGGGTAGCATCGGGATGTATGGGGTGGACCAAGCGGAGATGGTGGGTGCCAATGCGGTGATGAATATGATTTATCCCGGAGCCGCCAATGAGAAGGAGACGATGCAGGACTGCGCGGATCTGATCACCCTGAGCCTGGAAGCGGATATCCCGGTGATTTTGGAGGCACTGCCTTTTGGTCTGGGGCAAACGGCGAAATACACGGTGGAGAATGTGAAGTTTGCGACTCGACTGGCGGCTGAGCTGGGCGCGGATGTGGTGAAGACGGTGTTTCCGACGGATGGAAACATGGAGGATTTTAAAAGGATCGTGGGCCAGTGCTTTGTGCCGGTGATCGTGCTGGGCGGTGCGGCGATGAATGATGACGCGGGCCTTTTGAAGATGGTGGAGGATGCGATGACGGCGGGTGCAGCGGGTGTGGCGATCGGGCGGAATGTCTGGCAGCACAAGAATCCGCCCGCGATCGCGCGGAGTCTGGCGGCCATCGTGCATGAGGATGCGTCGGCCCTGGAGGCGCTGGCTCTAATGAAAGAGCCGGTGCGCTGAAGGTTAGTGGTAGATGAGTTTCAGACCTTGCGTTGAATGGACATGATGAAAAAGATCACGGTTTGTTTACTGGCCCTGGCTGCGTGTGGCTATGCGGCGGATGAGATGAAGAAGGCGAGCTTTGACTGCGAAGCCTGGGCGGAGGGGGAGGTGCCGAAAGAGGTGTTCGTGGTGGATGGGACGATCAAGATCGCGTCGAAGGACGGCGGTAAGGCGATCATGATCGCGCCGGAGCCGATCACGGATGCGACGGCTCAGATCGGCGAATCGTCCCGGGGAGCTGCGAGCATTCAGGCGCGGGTCTTTGCGACCAAGCGGGGACGCAGCACTCCGCGAGTGGGCGTGAGTGTGCATGGGCTGAGTGGACACCGGCTGATGCTGAATCTGGCGAAGAAGCAGCTGGAGCTGAGTTTTGCCAATGAGGTGGTGGCCACGACGCCTTATGTGTGGACTTCGGATGCGTGGACGAAGATGAGTCTGGTGGTGAGCAAGAAGTCAGAGACGGAGTGGGTGATCGAAGGCAAGGCGTGGCAGGCGGATGGCGAGGAGCCAAAGGAGCCGCAACTGAAGAGCACGGCCACGGATCTGAAGGCGCAAGGCAAGTGTGCGATCTGGGGAAGTCCGTTCTCGGAGACGCCGATTTATTTTGATGACATCGCGGTGTCAACGACGCCTGCGCCGAAGAGTGAGTCGTGAGCGGGAAAAAACTTGCTGCGGATGATATTTCCATTTGCGGCAGCGATTGGGCTCCGCTAGGATGCGGGCTCAAATGGTCCGGAGCGGTAGTTCAGTTGGTTAGAACGCCAGCCTGTCACGTTGGAGGTCGCGGGTTCGAGTCCCGTCCGCTCCGCCACTTGTCAAGTCGATGTCAAATCGCTTGAGAAGCAAACAAAAAGTCACCTGGCCCGAACATCGGGTCGGGCCTCAACAAGGGCCTGAAGGAAGGGTGACGAGAGATGAGGGAAGGGGCCAAAGCCCGCCTGCTTTTTACAAGCGCTCGTGGTAGGTGTGGAAGTGCAGCTCGCGGGCCTGATCGACCCACTGCTCGCGATGGATGCGATCTTTGAAGGAGAGGAGTCGGGAGAACTCGACGATGTTTTCGTCACTCCAGAGGGCGATCTGTTTGAAGGTGTAAACACCGAGCTCATTCAGCCGACTTTCAATACCGGAGGCGACGCCTTTGAGCTGGCTGAGGTCATCGACGATCTGAGGGCGTGCCCGAAAAACGAGACCGAGGTGGGGATCGCTCACGAGTCGGATGACGTCTGAAGGTGGAGAGGTGTCCGCGGGCTGTTTCTTTCCCGCGACGGGGTTCCTGGTCAGAGTGGCGGCTGGAGGTGAGACTTCTTTTGCGGGCTCGGAGGCGGGGAGGGGCGGTGTGCCGACGATGAGAGATTTCAGGACGGTGCTGGCCACCAGAGGGTGTGCTTTCACCGCCGAGGGTGTGGAAGCGGGCATGATGACTTCCGGGATCATCAAGGGGGTTGGTTTGACGGTTTCGGATTTTGGAGGCGATGACATTTTGATGGCCTCGGCCTCGTGAAGCACGGTTGATGCCGTTGCCAAAAAGGAGCCGAGAACAGGGTCGGGAGTGTCGGCGTAGCGATGGGATACAGAAGGGGGAGTTTCCTCTTCATCCGCTTCACTTGCGAGACAGGAGGTGAGCTCTGCCAAGGTTCTTTTGAGCAGCGCGATCTCGTCTTTTTTGCCCTCCAACTCTCCGGTGAGACGGTGGACGGCTCTGCGATGTCGCGACCAGGTGAGCCATCCGAAAGCAAGGCCGAGAACGAAGAAGATGGAGGCGGTGAGGAGAACGAAAGTCCCGCTGTGGATCAGGAAGTAGTAGAGGGGGCCTGAAGTCAGGCTATTGGGGTCTGCGTTCATGGTGCGGTGCTAACGGGCAAGGAGCTCAACCCGCGGCCACGCGGCGGTCTCATCTCCCGGGGGGAGGATGCGGACGGGGTAGAGGGTTCCAAGTTCAACGATCTCCATTTGGTCCTTCGGGATTCCGAGGTCGGCAAGCTTGCGTTTCACAGACTCTGCCCGTGCTCTTTGATTTTCTGGCTTCTCCGTCTCGGGTCCGCCCCAGCTGCTGATGACGAGTCGGAGCTCTGGCCCGCAGACTTGCATGGCGGGGAGCAGGGCTTTGAGTTTATCGATTTCGGTCTCTGCCAATTCGGTGCTGGCGGGATCAAAGAAGAGCTGTGTCTGAGCCAATGCGGTGATGAGGGGCTGAAGCTCGCTGTCGGAGAGGGATGTCTTAGGCCGGTAGCCGGGGAGCAGGTAGGGGGCGGAGAAGACACGAAGGTCTGAAGTGAAATCTCTGGTGCCGGAGAGGACGCGAAAGAGATCCATCCACTCGGCCTTCAGCTCAGTGGTGGCGTCGGACTGGATCTGGGCGGGTGCCCCTGCGCCCAGTGAAAAGGTGCCGGGTGTGGGTGTGCTGAAAAAACTGGTGATGAAGGTGAGCAGTGGCTCGGTCTCGGTGAAGGGAGCGGGTGTTACGCAGATGCCTGACATGACGGACTGACCGTCGATCTTCCAACTGGGGGCGCTCGCCTCGGCCGTCTTGATGATGGCGTCTTTTAACTCGTCGCTGGGGACTCTTCCGGTGATCTCGTAGGTCGCACCTTTTTGGGTAATGGCCAGAGCTGCGGGTAGGCGGAGTTTCTCAATCAGGGGTGCCAAGAGCGGGTGATTGGGACTGAGCTCGGTCACTTTTCCCGAGTGAGTCACATGAGGGGAAATGCGCAGTTTTTTGGCATCCAAGGTCAAGTCCGGGCGGAAGGAGCCGATGACTTTGAGGACAGTCTGGACCTCCTCTTCCGTGGGGAGCCAGCCACTGAGAAGGAGCCCGTGCTCGGTCAAACTCATGTCCAACTGCACGGGAACGCTGATGCGGTTATTCGTCGAAAGCAGCCGCACTCCTCGGCGGTGGGAAACGGCTTCCGTGGCCTTGTCACGAACCTCCAAGCTGGGGGCCTGTCCGGAAATGAAGACATCGAGGTAACTCAAATGGGCGACTGCTTTTTTGACGCCTTCCCGCTCCAAGTCAGCCACGATCTGGGCTGCCAACCGAGGGCGCATGTCGTCATTGTACGTGACCAAATGAACCAGAATGAGCACTGGAATCATGATCAGGGCAATGATGGCGATGAAGACGCGCATGGGTTACAGGGTATCAGGCATGGGGAAGACTAGGTCTCTGGCGTTGACACGAGGCCGGAGGAATGGATAATCCCGCCCCTCCCGACAGTGCGCGCAGTCTCCGAGCACTCTTGGTGGGAGGCAAGCATCATTTACCTACACCTCATCATGTCCATCGTCATCGCAGGAACCGTCGCCATCGACAACGTCATCACCCCAACCGAAAAGAAGGAGAACCTACTCGGTGGCTCAGCCTCTTACGCCTCTCTGGCTGCCAGTGTTTTCACCAAGCCTGTGCACATCGTGGGGGTCATCGGGCGTGACTTTCCGGCTGGGCATTTGGAGTTGCTTGAGTCACATGGCGTGAACCTCGATAACTTGGAGCGCAACAGCGGCGAGTCTTTCACCTGGACGGGTGAGTACTCGGCCGACATGAACAATCGGACAACGCTGAAGGTGGGCATCAATGTGCTGGAGCACTGGAAGCCCGCCATCTCAGGTGCGGCGGCGGATGCGAAGATCGTGGTGCTCGCGAACATGAGCCCCGACAATCAGCTGCAGACTCTGGAGCAATGTCGCGGCCCTCAATTTGTCGCCGCCGATACCATGGATCTGTGGATCGAGATCGCCAATGAGCGCCTTCACGACGTGCTCAAGAAGATCGACTTTCTCGTGATCAATGAGAGTGAGGCCAAGCAATTTGTCGGAACGAGTAATCTCGTGGTTGCGGGTCGGAGACTCCAAGAGAAGGGACCTCGCTTTGTCGTGGTGAAGCGTGGCGAGCACGGGAGCTTCCTTTTTGGTGAGCGTCCTGAGGACTTCTTTGCCTGCTCGGCTTATCCGTTGCACTCCGTTTTTGATCCAACGGGGGCAGGGGACTCGTTCCTCGGCGGTGTGGCCGGATGGTTGGCATCGAAGGGAATCTCGAATCCGACTTTTGAGAATCTGAAGTCCGCGGTGGTTCAGGGTAGCGTGGCTGCCAGCTTCACCTGTGAAGCGTTTAGCACCTTGAAAATCCAAGAGGTGACGCAAGCCCACGTGGATGCACGCATCAAGGAGCTGAAGAGCTACACCGACTTCTCGCTTTAACGCTGGGAAAACGAGTCGTCATCTCCGATGACGGCTCCGTCCGGAGGGAAGTTGTGCTCTTCCCTCAGTGCGCCGTCAGCCTCCCCCCTTGCCGCATTCTCACAGCCGCATCTGATTTGACTTGATCACCTCGAGTGGCAGCAGCAGAAGACAGGCCGCCGCCGCCGTGAATAAACAAGAAGTCCTCGACCACATTATCTCCGTTCTGAAGTCCGAACTGGCAGCGCTCACCAAGGCTGCCCATGAATCCTTCAGCGCCGCGACAGACCCGGATAGCAGAGCCGAGAACAAGTACGACACCCGAACCTTGGAGGCGTCCTACGTCGCCCGAGGTCAAGCGCAGAGAGTGGTGGACCTCCAAGGAGCCGTCTTGGCATTTGAGGCGCTGAGTGCGGTGGCGATGCCAGACGGTGCCGCCATTTCCCTCGGGGCTCTCATCGGTCTTCAAGGCTCTGATGGCTTGAGTCACTACTTCCTGGGTCCGGCCGCTGGCGGACTCGAACTCACAGTCGGTGCGACCGAAGTCATCGTCATAACCCCAGCGTCACCGTTGGGGAAGAAACTAATCGGGGCACAACTCGGGAGCACGGTGGATCTTCATCCGGGCGTTTCAGTCCGAGTCGCCTCCATCGAGTGAATGCATCATTGCGTTTCTAGTCCTCTTGCAAATAGGCGGAGGCTGCGGAGATTCATCTTTTAAGTTCTCCAACCACCATGCCCAAGAAATCACCCGCTCCTTCCACGATCCGGCCCATCAAAAAACTGATGGTCGCAAACCGCTCTGAAATTGCCATCCGCGTCATGCGGGCTGCCACGGAGTTGGGCCTGACGACGGTGGGTATCTATGCGCAGGAGGACCGCTTTTGCCCGCATCGTTTCAAGGCGGATGAGGCTTACGAGCTCAACAAAGCCAAGGGACCTCTCGGGGCCTATCTTGATGTCGAGGGCATTGTGACCCTGGCGAAAGAGAAGGGCGTGGATGCGATTCATCCGGGTTATGGTTTCCTGAGTGAGAATCCCCAGTTTTCAAAAGCCTGTGCGGATGCGGGGATCATCTTCATCGGTCCTGAATCAAAAATTCTCGACATGATGGGCGATAAGACGGCGGCTCGAAATGTGGCGCGTAAGCTCAATGTGCCAATTCTCGAAGGCACAGACGAACCTGTGAGCGATCGGAAAGAAGCCATCGCTGCGGCGAAGAAGATTGGTTTTCCTCTGATCATCAAAGCGGCATTTGGGGGTGGCGGCCGGGGCATGAGAATTGTGCGTGAGCCGAAGGACCTCGAAAAACTGCTCGATGAAGCCCAGACCGAGGCCGAGCGCGCCTTTGGCAATGGAGCGGTTTTCCTGGAGAAGTTTGTCGGCAAAGCCAAGCACATTGAGGTGCAGATCCTGGCGGATAAACATGGAACGGTGCTGCATTTGCATGAGCGGGACTGCTCCGTGCAACGCCGCCATCAAAAGGTGATCGAGCAGGCACCGAGCTATGGAGTGAAGCAGGAGATCATCGATGGACTCTGTGACGCTGCTGTGAAATTGGCCAAGGAAGTGAACTACACCCACGCCGGGACCGTCGAGTTTCTCGTCGATCACGAATCGGGCGAGTGGTACTTCATCGAGATGAATCCGCGCATTCAGGTGGAGCATACGGTGACCGAAGAGATCACAGGCATCGACATCGTGCGCAGCCAGATCTTGATCGCGCAGGGGTATCAGATGCATGAGGAGCCTTTGGCTCTGCCGACGCAGCCGAAGATTGAAAAAAGCGGTTACGCCATTCAATGCCGTATCACCACGGAAGATCCGGAGAACGCGTTCACGCCCGACTTCGGAAAGATTCTCAACTATCGCAGTCCAGGCGGTTTTGGTGTGCGGTTGGATGGTGCCATGGGTGCCACGAACTCGGTGATCACGCCTTACTACGACTCCATGCTGGTGAAGATGACGGTCTTTGCCCGCACCTATCAGCAGGCGCTGGACCGCATGGATCGCGGTCTGCGGGAGTTCCGCATTCGTGGGGTGAAAACGAACATCCCGTTCCTGATGAATGTGGTGCACCACGAGGAGTTCAAAGCCGGTCAGGCCACGACGCGCTTCATTGATAACAATCCTGATTTGCTCAAGTTCGTCGCACGGAAAGACCGTGCGTCGAAGCTGCTGAACTACCTGGCGGATACCATCGTGAATGGAAATCCCCATGCGAAGGGGCATCAAATCACGAAAGCCTTTTCAGCACCGCCGATTCCACAGTTTGACCATCGCGTCGAGCCTGCCCGTGGAACGAAACAATTGCTGGAGGAGATGGGGCCTGAGAAGTTCTGCAAGGATTGGATTGCCAAGCAAAAGAGGCTGCTCTTGACCGATACGACGATGCGTGACGCTCACCAGTCACTGCTGGCTACTCGCATGCGCACCTTTGACATGCTCGCCGTCGCGGACAGTGTGGCGCGGCGCACGCCGAATCTCTTCAGCCTCGAGATGTGGGGCGGTGCCACCTTTGATGTTTCGATGCGATTCTTGCGTGAAGATCCTTGGGATCGTCTGCGCAGCATCCGCGCGAAGGTGCCGAACATTCTTCTGCAAATGCTCTTCCGGGGCTCCAATGCCGTCGGATACACGAACTACCCGGACAATGTGGTGAAGGGCTTCATCAAACATGCTGCCGAGAACGGCATGGACATCTTCCGCATCTTTGACTCGCTCAATTACCTGCCCAACCTCAAGGCCGCCATGGATGCAGTGCGTGAGGACACCACCAGCATTTGCGAAGGAACGCTCTGCTACACGGGTGACATCCTGGATCCGAAGCGCGACAAGTATGATCTGAAGTACTACGTTCGTCTCGCCAAGGAGCTCGAGAAGATGGGTGCGCACATGCTTTGCATCAAGGACATGGCCGGACTCGTGCGGCCATTCGCGGCCAAGAAACTCGTGAAGGCGCTGAAGGATGAAGTCGGCATCCCGATTCACTTTCACACCCATGACACCAGCGGGCTGAATGCCTCCAGCATCATTGAGGCCTCCATGGCTGGAGTGGATGTGGTCGATGCTGCCATTGCATCCATGTCCGGTGGCACCTCTCAGCCAAATTTGAACTCCATCGTCGCGGCCATGCAGAACACGCCGCGTGACACTCAGCTCGACGTCGAAGCCTCGCAGGAGTTCAGTGATTACTGGGCGGCCGTGCGGGCCTTCTACAAGCCCTTCGACACCTCCGAGCCTTACGGCACCGCGGAGGTCTACCTCCATGAGATGCCCGGGGGCCAATACACGAACCTCAAAGAACAGGCCACCGGCATGGGCATGGCAGCGCGCTGGCCCGAGATCGCCCATGCGTATGCCGAGGTGAATCAGCTCTGTGGTGACATTGTCAAAGTCACGCCATCGAGCAAGGTCGTGGGAGATCTGGCCATCGAGTGTGTGGCGCGGGGAGTGAAGCCTACTGACATTGTGAACTTGCAGGGGACCAAATGGAGCAAGGACGTGACCAGCATGTTTGAGGGAGGGCTCGGTGAGCCCTTCTACGGCATGGAGACAGACAAAGCGGCCGAGAGCCGCAAGAAATGGAACAAGCTGGCCGACGCCATTGT
>CAMBPV010000117.1 GCA_945869695.1 Prosthecobacter debontii
CATTCTCCACCGACAGGAGCTCGGGGAAAACGAAAGGCTCATCCTTCCCCGGCAGGTACAGCACATTCACGGGCACTGCCGCTTTTCCAAGATCCGTCAGCGCTTGCTTGATAGCTTCGTTTTCATTGGTCCAGTCAGCCTTCAGCAGCGCGACCTTCTTTTTTCCAAACAAGGCCTGAAGCCCCGCGTCCTTGTAAATGCGCTTGTTGACCTGACAAGTCAGACACCATTTGGCGGTGAAGTCGATGAAAACCGGCGTTTTGGCTGCCCGCAGTTCCGCCACTTTTTCGGGCGACCACACCTCCCAGACCAACGAGCCCTCAGTCGTTACCGAGCTCGGATCTGCCTGTGCATCAGACTTTGGCCAGCCGAGTGCCAACCCGCCCACGATGGCCACGAGCGTTAGGCCATAAGCCACTGTGCGCGTCCTCGCCGACTTATGCGGCAGCGCCCAGCGCCCATAGATCCAGCAGCCCAGCGAAATCACCACCAGTCCGAAGAGCAAAAACAAAAGCGGCTGTCCTTCCACCATCCCCGTCAGGACCCAAGTGAGAAACGCCACCGTTCCAAACAGCAGGAAAGACATGCCCTGCTTGAAACTCTCCATCCACGCTCCAGGTCGCGGCAGCGCTGAGATCAGCTTTGGCGCGAAAGCCAGAAGCAGGAACGGACTCGCGAGTCCCAGACCGATCATCGTAAACATGAGCATCGCCGAGGCCGCAGGTAGCGTCACCGCGAAACCCAGGGCCGAGCCCAGAAACGGAGCCGAGCACGGCGTCGCCACGATGGTGGCCAGCAAGCCTGAGAAAAATGATCCACCCAAACCCTGTTTTGACTGCAACTCTGCACCCACACCCATCACCGAAGAGCCGATCTCAAACACACCCGCCATGTTGAGCGCAAAGATCAAAAAGAACGCGCAGAGCCCAAAAACAAACGTCGGCGACTGCAACTGAAAGCCCCAGCCTTTCCCCAGCGAGATCACCAGTGCACCCAAAGCCCAGAATGTGATCAGAATCCCCACGGTGTACGCCAGACCATGCAGCAGCACCTGCCGTTTATCCTCACCCGCCTGCTGCACCACTCCCATCACCTTGATTCCCAAGACAGGGAAAACACAAGGCATGATGTTTAAAATAAGCCCGCCGATGAAGGCAAAAATCAGATACACGGCGAAGGAATGCTCAGCCGCCTTCGGTTCCGCTGGTGCCTTCGGCTTCGCCACTTCCATCGCCTTAAAATTTTCAGTCATCGCGGGATCCGCCTCCGCGCTACCACCCAGAGAAACCGCTAAAGTCGCCGTCGCTTTGAACGGCATGCAGCTACTCGGATCGCAGACCAGCGCATCGACCTTCACCGAGATCTCAGCCGTCGTGCCAGCCGCTCCCGCAGGCGTGATCTTCACCGGTAGATACACCGTGCCGTCATAGCCCTCGCTCATCTTGCCACCCGTCGAGAGCATCTGATGCGTCGCAGGCCACGGCAGTTCCTCCAGCTTCCAGCCCTCAGGCAGCGTCCACTTCAGTGTCGTCGGCTTTCCCACAATCTCCGGCGGCAGGACTTGGCCATACGTGTGATGATCGGGCGCGTGCACGAGCTTCACCGCTGCGCGGAAAGCCTGGCCCGGAGCCGCCGTCTTCACCTCAGACACGACCGTGGCCGTCACCTTGACCACCTTATTCGGCGCGCCCCCTTCCCCGATGCCAAAATCGTTCAGTTGAGCCACGCCCACCGTCGGCAGCATGAGGGCAAGATACAGAGCGCTTAAACTTTTCATCAGTGTCATGTGCATACAAGTACGGAGCGGGAAAAGTATTCCCGCAAACTTCAGCATCAGCAGGTGGAAAACAGCAGGCCCTACAGAGCCTTGTGGCTGCCGTCGCAGAAAGGCGGGTTTTTGCTGTGCTTGCAGTTGCACAGCCACACCTTCTTCTTTTCCTCCAGTGTGAATTTCTTCGGTCCCAGGCCAGTGCCCTTGTGGGTTCCGTCACACATCGGCTGATGGCCCGAGAGACCACAGGCGCACCACCAATGGTCCCCCGCTTCAAGTTCCACGCCGACAGGTTGCTTCTCGAACACTTTTGGAAGATCGCTCATACCCATGGACTGTTGATTCGGCATTCTCCACTTTCAAGAACAGAATAGCTCGGCCGCGAGCGGAGAGTGTTTTTCGAGTCGGAAATTTTGAGTGAGTTTTGCCTGAGGGGGGTCTGAGCCTAGTGACCGATAAAATCGGCCTTTTATATGACTCCATACAAGGTGGCTGAAGTGAGGGGCACCTCGACCAACGAGGTGCTCGATGTGGTGCGCAGGATCATCTCCCGGGCCGAAGGTGGCCGTCTCATCACCGAGGACGGCAAAGGGGGCCGACGGCTGGTGTGGACTGGTTATGCACGAGCGACTTGGGATTGCTCCCGTGTTCTGGCTTTGGAGGCTCCGGCAGGCCTCATCTATGGAGCCCTTCCGGCTTCGAAGAAGGTTGAGTGGGTCTTCCGTGATCAGGACGGAGAAGAAGCATGGCTCGTGGGGACAGCGGATTTGAAGTTGGCGGAGAAAGTGGACTCCACTGCATCACTGCTTCCTCTGACTCTGGTGACCCGAGTCGAGTGGACCGGCGTCGAGATCCGATCCCACGGAATTTCGATCTGTGTGAGAGTGGCCCCTTCCCTGCCCTGGGGCAGTGAAGGTGGCAGTGCTCTTCCCTCGAGTTCTAAGCGATGATGCTTTTGATGACTTTGGCTCCTTCGACTCCGGTCAGTTTAGCGTCCAGACCTTGGAACTTATAAGTGAGCCGATTGGAGTCGATGCCGAGTCGATTCAGCATGGTGGCATGGAGATCGTAGATGCTGACGGGATCTTTGACGATGTTGTAGGAAAAGTCGTCGGTCTCTCCGATGCTCATGCCGGGCTTGATGCCGCCGCCGGCGAGGAGGACCGTGAAACAGCGAGGGTGGTGATCGCGTCCGTAGTTAGTCTGCGTGAGTGTGCCCTGGGAGTAGATAGTGCGTCCAAACTCGCCACCCCAGACAATCAGTGTGTCCTCGAGGAGGCCCCGTTGTTTGAGGTCTTTGATGAGGGCGGTCGTGGCTTGATCAGTGTCCCTGCATTGGCCTTTGATGGCTGAGGGCAACCCGCCATGGTGATCCCAGCCCATGTGGAAGAGTTGGACAAAACGCACATCGCGCTCGGCAAGGCGACGTGCCATGAGGCAGTTGGCAGCAAAGGAGCCTGGCCGTTTGACGTCGGGTCCATACAGGTCGATGACGTGCTGAGGTTCTTTTGAAAAGTCAGTAAGGTCAGGGACGCTGGACTGCATGCGGAAGGCCATTTCGTATTGGGCGATGCGCGCTTCGATCTCTGGATCTCCTACGACGGAATGCCGCTGCTGGTTAAGCGCATTCAGATCATCCAACGAATGGCGACGCGTGGCGCGGTCCATGCCAGCCGGATTGGAGAGGTAAAGGACGGGGTCTCCCGTGTTGCGGAATTTGACACCTTGATGTTGGGTGGGGAGAAAGGCGCTGCCCCAGAGGCGATCGTAGAGCGGCTGATCATCGGGACGGCCACTGCCGAAGGAGCTGAGGACGACGTATGCGGGGAGATCTTTGTTTTCGCTGCCGAGTCCGTAACTCAGCCACGAGCCCATGCTGGGGAAACCTGCGATCTGGCGGCCTGTTTGGAAAAAGGTGATGGCTGGATCATGATTGATCGCATCGGTGTGCATGGATTTGATGAAGCAAAGTTCATCGGCCACGGTGCTGAGGTGCGGCATCAACTCGCTGAGCCAGGCACCGCTCTTTCCGTGCTGAGCAAACTTGAAGATGCTGGGTGCGACAGGAAAGTTTTTTTGTCCCGAGGTCATGGTGGTGAGCCTCTGACCTTTGCGGATGGACTCGGGTAAATCCTTGCCGAAATGCGCGGCCATTTGGGGCTTCGGATCAAAGAGATCCATCTGTGAGGGCGCGCCAGACTGGAACAGGTAAATGACCCGCTTGGCCTTGACCGGAAAATGTGGCCAACCTTGGAGCGAGACGGCTCCGGAGGAAGAGGCGGCATTGAGGAGCTCCGGCTGGAGGAGAGAGCCGAGGGCGGCGAGTCCGAGACCTGAGGCAGAACCCCTGAGGAATGTCCGCCGGGTGAGCGCGGCTTGGGCTTGAGCATCAAGCTGGAGAAAACGGGAAGTGTCGCAGTTCATAGGGCTTATTCCTTGGTGATGATCTCGTCGAGATTCAGGATCACATTGGCAGTGACGGTGTAGGCGGCGAGTTCGGCAGGGTTTGCTTCGGTGCGGGGCGCTTCACCGACTTGGCTGAGCTTTTGGGCCTCTTCCGGTGCTGTCTGATAACGTTTCAGGTAGCGGGCGTGACCTGAGCTGAGAATGCTGAGTTCATTGGCTGTCGCCTCTCGATTGGTCACCTGGCGGAAGGCCCATCCGATGCGCTCAGCGGGAGTGCGACCACCTTCAGACATCATGCGCTGTGCCAGGACGCGCGCGGTTTCGACATAGGTGACCTCATTCAACAGTGCCAAGGCCTGCAAAGGGGTGTTGGTGCGGGAGCGCTTCACGGTGCAGATTTCACGAGAGGGAGAATCAAAAAGCAGCATGGTGGGCGGGGCCGCTGTCCGTTTCCAAATGGTGTAGAGAGTGCGGCGGTAGAGTCCATTCTTCGGATCGTGCTTGTAACCCCGAAGGTCGCCGTAGCGGCTTGTTTCATCCCACACTCCCTCAGGCATGTAGGGGCGGACGCTGGGGCCTCCGATTTGAGGGTCGAGCAACCCGCTGACGGCCAGTGCTTGATCTCGAATCGACTCAGCCGAGAGCCTCAGCCGAGGTCCCCGAGCGAGGTAACGGTTCTCTGGATCCTGGGTCTGCACTTCGGGGGGAAGGTGTTTAAACTTCGAGGACTGCCGGTAGGTGGCGCTCATGACGATCAGTTTTTGCAGCGCCTTCATGTCCCAGCCGGAGTCTATAAACTCGGTGGCCAACCAATCGAGCAACTCCGGGTGACTGGGCGGATCGGACTGCACACCGAGGTTCTCGCTGGATTTGACCAGACCTTTTCCAAAGAAACGCTCCCACTGCCGGTTCACCCAAACGCGGGCGGTGAGTGGATGCTCCTTCGAGACAAGCCAGCGGGCCAGGGTGAGCCGATTCCGCGGCGCTCCCTCGGGCAAGGCTGGCAGGACGGCGGGGGTGGCGGCTTTGACTTCGGGACCCTTGTTTTCATACTGCCCGCGCAGGAGGATGTGAGCGGGCCGTGAATCCGGGAGTTCTTTCATGACCATCGAGCTGGGCACGGCGGCTTCAAAGGCATCATGCTTGGACTTGGCCGCAGCCAGCGCGGAGTCTGCCCTTTTGATGGGACTGTCGAATCCGGCTCTAAAAAAGGCAGTCAGATCTTTGACTTGTGCCGGGCTGCGTTTGGCGATTTCGAGGGCGAGAATCTTCCGGATTTTTTCAGGCGCTCCGCCTTCGCCATCCAGTGTCACACTCTCTGGATTCGAACTTGTGAACGAGAGTCGGAAACGGCCGATGCTATGACCGCCGATGGCCTCATGCTTGAGCCGAATCGAGATTTGGGCACCTGGCGGGACGCTGACAGGCGAGGAGGTGAGCAGCATGGCTCGGCTCGGTTCTTTTCGGGATGGGCCATCCACCGCCCAGCCGGGACCACGATTGCTCTTGGCGTCCTTTTTGCGACGAGGGGGATTGGCAGACTTCGCTGAGATGAGTGACTCGACACCGTAACCCTTCTGTGAATAGTCAGCCTCGGCAGCGGTGAATTGAACCATCAGGGGTTCCTTGAGACTGGGTGCGCGGATTTCGGCCTCGACACCACTCAGAACAAAATTGCCATTCGAATAGCGTCCCACACTTTGCGCCGGCAGCGATGGATCTGGAAGCACCTCCAACAAAAGGCCGCTGAAGATGCTGGACGTGAAGTTCGAGTCGATCACGTAGGTTTCTTTGACCGGAACCTTTCCGCCTGCGAGGTAGGACCCGTCTTCGAGGCGGGAAAGAGTGGTTCCCCCATTCGAGATGACTTTGATCGGCGTGAGGGGCTCCCACACGGATTTGGAATCGTTTAGACTGGCCTTGAATCCAGGTTCCCAAGCAGCCATGTCCGCTGGGAGGCTGCGCAAGGCTGTGACCACGGCAGATTCAGCTTCTTCCACCGTGGCTGCCAGTTGAGCCAGCTCTTTCTCTTGCGCTTCATTTGGCACCTTGATGATCGGGTCCGGGTTGCCTCCCGAGCGATTCGAGGCTCCGCGGATGACGCCTGTCTCCGCGACGTTGTTAAAGAAGGCGAAGAGCTCGTAAAATTCCTTCTGCGAGATCGGATCGTATTTGTGGTCGTGGCAACGGGCGCAACCCAGAGTGAGGCCCATCCAAGTGGCACCGGTGGTGTCCACGCGGTCGATGATGTTTTCGATCCGCCATTCTTCGTCGATGATGCCGCCCTCGCCGTTGATTCGATGATTTCGATGAAACCCCGTCGCGACGACTTGGGAGCGCTGGGGATTTGGCAATAGATCTCCGGCGAGCTGCTCGACCGTGAATTGATCGAACGGCAAGTTGGAATTGAAAGCCTGAATGACCCAGTCCCTCCACGGCCACATGGAACGGGAGCTGTCTGTTTGGAAACCGTGGCTATCCGCGTATCGGGCATAGTCCAGCCATTGCATGGCCATTTGTTCTCCATAAGAGGGCGACTTGAAGAGGCGGTCCACGGCCCGCTCGTAAGCTTCGGGAGAGGTGTCCTTGATAAAATCATCCACTTCTTTTTGGCTCGGTGGAAGGCCGGTCAGGTCTAGCGTGACCCGGCGGAGCAAAGTGACCCGATCCGTCTCGGGGGATGGAGACCAGCCCTTTTTTTGGAGCGCTTGGTGGATGAATCGGTCAATGCCGTTATGGGCTGGGAAACCCTGAAGATTCACGGACGGCACCTCAGGTTTCACCGGTTTTTCAAAAGCCCAGTGACCCTGGTATTCCGCTCCCTCCGCGACCCAGCGCTTGAGCAGATCCTTTTCGGCATCCGTGAGCTTTTTATGAGAGTCTGCCGGGGGCATCAAATCATCGTCGTCAGACGTCACGATGCGTTTGATCACCTCACTAGCCTCGGCATTTCCGGGAATGAGGGCCTTCTGTTTGACGGCCTCTTCTCGCATGTCCAGTCGGAGATCGGCCTTCCGGTGGTTCTGGTCGGGGCCGTGACAATGGTAGCAGTTTTCGGTCAGGATGGGCCGGATGTCACGGTTGAACATGACTTTGGGCTGCCCTTCCGCGCTCTGGGCCAAGGCAGTTCCCGCAAGGGTGAGCACTAGCACCGGGGTTATTCTCTCGATCATCCGGTAGCCTACGACCGTGTGCCGTAAAATCTATCGGAAGCTCATTCGTGGCAACGCGACTGGAAAAATCTTGTGTTTTTATTTTAACTATGTTAAATATAAATGCTTCTTGTTAATCTAAACAGCCACCGTTATGCCAGCCACTCCCTACTTCATCACGGCTCAAATTGCACTTGTCACTGTGTCTGCACTGGTAGTGAAACTGGATTCAATGAAGCAAAAGCAGCCCGCCCGCTCGGTTCCGATGCCCATGTCGATGGAATCCCCCGTGGGCCCCGAGCTGCTCAGGCGCGCAACTTCTCTGCCCAAGACCCCGATTCAGAGATTCGGACCCAGCGAAACGGATGAGACTGAGCTCCCGATAAGCGAAACCAGTCGATCAGGCCGCCCAATGGGATTCAGCGATTTGGAGGTGGCCTCCTCTCTGCCGGGAGCTTTTGAAGCCTCGTCCCCTCCCAAATCAATACCCACAGTCCAAAATGAGCCTTCATCTCCGCCGGAGTTTGAACCCGTGCCGACCTCCATGGGCTATCATATCAGTTCCGATGCAGCGACGAACTTTGACATGAAGTCAAACACCGTCGTCTTCTCCGGAAAAGTGACTTTAAAGACCACTGACTTGATTCTCCAGGCCGATCGTCTCATCGTTCACATGAATCCAGGTGAAACGCAGACTTTGAAGAAGCTCGTGGCGAATGGAAAAGTTGATTTTCACCTCATCGGTGTGCCGAAAGAGGAGGTGTATCGCGGCAGCGGAGAGCAAGCCGTTTTTGACCCGAACACTGGAATCATCGTGATGTCTGGCTGGCCAAAGATCATCGGACAAGGGCGCGAGCACATCGCCGCAGCATCAACGACGGTGATGTCTCTCAATACCAAATCACCCCGCTTGGAGACAGAAGGGCGGGCTCAGACTCGCCTACTCATGAACGGCAGCACCGGCATGCCAAATCTGACCATGGGAACGCCCTCAGCCCCTTCTGCGCCAAGGCAAAACTGAAGTCCATCCTTTCCGACCCGCGCCGACTAAAGTTCGATGGTCAATTTCTGCGGCGCTCGCCAGAATATCCGGGTCACCAAAGTCAAAGTCTTCCGCTCTCGGTAAGTTTGGCGGCAGATCCTTGGCCCTCGCCTCACTCGTGATTTTCTCAGCTTCCGCAGCGGCGGCGGCCAATGCCTCGGACTGTTCCGTTTTGGGGCGCGGCCGACTCGTGGGCACCACCAGTCCGCCGGAGAACACCAGTTTCATGGCATCTTCGATGGACATAGGCGCGTCTGTGACCTTGTCCTCCTCGACGACCAAGAGCAGACCTGTCATCGGACTAAGGGCACCTGGGACAAACACGGCCGTCATCATCTGGTCATTGCTGGCATCCAAATACTGACCGGTCACAAAGCCCAACATTTTCATGCCACCGACGGGATAGTCCACATAGACCACACGTTGGAAATTTTGCTTGGTGCCGAAACCCTTGAAGGCATCAATCACTTGCTTGAGCGATTTGTAGATGAAGGAGACAACCGGCAGGCTGAGCATCAGCCGATCCATCCCCTGCACGATGCGGACGCCGATGAAGTTGGTCGCCATGACACCGAGAAAAACAAAAGCGAGGAGAGGAATGAGCACTCCAACAAATCGGGTGATCTGATGGAACATGTCGGAATCCAGATCTACAACGGTCGAACCCGCGAACCGATTCACGATCCCCGCTGCGGAAATGAGCATCGGTTCACTCCAGCCCTTCAGAAGACCATAGACAGACTCGAGGATCCAATAGGTCACCATGATCGGCAAGGCGAGAGCCATGCCGGCAAGGAGTTTGTTTCGAAGCCAAACGAAAGGCTTGTGATGAAAAGCCTCGGAGTGGCTGGAGCTTGGAGATACGGTTTGCATGGGTGCCTGACGAATCAGGAACTTCACAACGCTAACACACTTTAACGAATTCGCTACGCACCAACCAGAATACGCGCCGGATTTTCGAGGCAATCCTTCACACGCACCAAAAATGTGACGGCCTCTTTTCCATCGACGACACGGTGGTCATAACTCAGGGCCAGATACATCATCGGGCGGATCACCACCTGACCATCAATGGCCATCGGGCGCTGTTGGATCGTGTGCATCCCCAGAATACCACTCTGCGGAGGGTTAAGGATAGGAGTGCTCAAGAGCGAACCATAAACACCGCCGTTGGAAATGGTAAAGACGCCACCCGTGAGGTCTTCGATCTGGATTTTTCCTTCTTTCGCGCGTTGGGCGTAACCCAAAATCTCCCGCTCAATGTCCGCAAAGGATTTATTGTCACAATCGCGCACGACAGGGACGATCAGCCCCCTCTCCGTGCCTACAGCCACACCGATGTCATAGAAGTGGTTGGTGATGATCTCGTCCCCTTCCACGCGCGCATTGACCTGAGGGACAGCTTTGAGCGCATCGACCACTGCCTTCACAAAGAAGGACATGAAACCCAGCTTCAGCCCGTGTTTGGCCACGAAGCTGTCTTGTAGCTTCGAGCGGAGGGCCATGACATTGGTCATGTCACACTCGTTAAACGTGGTGAGGATGGCAGCGGTCCGCTGGGCCGAGACAAGTTGATCTGCTATCTTCTTCCGCAGAGGCGTCATCTTTTTGCGTGTCGAGCGGCCACCCGAAGCAGGAGCTGGAGACGGCAACTTGGGCTCCTCCACTTTGGGCAAAACCTTCAGCTGGGGCGCAGGCTTGGGCGCTTCGGCCACTGGTGCCGGAGCTTCCTTTGGCGCAGCGGGAGCCGTAACAGGCGCGGGTGCAGGTGCCGCCGCAGCGGGTGCTCCAGCAGGGTCAATGGTGCCCACCACACTCCCGACCTCGACCTCATCCCCTTCATTCTTTTGGGTGGTCAGGACACCGCTGCTTTCGGCGGTCACTTCCGCTGCCACTTTGTCCGTTTCCAAGGTCAGCAAAACATCGCCAATCGCGACGGAATCACCAGTTTTTTTGTGCCATTTGGAGATTTGACCACCAGCGATGGATTCACCAAGTGCGGGAATTTTAACTTCGATTGCCATGAGGTTTGAGTGAGGTAATGAAAATTGAGGGTCAGTGAATCCGAGGCCTTAAACGCAGAAAGCGGCGTCCACCAGTTTTTCCTGCTCGAGCACATGGATGGCTTTTGAGCCTGCGGCGGGGCTCGATCCGCGCTCACGGCCAGCATATCGGACCGGATGTCTGGAGATGTCCTCCAAGCGATTGCGAATGTAACTCCATGCGCCCATGTTTTCAGGTTCCTCCTGACACCAGATCCACTTTTTCTGAGCGCGCGGATAGCGTGCCGCGATGGCTCGCAACATTTCGTAGTGCAAGGGATAAAGTTGCTCGATGCGGATGATCGCCGCATTCTTGATCTTGTTGTCGGCTCGGTAGGCTAGGAGGTCGTAGTAGACTTTCCCGGAGCAAAAGATGAGCCGTGTGACTCGCTCCGGCGCAACAGCCAGATTTTCATCATCGAGCAGTTCCTTAAAGGCAGTGCCCTCGGCCATGTCGTTGAGTTTGGAAACACAGGCCGGATGACGCAGAAGGCTTTTGGGTGTCATCAGGATGAGCGGCTTCCTCGCACCGCGCTTCATCTGCCGA
The DNA here is from genome assembly GCA_945869695.1 of Prosthecobacter debontii. GTDB lineage: Bacteria > Verrucomicrobiota > Verrucomicrobiia > Verrucomicrobiales > Verrucomicrobiaceae > JAIBCL01. Next base: position 10,961 of record CAMBPV010000117.1, read on the forward strand.
CGCAGGGCGTGGTAATACTGCGCAGGTGTCGTCAAGTTACACACGTGCCAGTTTCCACCGGCGCTCAGCTGAAGGAAACGCTCGAGCCGTGCGCTTGAGTGCTCTGGACCCTGGCCCTCGAAGCCGTGAGGCAAAAGGAGAACCAGGTGGCTCGGCTCCTGCCATTTGCTTTCTGCACTGGCGATGAACTGATCAATGATCACTTGGGCACCATTGACGAAATCTCCAAATTGAGCCTCCCAGCAGATCAGCACATTTGGTGCGAGAAGGGAGTAGCCGTAATCAAATCCAAGGACGGCAGCTTCGGACAAGAACGAATTGTAAACACAAAACAACCCCTGGTCTGGGGAGAGATTCTTCAGAGGAATGCAGCGCTCACGAGTCTCGGTGTCATAGAACACGGAGTGCCGCTGACTGAAGGTCCCGCGTCGGCTATCCTGTCCGGAGAGTCGGACGCCATGGCCTTCGGTCAAAAGAGAGGCGAAAGCGAGTGCCTCGCCATAAGCCCAGTCGATACCTTCCCCGCTCTCGATGGCTTTCCTGCGCGCTGCCAGGAAACGTTTTGCGATCGTCGGGTGAAGTCTGAAACCTTCAGGCGACTCCAAAAGGCGGAGGCCTAGTTCACGCAAACGATCCGTCGGCACTCCCGTGGAAACTTGATCATAGCAGTAAGACTGCTGAGGCTGAGCGGTGGAACCTTCAAAGGGATTTCCTCCAGCCTTTGTCTCACGCTGGGATAACTCCACAAAGCCCTCTTCCAATTCCTGAATCAATTCCGCTTCCAGCGCATCCGCCTCCGCTTCGGTCAACGCTCCTGCTGCAACCAGCTGACGACGGAAGAGAGTCGCGGTCGAGGGCTGAGCTGCAATCGACTTCGCCATATTTGGCTGGGTGAAAGCGGGCTCATCCGTTTCATTGTGTCCGTGACGTCGATAACAAACGATGTCAATGATCACGTCACGGCCGAAGGTCTGGCGGAAATCCAAGGCCATTTTCGCCACACGAGCCACCTCGAGAGGGCAGTCACCATTCACATGGAAAACGGGCGCTTCGATCATCTTGGCCACGTCCGTGCAGTAATTGGACGAGCGGGCGTCGGCCGGCAGCGTCGTGAAACCGATCTGATTGTTCACCACGATGTGGATGGTGCCGCCGGTCCGATAACCAGGGAGCTGGGAAAGATTCAGCACCTCGGCCACGACGCCTTGACCCGCGAAGGCGGCATCGCCATGAACCAAGATCGGGAGGACTTTTTTCCGTTGAACCGTGTCATCCAAGAAGCGCTGGCGAGCTCTCGCCTTGCCTTCCACGACCGGGTTCACAGCTTCTAGATGGCTTGGATTGGCTGCGAGGTGAACGGTCACGGTTTGCCCACCGGAGACTTGGCGGACCGTTTCGAATCCGAGGTGATACTTCACATCTCCATCGCCCGCTACCATGTTGGGCACGTAGTTCTCCGAGAACTCGTAAAACAAAACTTCCAAGGGCTTGCGAAGGAAATTGGCCAGGACGCTCAGACGTCCACGATGCGCCATGCCCATGATAATTTCCTGTCCGCCATGCGACGGCAAATCATGAAGGATCGTCTCGAGCGCGACGAGCAAGGATTCAGCACCTTCCACGGAGAAACGCTTCTGCCCAACGTATCGGCGGTGAAGGAACTTCTCAAAAGTCTCCGCCTCCAAAAGCCAGCGAAGGGCATCCTTCGGCTCGACAACAGGAGTTGGCGTTGGTTGCGCCGTCTCGACCCGCGCGAGGAGCCAGTTGCGCACCTCCGGATTGTGGATGTGCATGAACTCATAACCGACTCGGTCACAATAGATCCGCTGAAGCTCGGTCAGCATCTCCTTCAATTTCATCGCCCGACCTCCCGCAAAAAGCATTGTTTGCGCATCTTGGGAAAGCTCGTTTTCATTGAAGCCCAGCGCTTCCGCGTTCAGGGCCGGGATCGACGGGGCATCACTCCTGAGGGGGTCCAACCACGCGCCCAAGTGCCCCAACTCGCGGAAAGTTGAGATCGCATTTGAAACCTTCATGCGGAAGTTGAGCGTCTCTTCCGAAAGCGCTCCGGTCGAATCTGCGGTCAAAGCCTGGGCTGCGCCCGCCTTGCCTTTTGCGGCCAATTGCGCCATGCCCAGTTCAAAGCCCTCGAAGAAAGAAGCCCAAGTCGGCTCGACGGTGGAAGCATCTCTTTTCCAGTCCTCATATTTGAGGTCGAGAAGATCCAAATTGGCGCGGGCAGGTAACGAAGCACTCATGGAGAGGTGGGTGGATGTGAAAAAGGGGGCGGAAGATCAACCCAAACTCTTACGAACGCAACCTCGGGAACGGTTTGATTTCATTCAGAAAAAGGGTGAACGCTTCTTCAAGTCGGATCGGGTAAATTTTCCCTCGCCATGAACGCCACATCGGGCATACTGATCGATCTATGACTGATTCAAATCTTCCGGACACATTTGGCGCTGCAAGCGGACAGGATCCCTTTCAGGCGGCGAAAGCCAGTGCACTGAAAGCAGCGGAGGAGCTCCGGGCTGCCGCCACTCAGAAGGCAAACGAGTTCCGCTCCGCAGCTGAGAACAAAGCCTCCCATTTCAAGGCCACCGCCGAGCAAAAGGCAGGGGAATATCGCGAATACGCCGGTGAGGCTTTCAGCGGTGCGCGTGATCACTATTCTGAATTGAAATCTGAGGCTGAAAAGTTTGCGCGTGAGAAGCCTATCCAAGCCATCCTCACCGCCTTTGGTGTCGGCTTGTTTGTCGGCCTGGTGCTGCGGAAGTAGGCAGCGCTCTCCATGGAAACCGCCAGTCATCAGGAGACACCAGAACCTTCCGGTGTGCGAGGTCTCGCGCAGGCGGGCCTGCTTTACATGGAAGCGAGGGCGCGACTCTTTCAGATCGAAGCGCAAGAAGCCGGGCAAAAGCTCAGTCGGCTCGCGGTCCTGGCCGTCACTGCCCTCGTGTTTTTGGTGTTTGCTTGGCTGCTTTTGACACCGGTGGCGGTTTTTTTGATCGCAGAGTTCAGTGGTTTTTCATGGAAGATCGTGGCGGCTTCCCTGGGCGGTCTCCACCTTTTGATTGGTTTGGGTTGCTTGCTTCGTCTGCGGTCCGTCGCCAAGGGTCTCCGGCTTTTTGAGGAGTCCATTCATCAATGTCAGCGTGACCGGGAATGCGTAAGCCAGAGCTAACCATCAGTGATTCAAAGGCGCGAGCCGTGGCTGACCTCGATCGTGCCAGACTGGACCTCGTGCACCACTCCGCCCGGGCATCGGATCAGCTCTCACCGACCTCGATCCTAAGTCGGAGTTTGGCAAAGCATCGCACCGCGTGGATCGTCGGCGCAGCAGTGCTCGGAGTCGCCGCTGTGCGTTTCACATTTAGTTCCCGCACTCCGAAGAATGATCGTGACAATTTTCAGAAATCCGGTAGAAAAGCGTGGCTGTTTCGTCTGATCCGCGGGCCATTGCTCGCAGCAGGCCAAAAGGCTTTACTGAATTACGCATCGACTCATCTTCAGAATCATTTCGCGCAACACTCCCCCCCCCACCCTTCTGAAGAG